>CAZVOU010000255.1:0-6139 GCA_964628605.1 uncultured Syntrophaceae bacterium
TTGGGTCAAGTCCAGCAGCTTTCCATGAAGGGTAGATTCCGAAGATCAGGCCTATCACAACAGAGAAAATCAGAGAACCGAGCATGTAATTCAGTGATAAAACCAGGGGCATTCCCGAGGCAATTTTGAGAACCTGGGAAGTAATCAGTCCAAGGGCAATCCCCGCAAGACCACCCAGTATGCCAAGAAATGAGGATTCCACCAAAAACTGCACAAGAATGTCCTTGCGCCTTGCGCCGACAGCCCGTCGCACTCCTATTTCAGAGACCCGTTCCTTGATTGACAGGAGCATGACCCCTAGTATTCCAACCCCTCCTATCAACATAGATACGGACGCAATGGCAATTACCAGCATGCTGAACGTCCTGGCCACCGAACTCTCCGCTTCAACCACATCGGCCTGATTTTGAATGGTGAAATCGTCGTTCACGTCGGGTCTCAGACGATGACGTTCCCTGAGTAGTGATTTCACCTGTGCCTGAACGACAGGTGTTTCATCAAAGCTGCGCGCCTCAATGAAAATGTTGCTGAGATACGTCACGTTGAAGAGTTTGTTCATTGCCGTTCGAAGGGGCACGAAAATCTGATCGTCCTCGTCCTCTCCTCCGAAGTCTCCCTTGGAAACCGTGACCCCGATGACTTTAAAAAGAATCTTGCCGATACGAATACCTTCTCCTACCGGATGTTTGTCAGGAAACAAATTCCTGGCTACTGTCGGTCCTATAACTGCAACAGTAGACATGAGCCTCACATCATCATCGTCGAAAAAGGATCCGTTCTCAATGAACACATTTTTAATCTGGGTAAAAACTGGAACTGTGCCTACGACTTTTGTGGAGTAGGCTAAATTCTCATGTTTTACCAGCATCTTTCGAGAAAATGCCGGAGCGACTCGAACCACGTTGGGGCAATCCTCCTGGATTGTTTTTGCGTCAGCTATCGTCAACGTGGTCATGAGACCTATTTGGCCTACTTGCCCTTTTACACTGCGTGAGATTCCTGCGCTCACCATGACAAGATTTGTGCCCATGCCCTGAATTTTTTTGCGAACTTCATCTTCAGCCCCTTTGCCGATTCCCACCATGACAGTGACGGAAGCCACCCCTATCATAATGGCGAGCACCGCCAGAGCCACTCTGAGCTTGTGAGCCGTCAGGGATTTCAGAGCTATTCGTATGCCTCTAAAAGGCCTCATGACTGTTAGAACCGCTTCCTGGTCTTTAACAACAATCGGGGATTCCTTTGCCCAAATCTGTTCTGTCTATTTTAAAGCCTCTATTGGGTCCAGACCAGACGCCTTTTTGGCGGGTTGGATGCCTGCCAGTAGACCCACTACGATGGCGCACGCTATCGCAATCAATAAGGGAGCCATAATGTCGCCTGACTGCATTTTAGTGAACATGGACAACAACTTGAGAGAGACTATCCCGAGGACTCCTCCGATGATTCCACCTAGGGCGGAAACTGTTACAGATTCGATCAGGAATTGAGACAAGATGTCACGTCTAGTGGCTCCTACAGCTCTGCGAATTCCTATTTCAGCCTTCCTTTCATTGACTGAAATGAACATGATGTTTGCAATTACGACAGCTCCAACCACCAGAGACACCAGGGAAATAAGTATCAGGAAAATGTTGAAGGTAGATGAAACCTTTGAAGCCAATGCCATTACAAGTGTCGGGGTAACTATTGTGAAATCATCTTCCACTCCCGGCGCCAGATTATGCCTTTCCCTGAGTAACATCTTAACATCGTTGCCGGTGTCGGTAATTTTAGATGCGTCGTTCACGACAAGTTTGATGTTTGTAATATAATCCTGATTGAACACTCGTTTCATTCCAGTGGTAATAGGGATGATTAACCGGGAATCAAGATCCAGTCCCATTGGGGATGCTCCTTTCTTTTCGAGCACCCCTATTATTTCAAACGGGTTGTTGGCCACGGAAATCTGTTTTCCGACAGGGTCTTCACCTTCAAAGAGATCGTTAACAAGCGTTTGGCCTATCACTGCAACTCGAGCAAGCCTGGAAACCTCGGTCTCATTGAAAAAACGTCCATTTTCAGCCTGGGTGTTCCATATTTCAGGCCAATTGGGATTGGTGGCCACCATCACGGCATAGGAATTTTTGTTCTGGTATTTGATGGGTATGTCTCGCCGATTTATTTGCGGAGTGACGTCTTTTACATTGGAAAGCTCCGACAACATCGCATTTGCGTCCTCTATTCTAAGGGTCGTCGGAGTTGGTTGAGGAACTCCGGGTTTTCTGCCTGCCCCAGCCATAATCATGATCTGGTCCAGACCAAATCTCTCAACTCGGGACATCACCTGGCTACGTGCGCCCATAACCGAAGACGTGATGATGGTCAATGTCGCCACCCCGATTATTACGCCAAGCATCATCAGGAAGGATCGGACCTTGTTCTCCTTCATCGCTTTCAAAGCTTGCGAGGCCATTCGTAAAGTTCTCATTGAACGCTCTCCTGTGACCGGTAACCCGTGGACCTGTCACTAGATATCCTGCCATCTTTCATTTCGATTATACGGTCAGCCTGGGCTCCAACATCAGGGTCATGTGTGACGATGACCAGGGTTCTGCCCTGAGAATGGAGGTTCCTGAAAATATTCATCACTTCGGCGCTGGACGCGGTGTCCAGGTTACCTGTAGGCTCATCGGCAAAAATGATCCTTGGATTGTTTATCAGCGCTCTGGCGATGGCCACGCGTTGCTGTTGTCCTCCAGATAGCTCACGGGGTAAATGATTGACACGTTCACCAAGGCCAACGGACTCTAAAACATGGACCGCCTTTTCTTTCATGTCTGCGTCATCATCGCTGTATATCAAGGGCAATATGACATTTTCCCATGCAGTCATTCGAGGCAACAGGTGGAAAGACTGAAAAACATAGCCGATCTTACTATTTCGGATTCGCGAAAGTTCGTCATCATTCATGTCATGCACAGCGACTCCGTCAAGAGTGTAGATCCCCGAAGTAGGCTTATCCAGGCAGCCGAGGATGTTGAGAAAAGTGCTCTTGCCCATCCCGGAAGGCGCCATGATAGACACAAATTCACCTGCGTCTATCGTAATGTTTATGTCCTCAAGAACTTTTACCTCTACCCCGTCCTTGTTGAACACTTTTGACAAATTCTGAACGTTTATCATTGGTTAATCCCTCTGGCCTCACACTGATTCACTATTTTCTGGTTATGTCGCCCACAACCACCACATTTCCTTCGCGCAATCCATCCACGATCTCGGTGTATGAACTATCTTTCCAACCGGTGTTCACATACCTTCTCTCAATCGAACCATTTTCCAGAGAATGAACGAATTTCCTGGAGCCCTCTCTCTGAACCGCCCGATTAGGAACAGTAAGAACGCCCTTCCTCTGATCCAGAAAAATGATGACGTTGGCCGTCATATCCGGTCGAAGTTTGCCTTCGCTGTTATCGACACTGACAGTGGTTATGTAATAAACAACATTGTCCTGGATAGTGGCGGAAGGATAAATTGAGGTTACAGTCCCCTTAAAGTCTTCACCGGGGTGGGATGCCACAGAAAAGATGGATTCCTGTCCGACTTTGACTTTGCCGATATCATTCTCATCGACATAGGCCTGAACTTCAAGACGGTCCAGATCGATGATCTTGATGAAGGTAGGAGCGTTTAGTCCTGTAGTCACTGTTTCCCCCTGGATGGTGTTTACGGACGCCACCACTCCTTTGATGGGCGCAGTTATGGTCGCATAGGAAAGCATTGCCCTAGCGTAACTGAGTTCTGCCTTGGCCTTTTCATGACGTGCAACGGACATCTCAAAATTTGAGGTGGTTTTGTCAAATGTCTGTTGAGAGACTACCCCCTTTTCGATCAAGGGTCGCTCTCGCTCAATATCCTTGATGACTCGATCCATCTCAGCTTTAGCCTCTGCAAGAATAGCCTCCTGCAGCTTGACCTTTGCTACCAGATCTTCCTGTTCCAGTTTGGCTATCACTTCCCCTTCGCTGACGTGTTGACCGACGTTGATGGGCAGTTCGACCACCTTACCCGGAGTCCTGGCGCCCACCTTGACCTCCGATCCAACCATCGGTTTCACGATACCAGTAGCCTGCACCGTTGCGCCAAGATCGCGTCGTATGACTTTAGAAGTGTTCAGCTTGGATTTGGACTTACCTGAGGACCCTGTATGGTAAAAGAAGTAATAGCCCGTCCCCAAAGCCGCAATCAGACCTATCGTCAAAAGAATGACGGTTTTTCTGGATCCGGGTTTTTGAGTTTTTAGCCGCGGGAATATCCCGGATACAAGGGATACAAAAAAATGCCTGGACAATTTTGCCTCGTGTTTATGACTAGAATGAATAAAGAAACCGGAAAAACGATTCCGCCGGTTCCAAGCAATTTTGTTCGCAAACCAACGTATTTCTAGTACAATAGTTTATACAAGTGTGGAACAAATATCACGCGTGACAAAACTCATAAGCGTGATGATTTTTTTCTCGGGAAAATGTTAAAATCGATCCACTTTGGCCCGGCCATGATGTGGGAGCTAAAATAAAAAACTTTGTTCTCATTATATTTACTTAGGCGTACGCATGTGGTATTACTTTTTGATTAAGCTATAAAGTAGCTCAATGACTATCAGGAGGAACAAGAGAGTTGGCATTTCTGGCTGAAAAGAAGAAAACAATCATCGAGAGATTCAAGATTCACGAGAAGGACACTGGCTCGCCTGAAGTCCAAATAGCCTTGCTTAGCGAGAGGATCGGTTATCTTACGGAACATTTCAAGATCCACAAAAAGGACCATCATTCTCGCAGAGGTTTGTTAAAGCTTGTTGGTCAGCGACGTAGACTTCTTGACTATCTGAAAACAAAAAATGTAGACCGTTACAAGACCATTATTGGTGAATTGGGCATACGAAAATAAGAATTTTTGGCCTTATTTGGGGGACAGTTCTTGAGTTGTTGTAACAAGGGGAAAGAGGAATATTTAAAACATGGCGTATAGATCTAGCTGTGACGTCTCCGGCAAACAGATCACATTTGAGACCGGGCGAGTGGCTAAACAGGCCTCGGGATCGGTGCTGGTCCAGACTGGAGAAACAGTAGTATTAGTAACAGCGGTTGCAGAAAAACATGGTAGAGAAGGAATTGACTTTTTTCCTCTTACCGTAGATTACCTGGAAATGACTTATGCAGCGGGTAAGATTCCTGGTGGATTCTTCAAGAGAGAAGGTCGTCCCACAGAAAAAGAAATCTTGACCGCGAGATTCATAGACCGTCCTATTCGGCCACTTTTCCCGGATGGATTCACTGCTGAAACCCAGATAATTGCCACGGTGCTATCTTCCGATGGTGAAAATGATCCTGATATGATGGCCATTAACGGCGCGTCGGCTGCGTTGCATGTGTCCGACATTCCGTTTGGAGGCCCGATCGGAGCAGTTAGAATCGGAAGAGTTGACGGGAATCTCATAATCAACCCCTCGTCCGTAGAGGATACCTACTCTGACCTCAATCTGATAGTCGTTGGCTCCAGAGAAGGGATAGTGATGGTGGAAGGCGGTTTCGACCGAGTCTCGGAAGAAGCCATACTGGACGCCATTTACATCGGTTATGATGAAATACTGAAAATATTGGCTGCTCAGGATGACCTGCGCGCTCAATGCGGAAAACCCAAGAGAGAAACAGTGGCTCCGGAGCAGGACACTGAACTCATCGAACGAATCAGGAACGAATGGGGTCCGAAAATCAGGGAAACGCTCAACATCGCTCCAAAACTGGAAAGACGTGCTGAATTGAGCGGCCTTTATAGTTCTGTTGTCGAATCTCTTGGAGATGACGGCAAGGAGCGTAAAGGCGAAGTTTACGGTTACCTTGAACAGCTTGAAGGGGAAGCCGTCCGAGGAATGATTCTCGATGAAGGAATCAGGATTGGCGGACGTTCTTTTGATCAAATAAGGGATATCACCTGCGAAATAGGAGTGCTTCCCCGAACCCACGGCAGCGCCCTGTTCACTCGGGGAGAAACCCAGGCCTTGGTAATTGTTACCTTGGGAACATCATCCGATGAACAGAAAATTGAAGCCTTGGAAGGGGCGAGCTTCAAATCATTCATGCTTCATTACAAATTCCCGCCG
>CAZVOU010000256.1:0-4357 GCA_964628605.1 uncultured Syntrophaceae bacterium
ATCGGCATAAGCGCAAACCTGATGGCGACCGCCAACAGCACCGGCGGTGTCATGGGCAAAATGATAGACGCCCAGAGTATCGTCGTGGCCTCTACCGCAACCCAGTGGTATGGGCATGAGGGCGACATTCTCAGATACGTCTTCTTCCACAGCCTGGCCCTTGCCGCCCTGGTAGGTGTGCTCGTCTTCCTGCAGGCTTATGTGCCGCCTTTTACCTATATGGTCGTTCAGTAACGATTATTCTCAAATGCCGGGAGACTGCCAATTTGCGGTCTCCTTTAACCTCTGGTCTGCTATTAAGTTCCAGACCAGAGGATCAAACATTTTCACTGTTTGTAATTGTAAAATTATTGTGAGCCAATCCAGGGCTTCATTTTGCTTCAAAAAAGCGGGATAACTTCGGCTTTGTGTTTCTACGGAGCATCGACATCCCCGATCCATTATCATTTTAAATAAATTAAGCGTCATGTGATTCATGATCATTTGACTGAGATTTTTTAAAGGCTCTCGGTTCAATGGGAACAACGGCCATCCCTGATGGGGAATAAACATGAAAATACTTGTTGTGAATAGCGGCAGTTCTTCGCTGAAATACAACCTTTTCGATATGAACACAAAAACAGTGTTGTTTACCGGCCTGATAGACAGAATCGGCTTGGTGGAAGTAGTCCATGTGTTTCAGGATGCTCTGGGAAATGAGACTCAGACAGGCCCATCTGTCCGTAACCACGGAGAGGCCATCGATGAGATGTTCAGTGTTTTGCTGAAACATTGCATAGGCTCTCTGGACGAAGTGCCGGCCGTTGCCCACCGGGTGGTTCACGGGGGCAAATTCAAGAGTGCGATCCGTATTACCGGAGAAGTAATTAGTGAAGTGCGGCGCATGATCCCCTTTTTCCCTTTGCATCATCCTCCACAAATCGTGGAAATTGAAGAGTGTATGAAGCGCATACCACACGCTGTTCATGTCGCCGTTTTCGATACATCATTCCATGCGACCATACCCGACGTGGCCTCCATTTATGGCCTGCCTTACCGTTATTTTGAGGAAAAACACTACAAGCGAACGGGTTTTCACGGTAACTCCCATGAGTTTGTGTCTCAGGCCGCCGCCGAATTTTTAGCTAAACCAGCGTCTGTACTGAAAATAATCACATGTCATCTGGGAAATGGATGCAGTCTGACCGCTGTTGATGGCGGTAAATCGATTGACACAACCTTAGGGATGACGGCCTGTGAGGGTCTACTAATGGGCACACGATCCGGAGACCTGGATCCCGGGCTGATGCCTGTCATCATGGAAGAGGAGGAACTCTCGACGGATGAAGTTTTGGATATGCTCTACAATCGGTCCGGTTTGCTGGGCATAAGCGGTGTGAGCAGAGATATGCGAGAAATTGAGGCTTCGGCTCTGCACGGAAACCCAAGATCAAAACTCGCCCTGGACGTGTTCTGTTACAAGGTGAAACGTAACATCGGAGCGTTGCTGGCGGTTTTGGGCGGCTGTGACGCTCTGGTTTTTACCGGCGGTATAGGCCTGAATAGCGCAACAGTCCGCAGCAAAAGCCTCGAGGGTTTGGCCGGTCTTGGTTTCAAAATTGACGAAGAGAAAAATCGTAGCTCATTAAAGCCTTCGGCCCAGAATCCGGTGATGGACTTTTCATCAAACGATTCTCCGGTGAGAATTCTTGTTGCCAGGACCTTTGAAGAACTCATCATGGCCCGACAATGTCTTCGAGTGATGGAATCTGACTGAAATCAAATGGAAAATTTATCAGGCTGCAATTAAGGATTTATCAGGCAAGTATGTTGGATCGGTCAGAATTTCTATGGTTGTTCATAATTGAACCTGGGAGATGACAAATGTCAAAAAATCTTTATATAGCCGGCTCGGGACCAGGGGTGGTAAAGGCGGTAGTGGTTTTGGGGGTCATGGAATTGTTAGCCAAACGTGGCTTGAGAATCGGATTTTTTCGGACTGTCATTCAAAAAGATCCTTTTTCTGACCCACTCATAACCCTTGTCAAAAGCAGGTACGACATCGCCACGTCCGAGCAAGACATGTTTGGCTGCACCGAGGCCGTTTTAAACGATCTTCTCTCCAGAGACAATGAGGATGAATTACATGGTTTGATACTGGAAAAGTATCATAATATCGAGAGTGAATGTGACTTTGTAGTTTGTTCAGGCACCGATTACCGCTCAATTAATGCGGCCCTGGAGTTTGAGTTCAATTTGGCTGTGACTCGAAATCTTGGCGCTCCGATCATCCCGATGGTTCTGGGGAGGAGGCGCGGAGTTGAGGAAATTGTTGATGCCATTCAGGGACTCAAAGATTCTCTGGATGATAAGGGATGCGACGTTTTATCAGTGATAGTGAACCGTGTTGAGCCCGAGCATATGGTCGAATTGACCAGACGCTTCAATGAACTTGATGACAACGTGCCGGTTTTTGTTCTGCCTGAGCACCCACTTCTGGATAAACCTACAATAGCGGAAATAAAAAGAGCGCTCAGGGCCGCCATGTTACATGGAGATGTTCAGAGATTGGACCGTGAAGTCGTAAACTATAAAGTCGCTGCCATGGAACTAAACCATTTTCTGGCCCACCTGCAAGAGGGTTGTATGGTGATTACACCAGGTGATCGCTCAGACATAATCATCGGAACCGTGCTTGCCGATGAATCTACCGTCTATCCTTCCGTCGCCGGTATAATGCTAACTGGAGGGTTTACGCCGGACCCGTCTGTAATGAAACTGTTTGAAGGGTTGAAAAGTTCTTCACTACCCATACTCCAGGTCGAAACCGACACCTTTACCACTGCAACCAAGGTAAACTCTCTGCATGCCGTGATAGCCCCTGAAAATAATAGGAAAATTGCAGGCGCTCTGGGAGTGTTTGAGGCGAATGTGGACGTTAAGAGTCTTGGTGAGCGTATAGCTGTCATGAAGTCATCCAGGGTCACTCCACTTATGTTCCAGTATGATCTGCTCAGCAGGGCCCGATCAATACACCGACATATTGTTTTGCCGGAAGGCGGTGACGAGAGAATACTGCGGGCGGCTGAAATCATGCGCCTCAGAGATGTGGTGGACATCACGCTGCTGGGAAATGTGATTGAGGTGAAGGAAAAGATTCGCGCCCTTGGTTTAGCCCTCGGGGATGTCCCTATAATTGACCCTACCTCTTCCAAACTAAGAGAGGATTTTGGCGAAACATATTTTGAACTTCGCAAACATCGTGGAATTACGCCACAATTGGCCCTTGACGCTCTGGGTGATGTCAGTATTTTTGGAACAATGATGGTCTACCGCGGTCTAGCTGACGGGATGGTTTCCGGCGCGGTTCATACCACACAGCATACTATTCGTCCGGCTCTCGAGTTCATTAAAACCAAGCCGGGCTGCCCCATCATATCCAGCGTATTTTTCATGTGTTTGCCGGACAGAGTTCTGGTTTACGGTGATTGCGCCGTAAACCCTGACCCTAATGCCGAGCAACTTGCAAGCATTGCAATCAGTTCTGCTGAGACTGCTGAAATGTTTGGAATAGAGCCTAGAATAGCATTGCTGTCATATTCCACCGGTGAATCAGGAAAAGGCGTTGAGGTGGACAAAATAAAGGAAGCTACAATGATAGCAAAAGAAATGCGACCGGACTTCAAGGTGGAAGGGCCTATTCAATATGACGCTGCCATAGATCCGGAGGTCGCACGGCTAAAACTGCCCAACAGCGAGGTAGCAGGACGCGCCACTGTTTTTATATTCCCGGACCTCAATGCCGGCAATAATGCTTACAAAGCTGTTCAACGGGCTGCAAACGCAATCGCCATTGGGCCTATTTTGCAGGGTCTAAACAAACCGGTGAACGATCTGAGTAGAGGCTGCACTGTTCCTGACGTAGTAAACACCATAGCAATTACCGCCATACAAGCCCAAATGGACGGGGCTCCTGATTATTGGGAGGAGTTCGTTTAATTTCCAGAGATGGCCTGGCAACAGGTTTACAACCCACTCAACAGCATGGCGCCCTCAACAATGTTTGCGGCGGCGCCTATCGTGGTGCTTTTGGGCGGTCTGGCTTTTCTACACATGAAAGCTCATTGGTCGGCCATTATGGTCGCAGGTGTATTCTTTGCCGTTCCACAGTTCCTCGTCTCTAACTTTCACGGACCATGGCTCGTCGATATTATCGCTTCACTCTCCTCTCTGGCAGCGGAACCGGCATCCTGTTGTCCGCCATCATCTCCGGATTGTTCATGGGTTACGGTTTCAAAGGCCTGCTAAAAGTTTACGGCCAGACTCTGTACATGGTTCGTTACTCCATTCTCACCATAGCGGCCATGTTGTCACTGGG
>CAZVOU010000257.1:0-17532 GCA_964628605.1 uncultured Syntrophaceae bacterium
TTTGTTCAAAGATCTGGCATTGTACGACAAAGCGATAGATCATTATAAGAAATCTCTACAAACCAAAAAAAAACTGGGTGATGAGAGTGGAGAGGCATCAGACCTGGATAACCTGGGACAGGTTTATGAAGCGATTGGCGACTATCCCAACGCCCTCCAGCAGTACGAACAGGCCCTTGGAATTTTTAGAAAGCTGGGAAAAGCTGATGATGAGGCCAGAACCTTAAACGACATTGGAGAGCTTCAAAAAGAATTGGGCAATCACCCTATGGCTTTGGATTGCTATCAAATGGCTTTGGCAAAATTCAAGACCAATTCCCTTATGAAAGATGAGGCCATCCTCCAAAATAACGTGAGTCTCATATATGAAAAACTTGGGATGTACGACAGGGCTCTTGAAAGTCACAGACTCGCGCTGGCGATGTTCAGAAAGCTCGGCAATCCTCAGGATGAAGCGGCGGCCATGCTGGAGATTGCCGAAACCTTTCTGCAGATGGGAAAATATGACCAGGGGATAAAATCTGCTCTTGAAGCTCTGCAGCTCATGAAAAAGGCCGGCCTTTCCACCGATGAAATCACTGGTGTGGTTGCAGGCTACTTGATGGACCTGGGAAGGACTGAAGAGGCTGAGACTCTACTCAACAAGACCAACAATGTGGGAAGCCTAGCCAGACTGGCGCTGATCAAGGGCGATTTCCGGACGGCGTCATCACTATACTCCCAAGAACTGCAACGCCGATCCGACAATGGCGCCCCCCACGACCAATTTTATATCTACACCGGACTCGGGAAAACTTACCAGGCTATGAAGGATTATCCAAAGGCTCAAGAGGCCTTTCAGGCAGCGGTAGAAGCCTCGGAAAAGATTGCCGCCACTTTGGCGCCATCAGACAGGAAAAGATTTTTTGACACTAAAATAAATGGTTTTGAACCTTCTGAAGCTTACAAAGGGTTGGCCTTGGCCAAATTCAGACTGAACAACCCGGAAGGCGCTCTGGCGGTAAGCGACCTTCTGAAGTCACGACGATTCGCATCATACATGTCTGATGGAGCGACTTCCAAAAAGTATGGCCTACCGCGTGATCTATTTACGAGGGAAACAGAGTTGGTCAACAGAATGGCGGCCCTCAGGAAAGAACTAAATTCTACCGATAAACAAAAACATAAAACCAAGTATGACAACCTTTCCGTCTTAATCAATCAGTCGGAAAAAGAATTTTCCGGGCTCATTGAAGAAATCAGGAGAAGGTTCCCGGCTTACGCCTCCATAAAATATCCCAAACCGTTTAACTTGACAGAAATATTAATTAATCCGGAAGATTACGTGATCGTATTTAGCGCTTTCGATGAAGGAATAGCTCGCCAACTCATTCATGGCAATAAAATCATCAGCTCGGATTTCATCAATCGGCCATTAAAGGACCTGGAAGCGGATATAGGCGCTTTCAGAAAAAATTTGGCTGACACTAATTTGCAAAAGTTTAATCCTGACCTGGCCTCATCACTGTTTACCTCCCTCTTTCAGGGAGTTCTCGAAAATGTTCCGGAAGGGGCTTCTCTGAGAATAATTTCAGATGGAATGCTCAACCTAATGCCTTTAGATGCTCTTGTGATGACAAAAAAAACCGACTTGTCTCAAACTGAAATTCCGGAGAAAAGCGGTCCAACCGGAAATGATCCTCCAGCTAGTAATTTTTTTGGTGATCATTATCGTTTGAGCCTTCACCAGTCAATTTCGTCCATGACCATGTCCAAAACAGCGTCGAGCAAGATCAGGCCACCGGGAAACGTCCTGGTTCTTGCTGATCCGATCTTTTCCACGAAAGATGACAGATTCGATGGCAGCGCCCCAGCGCCTAAGTCTGACACCGCTGGTAACCTGCGTGCTGAAACGGCTGGATTTCTCAACAACTCTGAATCCGGGTTTGACCTATCATCCCGGACGATGAATTTTTCCCCGGTTTTCCAGAGTCTGGAAAAGATTTTTCCCGGCAGATTCACTATGCTTTCAGGCGCCAAGGCCGGCAAATCTGATTTAATGACACGAGTCTCTCAAAACAGTGATGGCTTTGGTAATATAATATTCGGGGCTCCTGTCACAACCACTGACTCATTCCCGGTGGTCATGGAGCCCTTTATAGCTCTCACTACCGCGCCTCCGGGGACTGACGGTTATTTTAGCCTTTCCGATATCCTCTCATTGAGAATGCCATCCGAAATGACGGCCGTGGTGGGCTCACGCGCAGGCTCGTCTGATGACGCAGATTCTGGGCAGGGACTCGCAGATATGGCCCTGGCTTTTCAGTACGCCGGAGCCAAAAGTGTGCTCATGACTTTGTGGGATCACGATCCAAATAGCTCCAAAATCTTCATGGAAAAGTTCTTCGCGCAAATCAAAACCGGCGGCTCTAAACAGGAATCCTTGAGGAAGGCAAGAGAACAAATGAGGAAGGAAGGTTACGAACATCCGCATTACTGGAGCGGCTATGCGCTGTTCGGAGACCTCTAATGACGTCAGGTTTGCTCCAGAAGACATCAACAGTGGCGCCTCTCAAGCAAATATGCCATGACTATTTAATACCATTTTGATTTATTATGCACAACATGCTAAAATGACAAAAACTTTTAGGTGGGAAACAATGATCAAAATGTCCTTTCTGGTTTTTGTGATCTCCCTTCTCGGGACGGTAATGGCTTTGGCCTGAGGCTGTCGCTAGACCTCAGGTTTGAGGCCGGACGCATGATGTTGAGTTATTACGCAAAAGGACTGCATGGCCGTTTCAAGCCTATGCAGTCCTTGAATGTCATGAAATCAGCGGTAAACTACGCGGGTGTGTCAGAAACGGACTTTCTGGATTTTTCACCCAAATCTCCGAGGGATTTTTGAGTGTCCGCCAACAGAGGGCATCCGGATGGTGAACAGTTTTCGAGACTTGTGACGGCCAGTCTGTAATACCTTCTTGCCTCAGGAATATTTCCAACTGTCTTGTAAACACCGGCCAATCTCCTGGAAACCAGGGCCGCTGTCATGTCATCACCCCTATTCCCATTGGCGGCGGCCAGTGCGCGTTTATAGCAATCTAAAGCCCGAGCCTTTTTGTTTGAGCTGACGTAACAATCACCCATTGCTATCAGACTGTCAATCATAGTCTTTTGGGAGGCTATGCCGCGTGTTTCAAAATATTTTATAGCGGCTCTGTATTGGGCGTTGGCTTCTCTATACTTGCCCTGCGCTTTAAGACACTCCGCAAGACTTACCCTGGCATCTGCTATTGTCAGATTCAGCTTGGGATTATACTTGGAATAATTGTCGAGAATGTTCAAAGCCGCCAATAGTGTTTTCTCGGATTCTTCGTGGTTGCCGGACGCTTTCAGAGCTTCTGACATGCCCAAGAGCGATTCAGCCATACACGGGTCAGAACCGTGGCCCGACAGGTCGGCAATTTCAATCGATTTGGCAAACTTGGCCTTCGCATCAGACACTTGCCCCTCTTTGAATTCAACAACAGCCAAAGAATTTAACAGCTTTGCAGCATTGGGATGGGGACTTACAAATATCTTTTTCTGAACCTCCAGAGCTTTTCGATAATACCTCGCAGACTCAGAATAGGCTCCGGACGCAGCGTACAAATCTCCCACAAGTGTCAGGGACTTCAAGGCATACAGACTATCGGTCCCATATTCAACGTCCGCCTTTCTCAACGATTCCTTGGCCAACGCCAAAGATTGAGTCTGCAACCCCGTGCGGAAATTGTTCTGGGCATCCTCATACAAACCTCTCCACTGATATTGACCAGCGTAGGCCAGAGAAACCCCGGAGACTATCAAGACTAAAATCATCACAAATATAGGCGGCTTTTTCATTTCCAGTTACCTCCTGCCGCTTGAAGATGCGGCCCTTAAAATTGTTGGAATTAATTCTTTTGAAGCCTGTTCACCTTAAAAATCTCTATTCTTAAAAAAGCCCTGTTGCTGTTTAAAAATTGTCATTTTTTGACGGGGCGTCCCACTAAATTAGGACGCCCGGTCCACTTAAGGAACTGAAACCTTTTGGAAGAAAAAGACTTCAGCGACATGATTAAGAGCAACAAACATGCCACAATGCTGTCTAGGACCTAACACCGTGTTTATTGTATCTCTTTTTGATTTATAGCCTGCTTCTAACCTTGCATCATGATCAAATGCCGGGTGAAAATGGCTAAAAATTACCCATTTTTCGAACCATTGGTTTATTTCGAACCAACTAACGCTATTTTTAGAAGAGTTTTTGCCGCCTAATTCAGTTAAGTATGATTATTGATGTAATAATTTCATATTCATCGAGTTATTCAATCAAAACTTTACTGACCGGATAAGCCGGCAAAAGACAGGCGTAACTTGCTGTAAAGGCGTTATAAAAAACAAAGAACGGGGTGAATGTAGCCATTCTGGACGGGGTGACCATCTCATCAGCTTCATTTGTTTAGCGTCGAGGCTTTATCCCAGCTATCTCCAAATCTTTCCACCGACAATCCAATCCACCAACCGGCGGACATCAGGTAGGCATCAGCGACCTTTCGGGTTCTTCGACGCGCACTCGCATCTACCCGCTTTCTTTTCAGACATGATCCTGTCCAGTATTAGCGATTTGCCATGATTTTCGATGAGGTCATTTTCGATGTCCTTTGGGCTATACCCGAAGCAATAGCAGACCAGTTCATCCTGTGTAGGCTCGACTTTTAATTCACTCTGTTTTTGTTCCATGTTGGGGTTCCCTAAGTTTTATGCTTGCCAAGAATTGCGACCGGAGGCGCCAAATGATATACTCGCCTGTAATTACTGAAGGATAACCTAAATACTCAGGAGGAATCAATGAGCGCGCAACTAATGGAATATTTTAACAGGCAACCCAGACTGGGAACGCTGAGCACTGCTGATAAAAACGGAAAAGTGAATTCCGCCTATTTTGGATCGCCGCGAATGACCGATGAAAAGACCATAGTGATGGGGTCAGGTTATAATCGCACTTATCAGAATTTGATGGAAAACCCGCATGCCGTTTTCCTCGTGATGGAACCTGGAAAATCTGTTCCGGAGTGGAAAGGCGTTCGCATATACGTCAAACTGACAGAGCACGAAACCTCCGGGAAAAAGCTGGAACAGATTCGTTCCGCTATTGCCACAAAGATCGGGGTCGATGAGGCCAGAAAAATGATTTATGCCGCGTTAACTTTTGAAATCACGGAGATTAGGCCACTTGCTGACTTTGGTCAAAACTGGGAGAAATCCATATAGACTTCTACGGCCTCAGCGTTCACTTTTATGGTTTATCAAAAACGACCAACTATAACAAAACTATAAATTAGTGATATCTGATAGATATGGTAAAATACAATAATGTAAAAGATATTTTTTTAAATATTTTGTTTAAAAATGTTGACATGATTCTAATAAAACACTAAATAGCTCGCAGAGAAAATAACCTTCTCAATCCTAATTTTCGACCATCCCGTGATGGTCTTTTTTTTTGTGTGAACCGGCATTGGCGCCTTATCTGTAGCTTATCATGTCAGCAAGCGCCGCAAGCTTCCTGCATCATTTCCCATTCAAGATCTTCCAGATATTTAAATGCGCCTGTTGTGGACAGGATGTTCTCCAGGCGTTTTGGGGTCGGCACACGTGACAGGAATTCCTCGCGACTTTTAAAAGGTCCAAATTTTTGACGATTAGCCATGATACGTCTGGCCATTGCGGGTCCAATCCCGTTTATCTCTTCCAGTGGAGCCCTGATACCAACTCCCTCAGCCTGGTATTCAAAACCGCTGAAATTGATGTGTGGACGATATATGTCAATTCCTCTTCTCCTGGCCTCATTCACCACTACGGAATGAGGGTACGAGCCAACCTGCCCTGCGTTGAGGATTCCAAGATAAAAAGCCTGTGGATAGTGAGCCTTCAGATAGGCGCTTTGGTATGTGATATGAGCGAACGATGCGGCGTGAGCTTTACAAAAGCCATATGAGGCAAAAGCGGAAACATGGTTGAAAACCTCTTCCGCAAGTGAATGCCCATGCCCTTGAGCCAGCGCTCCATCGATGAACCCCTTCTTGAGAAGCTGCATCTTTCTGGATTTCCTGTCTTTGGTCATGGCGCGACGGAAAGCGTCGGCTTCAGCGTAAGACAATCCTGCGAACAGGTGGGCTATGCGCAAAACCTGTTCCTGGAAAAGAATGACGCCGTATGTTTCCCGAAGGACTTCCGCTATGCTTTCATGCCAGAAAGGCACTGGTTCTTCCCCATTACGCCTACGGATGTAGACATTCACCATGTCACCTTCAACCGGGCCAGGCCTGAAAAGAGACACTTCTGCTACCAGGTCCTTAAACTCCTTTGGCTGCAAACATCCCAACAGCCCTCGTTGCCCTGGTGATTCAAGCTGAAAAACACCAACACTGTGAGTGCTGCAGAGCAGACTGTAAGTTCTTTTGTCATCCAGCGCAGTCCTGTCAAAATTGAGGTTAATTCCTTTTTGATCCAGTATTTCGAGGGCTCTCCTTATGGCAGTGTGCATTCTCAATCCCAGGATATCCAACTTGAGAAGACCGAGGGCCTCAACATCATCCTTATCTAGATGGCTCACCGGAACGCCTTTGGGCGCTTTACCTACAGCAGTCCATGCGTTGATGTCATCAGGCGCCAGTATTATACCCCCCAAATGCAGAGAACTCTGAAAAGGCAATCCGGTGAGTCTTGAGGCCAAATCTACAAGTTGTTTCTCTTTTTGTAGCGGGGCCTCCTTTAGTTCAGGTAATTCCAAGGCTAGCTTTAGGTTACGTCCACTTAACGACCATGGCAAACATGAAGCCAGGCGATTTATTTCATGTAGTGGATATCCCATGCCTCTTGCCGCCAAACGTACGGCGCTACGGCATTTGAATTTTTGTATCGTGCATACCATGGCCGTTTGTCGTGGGAATAGGCTTAGGATATAATTGATGACTTCGTCCCGACGTTCCGAATCGAAGTCTATATCTATATCCGGCATATCACCTCGACCATCATTGATGAAACGTTCAAAAAGAAGATCATTGGCTACAGGGTCAACACCGCCGAGCAGCAAATAAACTATTAGACTGCCAACAGCCGAACCTCGAACACTATGACGGATGTTCCTCTCTCTGGCAAAGTCCGTTATATCCTTGACGAGCAGGAAAAAATCGGCCAATCCCATTTTATTGACTGACCCCAATTCCTGGTCAAGACGACGAAGGTAATCCAGACCAACATTCGGATACCCAATTGCAAGCTCCCTGAAACACTGCCTGCTCAGATCCGACGAGGCCTTCTCAGGAGCCTGAATGGAAGGCGGGTGAAGTTTGCCTACCGGTAGATGAAACCCTTTACACAGAGACGCCACATACTGAGTGTTTTCAATGGCCTCATCGTTATTTATGCGTTTTCTCATTTCGTTGCCGGAGGCAAAAAAGAAAGTGTCATTCGGCAGTGGAACAACACTCCTGTGATGATACTTCCGCTGAATATCAACCAGTATACGGTGCAGGATATAATCCTGGGGCCTGAGAAAACTAACCTCATTGGTCGCCACAGTCGCAATATTCATGGATTTGGCTAAATCTATCGCTTGTTTACTTGAGTCATCGTCTTCTCCGTTTTTCCGTATATCCAGAAAGATCATCTCAGGATTATCCAGAATTGATCTTAGTTCGTTTAAACAAAACTCAGCCTGAGATAATCTTCCATTCTTTAAAGACCTGTGAATTACGGAATCCCGTGACCCTGCTATAGTCAACAGACCTTTTGAATAATGACTCAAATTCTGCCTGGTAAGAGCCCCCAAAGATTCAACGCACGACACAAGCCTGCAAAGATTTCCATAAGATTTAAAATCCGTTGCCAGAAAGACCAGTCGCGATCCATCCCAAACAGGCAGCTTGGCGCCTACGATCGGCTGAATCCCCTTCCTCAGCGCCGCCTTATAGAACCTGATGACCCCATGAAGACCATAGTCGGTAAGAGCCACCGCTTTTTGACCCATTGAAGCGGCTGCATCTACAAGATCTTCAGGACTGAAGGCGCCCCAAAGAAATGAAAAGCCACTTAGAACCTCTAAATGTACAAAGGTATCCACAGTCATGGAAATTATGATCTTGCCGCCAATATCGGTTTGTTTAAAGGATTGAATCCGTAAATTACGGATTTGTTATGGCTTGGCCCTTATGATGCCGACCAGTTTTCCCAGAATCTTTATTCTTGAACGCTCTGATCCACTAAAAACAAGAGAATCATAAAATTTATTGGCTGGACGTAATTCTATCTGATCATTGCCGGATCTGAAAATTTTCAGGGTAGCCTCAGGTTCTATACCTTCTACAATCACCGCCACTATCGCTCCGTTATCCGATTCATGTTGAGGTCGAATTATTGCAATATCCCCATCCTGAATATGAGCCTCGATCATCGAGTCCCCCCTGACCCTTAGGGCAAACGCCTCAGGTGAACCAAAAAATGATGGATTTATAGGCAAATGCTCTTCAACCACCTCTTGAGCCAGGATAGGTGCGCCTGCTGCAATACGACCCAAAACAGGTATTGAAGGCTCATCGGTTGATTGAGCCTCAACAATTTTCCAGGCTCTCTTCTTGCCGGACAGACTATGGATAAGCCCCTGAGATTCAAGTAAACGAATGTGTCTTATAAGACTACCATGAGAAGCCAGCCCTAAACCTTGACACATTTCTCTTAAAGATGGAGGAAACCCTTCCCTTTTCTGGAAGAGCCTGATGAAATCAAGAATTTGCTTTTGTCTTTCCGTTACCTTCATATTTTTATTTTAGAGACCAAATGGTCTTATTGCAAGTGAAAAATTTTTTACGTTTAATTTTCTCACCACCTGCAAAAAATATCATCATTGCGTATTAGGTGACTTAATAAAATTACGGTTCCAAATTGTTGGGGGAAAAGAGCCAAATCTCAACCTGCGGCGGGCGAGATCGACAAATGTTAGAAATCCGGATTTTGATCTTTGGAGTCAAGCGCTTTCCTGACTATCATGGCCATATCTTTTTTGAGCAATGGCTTGTTCAGGACGGCATTAATACCAAGTTCCTTCACTCTATCGGCAGTTAAAGACTGAGTAAGCCCCGAGCACACAATAACAGGGATGTCCTGTCTGATGGACCTGACTTCTTTTGTGAGTTCATCGCCAGGCATCTTGGGCATGGCCAAGTCCGTGAAAATCAGGTCAAAGTCGTCAGGATTATCTTTGAATATCCTCAAGGCCTCCACTGGATCAGTAACAGCGACAACCCTGTAGCCGAGACTTTCGAATATGGATTGTCCGACATCCACCAGAATCATTTCATCATCAACCAGGAGTATTTGCTCATTCCCCCCAACGATGGATGTTGTCTTTGGAGTCTCTGTCGTTTTTTGGCCAGAGCCTTCTATAACCGGAAAATAGACACTAAAGGTAGCGCCCCTATCTGGTTCACTCTGAACTTTCACAAAACCGCCGTGATTTTGAACAATACTGTGTACTATGGAAAGCCCGAATCCGGTGCCCTCCCCCTTTTCTTTGGTGGTGAAATAAGGCTCAAAAATGTGGTCCATTATTTCGGACGACATTCCTTGACCTGTGTCAGCTACACTGAGATAAATGTAATCGCCTGAGGTTTTTGGTATTCGTTGCCCCCTGAAGTCCTCTTCCAAATGCACTGATTTCAGGCTGATCGTCAAAACTCCCTTCGTGCCTTTCATTGCATGCGCCGCATTTGTGCACAGGTTTATGAGCACCTGATGGATTTGAGTCGGATCACCATCAATTTTCGGAAGTCTGGATTCGACGAATTGCCTGATTTCAATGGTGGCCGGAATTGACGCCCTGAGGAATTTTATGCCTTCTTTTATGATTGGAGATATATCAAGGGGCTGCCGTTCCGGCTTATCCTGACGACTGAAGGCAAGTATCTGCTTGACCATGTCGCCTGCACGATTAGCGGCGTCCAGCACCCTTTGGAGGTTGGAACAAATTCGGCTGTCTTGCGGCACGGACTGAATGACAAGCTCGGTGTTGCCTGTAATAGCGAAAAGAATATTGTTGAAATCATGAGCTATTCCCCCGGCTAAGGTTCCTATCGCCTCCATTTTCTGCGACTGAATGAGTTGATTCTTGATTTCAAGTTCTTTGGTCACGTCACGCGAAACCTTCACATAATTGATTACGGCGCCGGACGAGTCAAAAACCGGCGATATCGTGACTTCTTCATGGAGCGGCGTTCCGTCTTTTCTCCTGTTCACAATAACCCCGGACCACACCTCGCCTCGTCCCAGAGTGCTCCAGAGTTTTTCGTAAAATACAGCGTCATGGTTGCCGCTCTTAAGTATGCCGGGATTCTTCCCCACGACTTCGCTGGACGCATAACCCGTAATCCTTTCAAAAGCCGGATTCACATATTCTATTTTTCCGTTTTTATCAGTGACTACAACACTTCCATCGGCGGATTCTATAGCCGTGAACAATCGTCGGTGGTCTTCCTCTGCACGAAAACGTTCGGTTATATCCTTATCGATTCCTCTATAACCCATGTTCCGGCCATCTTCATCCAGGATTGCCACTCCACTACTCTCGATCACAACCACATCCCCGGTCTTTTTCAAATTGCGGTTGATGAAACCTCTAAAGGAATTCCCCTGCCCGAGCACGGAGAATGAGAGTTCCTTCAGCGTTTCAGCTTCCTCAGGCAAGAAAAAATCGTAAAAGAATTTCTTTCCAACCACTTCACCTGCCTGAAAACCTAATATCTTTTCCACAACCGGACTGGAGTAAGTGTACATTCCTCTCTTGTCCACTTCCCATATCCATTCATCTGCGCTCTCAGCAACCTGCCTGAATCTGTCCTCACTTTTTTTAAGGTCGTCTTCGGCTTTTTTGCGTTCGGTTATGTCACGGACAATTCCAGCGGCGTTCCAGCGACCGTTCATCTGAAAACTGGATAGAGATAGCTCTACCGGGAACTTCTCGCCAGTCCTGCGCATGGCTACCAACTCCGTTATCTTCCCGACGGCGTTGCCTTGCCCGGAAGCCGCAAACCCTGGAAATGCCTTAAAGTGATCCGAATGATATTCCTGAGGAGCGAATAATTCGTGAAAATTCCTGCCAAGAACCTCGGACTCCTCGTATCCGAAAATCGTCTCCGCCGCCTCGTTCCAAAAAGATATGTCGCCGTGGTCATCTATAAGAATGATCGCGTCGAATAGTGATTTGGTTATTGCCCTGAACCTGGCTTCCCGTTCGATGATATTTTCATGTGTCTTTTGTTGTTCCGTTATGTCGATGTAAGAGCCCACCATTCCGAGAGCATGGCCTTTGTCATCCATCACGAGGTTCAATGAAACAAGAGTTTCAAAAGTTGTTCCGTCTTTTCTGATCGCCGTTAATGAACCGGAAAAAGAACCGACTGCTCTCAACTGTTTTAGCGCCGCATCTAGTTCATCCTGGTCTTTCCAGAATTCGGACACATGCTTTCCCAGTAATTCGCTTTCCGAACCATACCCCCACATGAGTTGAGAAGCCCGGTTCGTGTAAAAAACCTTTCCGTTGCCATCTATCATTCGAATTCCGTTGATAGATGTGTCCATTGCCAGTCCACGAACTCTCAGGGCTTCATCGGACCTCTTTCTAATGACGACGTCGGCTACCAGCTGGCTGATAGCCTCAACAAGACGCCGTTCCTCAATCAAAAAAGGCCCTTCATCGCTCCGAGGCATGTCTCTCAAATAACCTACCTCAACCTGACCAACAGAGGCGCCATCTATGAAAACAGCCTCGGATTGAACCGCCACGCACCTGGTAACATCACCAGAGCTGAATTCATTCCCATCAATGTTAATGTGACAGCACGTAATCTCAGGAAACTGCCAGGCAGGAGGCACCAGAACCACGATTCCTTCCAGGATTTGTTCCAGGGATAATCCCTGATTTTGTGTAAGTTTGGAGATGTGGTACAGGCAAGATACTTCCTTGACCCTTTCAGACAAGGCATGAGTCTTGTCCAACAATTGTTTTTCCATCATCTTGCGGCTACTGATGTCTCTCATAAAACACAGTAAAGCCGGTTCATCGTCCCAGATCATGAAAGAGGAATGGATTTCCACCCATTTTTCGGCAAGGTCAGAGCAGATGATTCGAAATTCGATTTGCGGGGGGTATTCCAGACCCGAAAATTGAGAACTAAAATGATTTTTTATAATCGATAAATCACCAGGGTGAACAACCTTCTCTATGTCCTCCATGTTGAGAATCTCTTCAGAAGAATAGCCTGTGAATTCTGAACATGCAGGATTGAAAAATTTGATGGAGCCATGCTGCACGACAAAAATGGATTCACTGGTGCTTTCCACCATCTCCAGAAGTCTGAGTTCCGAATTTTCTACAGACCCCGCAGTCTGAAGCCGAATTTCTTTTTCCAGCTTTTCGACTTTACTTCGTAAACGGGAGACTTCCAGAATTAGTTGGTCCCTAGTATTTTCTGAATCGGGCATGAATCAATTCCTTCGAATTTTGTTCTAGGATATTCCGTGCAACTACCGACAGTAAGAATGTCTCCACTTTTGCCGGAAATAATCATAAAGGAATCCATCTTTGATCAGACGGCATTATGAAACAATTAAAAACTTGATTTTACGTTAAGAAGTAACCTGTTTGGGATTAAATTAGCTGATTTCAATTTTTGTGACCATCTATTTGATTGCCAATGTAATAATTTGTCCGGCGATGGCCTGTTTTCTCGTCCAGCAGGAAAAAAATCCTAAGGGTTTTTTGTGGGGACAGCCTTAGTGTTCAGACATTAGAATTTTTTAAACCCTGGAAGATTTCAGGGTCTGCCATACCTCACTTTCTTTATACAGCCATTAGCAAGTGGTTTAGGTCCCTAGTATGTTTACTGGGGATGATGCTGAAACTTTTCTGTGTCAACATCATCTTAATTGTTAAATACGATTATGGAGAGGTATTCCCGTGACTAGAATCGGAGATATATTAGCTGATAGGAACATAGCAATGTTGATAGACTGGGACCTTCACCCGTTTGAAGCTGTGACCCGCTACCTCGAATGGGGCACCAACTGGTCCCGAGGCTTGAATCACGCAAAATCATGCAATGAGGAAAGCGCCTATTTCAAAATTGACGCTGTTTCGTCACCGGCCAGGCTCTTCCTGGTGAAGCAGAGCCATCATGATTATGAAGTCCTCTATGAAGTGGACGCTCCGCAGGATCTTATAGATGAGTCAGTATTCGAGTTTGCGTGCAAGAACAAGGCATGCGGAATATCGGATGGACTAAGGTCGTGGTTGAAATCGGAAGCCTACAAAAAACCCGAGAACAATCAACGAAGCTAGTGCGGTGGCCTTGAAAGACTGTCCAAAAAAATCGACATTGGACGATTACCATGGAGCGTTCAGACGCTCCATTTTTGTATAGAAAACCAGGCTATCCAATTACGGTGCGCTGATAACCCTCTGCAATGGAGTTTGAAATGGATTGTCACTGTAAGGATCATTTACCGGGTAGTTGGCATTCACACGATGATTGTGACTGCCACAAAAGTGAACATCCCACATACACGTTTGTTGTGACAAAGGTGATGGACCATGATCCCGGCAACAGAACCGTGTATATTTCAAGCGTATTCATGGAAAAGCTTGAACTCACAGATGGTGACCCGGTTGAAATACTGGATGCAGGGGGATGCATAGCGCAGGCTAAACCTCATCCCAACGCGTGGATTGACACGAGGATGGTTTCGCTGGACAGGATTACCATGGATGAGAACAGATTCCAGCTTTACTCACAGGTAAAGTTGAGGAAAGCGCGTTGTCCTGAGAGCGAACTGGTTACCCTGGAGGCTCCTCAGGGATGCTCAATCTCCAGACCTCAACTCAGAACCATGCTTGAAAAGCTCAGCGGCGCGGTTCTCGTCGGATCGGGTAGCCTCAGTCTAAAAGATAACCGTGGAGCCACTATCAGTTTCAAGATAGTATCCACTGAGCCTTGCGCGGTATCAAGGTTGTCTCCCAGGACACGCGTTAAACTCGTAGACGAGGAAGGTAACGAATTTGTATCCAGGGCTGATACCTCCTTTGCCGACGTCGGCGGTCTGGATGAAGCCATCAGGAAAGTTAGAGAAGTAGTTCAATTACCACTTCAGCACCCCCAGATATTTTACAGGCTCGGGATTGATCCCCCACGGGGAGTTTTATTGCACGGCCCATCCGGAACCGGAAAGACGTTGATTGCGCGCGCAGTCGCCGGAGAAACGGGATGCTGGTTCCGCAGTGTGATAGGCACGGAAATAATGGACAAGCATTATGGTGAGAGCGAAGCGAAACTGCGCGCAGCATTCGATGAAGCAGGAAAAAACGCTCCCTCCATACTCTTTATAGACGAAATAGACGCTTTGGCTCCCAGGCGGGACACTGCGGAGGGAGAAGTAGAACGAAGAGTGACTGCCCAGCTACTTGCCCTCATGGATGGAATGGTGGACCGCGGTCAGGTAATGGTCATAGCAGCCACCAATTTACCCAACAACCTCGATCCTGCGCTCAGACGACCCGGAAGGTTTGACAGAGAAGTGCTCATCGGCACCCCGGACCTGGCAGGGCGTCGTAAAATACTTGAGATCCATACAAAGGATATGCCCCTGGGAAATGTCAATCTGAATGAGTTGGCCGAAAAAACTCATGGATTTGTAGGCGCAGACATAAAGGCTCTATGCCAGGAATCCGGATATGAGGCTATGCGCCGGATTCTACCTGGACTCGAGAACACCCCGCAGCAACTCTCCGAAGACTTCCTTGAAGCCCTTACAGTTGAAGCCGAAGATTTCAGTGAAGCCCTTAAAGACATGAGGCCATCTTCCGGAAGAAATTTCGAGGTAAATCTGAAAAAAGCCGGCTGGGGTTACATCGCAGGATACGGGAAAGAAAAAACCTACGTAGAGCAAACGGTTCTGTGGCCTCTTCAGAACGCCAAGGCCCTCGAGAAGATCGGCATGTCAAAACCGGAGGGATTGTTGATCACTGGGCCGTCCGGTGTCGGAAAAACCCTTTTTGCGCGTTCAATGGCGAAGGAAAGCGGTTTTAATGTCATTGAAATCCGCACTCCTGAACTTTTATCCAAGTACATGGGTGAAAGTGAAAAGAACGTTCGGGAACTGTTCAGACAGGCCAGGCAAATGGCCCCGACCGTCCTCATAATGGACGGAGTTGACTCGTTCTCGTCAAAAGGCTGGTCGGATGCAAAATATATTGATCGTATCGTGAATCAACTCGTAATGGAGATGAACTCCACACTGGATTCCAAACCTATTCTGGTCGTAGGAACGGCAGTCCAGCCCGCCGATTTACCTCCCGTCCTCACAGCTACGGGCCGCTTTACCAATGAGCTGAAACTGAAACTCCCCTCGGATGACGATCTCAACGCGCTTTTCACAAGATTCCTGAAAACTGACCATGTGTCATTTAGCGGAGAATATCAATCCCTGGTTGATCAGGCTCGGGGGCTTTCCTGCGCTGACGTAGAAGAGATATGCCGACGCGCAGTACTGATGGGAGCCAGGAAAGCCATGGCCCAAAATTCTGAAATTGGCGCGCATATAGGCATTGACCAGACTGACCTTGACGACGCGCTGTCTGATTGGAAAGCAACGCGCTCTGTTTACTGAAAATTACCCCGGCCCAAGTCACGTCAATTGACTTTTTTCACTGTGTTTAAGGGTCCGGTGTGCTATTGTAGACAATTGGTATGATTCAAGATGTGCCTATTGAAAGGAGCATACGATATGAAGCGAGAGGAAATTCAGGCGGCATTGGACCTCGTCAGACCCCAACTGCAGGCCGACGGAGGCGATGCGGAAATAGTAGACATTACTGAAGATGGAATTGTTAAACTGAGACTCAAAGGCGCGTGCGGCGGATGCCCCATGAGCCAGATGACCCTCAAAATGGGAATTGAAAGAATTCTGAAAGAAAAAGTCCCCGCAGTAAAAAGCGTCGAATCGGTCAACTAATATAAATCCCGTAAAATTCAAAAAAATCTTTTTGGAGGAGTTAAATGCCCTATCGAATAGTCCAGGAAGAGTGTAAAGGCTGCCAAACCTGCGCGCGCGTATGCCCCATGAGAGCATCCAACGGTGAGAAAAAACAACCCCACAGCATTGATGGTTCAAAATGCATAGAATGCGGCGTATGCGGCAGAGCCTGTCCTTATGGCGCCATACGCGACGACAAGGGAGTCAAACCGGACAAAGTCAAAAAGTCCGATTGGCCCAAACCCTATGTATGGACCGAGGATTGCGTTGGTTGCGAAGTCTGCGTGGCCTCCTGCCCCTTCCAGGCTCTCGGAATAGCCGTCGTCAACGACGAAGACGTAGCCGCGCTATTCGACCCCAAGGCTTGCGTAGGATGTGGAATATGCGAGAACGCGTGCCCTGTCCACGCCATTCAACTCTTCTGGCCCCACGAACTCAAAAAATCCGCCTAATCACTCTCTGGCGCGCCTTCTCCTTTTGGCGCGCCACCTCTTCCCCCGGCTTCTGACCCCGTTAAAACTACTAAACGCCGCTTTTTATACGCTCCCATTCTACATGACCACTGCCGCGCATACCCGATACTCTGGCGCGTCCGGAGGCCATCAATGTCTTTATCGGCCGTATTTATCACTTCAACCGCGCCTTTAGCCACTACAACCGTCAATCTGGCGCGTAGCTGAGATAGAAAAAGCGCCCTTCACCTAAAAAAAACGCGCCGGATGGCCCATGTGAAATAATATTTGCTCAGGGAATGAAGGGAAAACGGGTATTTTTTTGCAGGGGCGTGAGCGCCTATGTATCTGTTTTTATTGCCCTGCCCGACATAGAGAGGAAAAAAAGACTAATGCGGCGAACTTTTTTGTTGACACAAAGTCCGATTAGGTATAAACCTTGGACTTCCCCAATGGTTGGGGAAACGAAAGATCAGAAAAAAAAGCTTGACAAACAAAAAGCAAAAATGGTAAACTGATCTGGCGGAAAGTGATAAACGAAAAAAGCGTTGATCTTTGAAAACTGAATAGCAGATAGTTCGTGACGAAGATACATGTTTTAAGAGAAAAATCAAACTGGAGAGTTTGATCCTGGCTCAGAACGAACGCTGGCGGCGTGCCTAACACATGCAAGTCGTACGAGAAACACATCCTTCGGGGTGTGGAGTAAAGTGGCGCACGGGTGAGTAACACGTGGGTAACCTGCCATTGGGATCGGGATAACTGGCCGAAAGGCCCGCTAATACCGGATAAGACCACGGAAACCAAGGTTTCTGGGGTAAAAGTCGGCCTCTCATAGAAGCCGGCGCCTGATGATGGGCCCGCGGACCATTAGCTAGTTGGTAAGGTAACGGCTTACCAAGGCCGAGATGGTTAGCTGGTCTGAGAGGATGATCAGCCACACTGGAACTGAGATACGGTCCAGACTCCTACGGGAGGCAGCAGTGAGGAATAT
>CAZVOU010000258.1:0-3789 GCA_964628605.1 uncultured Syntrophaceae bacterium
CACATCGGACCTGGTGGAAAAGGAAGCTGCACTGAGAAGGACGGAAGACTGGGCCGATGCCGTTACTGAACTACTCGACGCCTTCGTCATCAGCGTCAAACTGATTTCAGATGGTTCTAGTCGAATTTGTTTCGCCAGCAAAGCCACTGCACAGACCCTTGGTTACAGTATGGACGAACTCATCAATATGAGTCTTGTGGAACTCGGGTCAGACGAACTTGTTCGAATAGTCCGGGAAGCATTGGCGAATGATGCCCTAAGGGGAACAGTTACTTTGACCAGAAAGGATAGAACCACAATAAACATGAGATTCAGGGCAAAGCGGAACCACAAGTTGGGTGAAAGTCTCACCCACATTGTCTTTTTTCCTGTCTCCGATCTTGATGGTTCGCAGTTTTATGCACGTTGAGGTTTACTTTTAAGATGGACAATAAGACTTCGGATGAATTGAGAGCCAAAGCCGAGAAGCTCTTGAGTGAAGGGACTCTCGAAAAACTGAAACTGGATTATAAAGATGCCGCAAAATTGATTGAAGAGTTGTCTACATATCGTGCGGAATTGGAGGTTCAGAATACTGAACTAAGAGAAGCACAGACAAGTTTAGAGCATTCCAGAAACAGGTATTTCGAATTGTTTGATTTGGCTCCAGTCGGATATTTGACCCTTGATCAAAAAGGAATAATTCTGGAAGCAAATTTTGCCGCTGCAGAAATGCTCGATGTTGGCAGGTCCTTTCTTAAAAATCCCCCCCTTTCGGTTTTGGTCTCATCAGGACACAAGGAAATTTTTTTTCGTCATCTTGAAACGGTTCTCAATTCCGGGAACAAGTCCGAATGTGAACTTCAGATGAGGAAAAAGGACGGGGCAACATTCCACATTCGAATGACGAGTTCTTTCGTCAACAGCTCGCCGGAAAATCCGGCCAAAGTATTTTCAACGCTTGTGGACATCACCGAGCGTAAAAAGGTGGAAGCGGATCTCTGCGAAGCTGAGCGGAGACACCGCAATGTTTCAAACATAACATCTGATATTGCATACTCTTGTTCCAAATCAGTTGACACATCCTATCACATTGATTGGATAACCGGGGCGGTAGAGCAAATCACAGGCTATTCAGGAGATGAGTTGAAAGCTCAGGGATGTTGGAGAGGCTTGGTAATTGCTGAAGATTTGCCGGTTTTTGACAAACATGTAGCTGGTGTTGCCCCTGGGGAGACGGGTTTCTGTGAACTGCGGTTGCGTCATAAATCAGGTAGGATAGTTTGGATCAGCTCATCAAGCAAAAGTGTTTTCGATCCAAGTTCTGAGGATAATATGCGCTTATATGGTGGAATTAAAGATATTACCAACCAAAAGATGACATTCGAATTGCTGAGACAAAGCGAGGAAAGGTTCAGAGTTGCCGCCGAGTGCGCCAGCGATGACATATATGAATGGAATTTTTTGACAGATAAGGTAACGCATTACGGGAAGCTTTATCATGCATTGGGTTATGACTTGGGCAACTCTCCCACATCCTCAAAAGAGTGGGCTGGACTTGTCCATCCTGAAGACCGTGAAAGAGTTACTATGGCCGTCGAGCGCGTTCTAAGAGATGAAGAAAAAGTTTTAAATGTGGAATACCGAATCCTATGTACAGATGGCACTTTTAGCCAGGTAGTAGATAGAGGCGCTTTGGTTCTGGATCGACATGGCAAACCGTTCAAATGGGTCGGGGTAATCAGTGACATAACGGAACGCCGGAACTCAGAAGAAAAAAACCTAAGGCTGGCGGCCATTGTTGAACACTCTGATGACGCAATCATTGGAACGACTCTCGATGGAATAGTAACAAGCTGGAACATGGGAGCAGAAAATATTTATGGTTTCTCGGCACAGGAGATAATTGGCGAATCAATATCTGTCACGATCCCACCTGACCGTTTGGATGAAATGCGTGGATTTGTAGATCGAATACAGCGTGGTGAACATGTAAAACATTTCCAGACGGTTCGACGAAGGAAGGATGGCGCAGATGTTCCTGTCTCTCTGACCATCTCTCCAATAGTGGGCAGGAATGGGGAGATCATGGGTTCATCTGCTATCGCTCGTGACATGACTGAACATGTCGCGGCCGAACGACAAAGAGAAGTTCTGCAAACAAGGCTTTTTCATCTACAGAAAATGAAGGCCTTGGGAACCCTAGTTGGAGGAATAGCTCATGACTTCAACAACATGCTTCAGGCTATAATGGGCTATGCTGAGCTATTATTATTTGACAAAGGAACGGAGGAACCGGGTTACAAGGAACTAAAAACAATAATCAAAACTGGTGAGGGAGGGGCCGAACTGGTCAGGCAGCTGCTGGCGTTTGCTCAGGAATCTCAATGGCTGCCAGTGGATCTCGATATCAACCAGCATGTGTTGAATTCAAGTCAGCTATTGTCTCTCAGTTGTTCCGAACAAATTGAATTGGAATTTGATCTGACCTGCCCAATGGCTTTCATTCGTGCTGATCCCAAGCAAATAGACCAAATTCTTCTCAACCTGGTTCTTAATTCCTCTGAGGCTATGCCAAATGGCGGACATTTGAATATTGAAACGACAAACGTTTCATTCGAAGAAGAACACTGTGAAGGTAATCACCTTATAAAACCAGGCAAGTATGTCATGATTTCCGTTAAGGACAGGGGTAGAGGCATGGATGAAGCTACCGTAGCCAAGGTATTTGACCCATTCTTCTCCACAAAACAACGGGGATCTACTAGAGGCACTGGGCTGGGGCTTTCGGTAGTGCAAGGTCTCGTTCAAAAAAACGGTGGTCACATAACCTGTCATAGTAAACCCGGTGAGGGAACCGAGTTTAAGGTTTTCTTTCCTACGGTTACGCTTATCCGATAAGAAGTGTTAAGGATCTGAAAGAAGAGTTTCCAGATGACTCCGAAGTATGTACATTTACCGCAGCGGTAATTCCTTTGCTCAGTAGCGCCATGCAACTTTGCCGACAGACCCTATCAGATGGTGAATTTTATTCAGAAGCGTCCCAGATAAGAAGCGAGATAGAATCAGACATGAATCACCCTGCGCATCACCTCGGTATATGCGGGATGCAGGACATTTTTGGTAAGAACCATAACAGGCTTTACCACTGGTTGTTCGAAAACGGAGAAATCCCTGCGGACAACAATATGGCGGAACGCTACTTAAGACCGTCAGCAATAGCCGGCAAAGTTAGCTTTGGTTGGATCAGCGACACCAGAGCTGAAACGCGAAGCATACTTCAACGGTCGAATGCACACTGAAAAAGAGACCAATAGATGTAGAGGGCCATATGTCTGCAAGCCTCAATATATTGGCCGGCGACCCCACACCAATAATGGGATGTGTTAAGTACTATGGATAACTGTTCAGTTTTGTTCCTGACAAAAGGACACTTACCTAATTCAAATCTTTAACCGGAAAAAAGTCATGTATCAAAAAACTGTCCCACCCCCTAATGAAGAAGCCGTATCCAAACGGAAGCCAGGAATCCCTACGGAGATATCAACCCTTTCGGCCAGTGAACTCCAAAACCTTGTTCACGAACTCTATTTCCGTCAGGAATACCTGGAATCTCGGATTCGTGAAGTTGGCTTATTTAGGGACAAATATCTTGACCTGTATGATTCTGCTCCAATTGGTTACCTTACGGTCAGTAAAGGATGCAAGATTCTAGAAGCGAATCTTACGGCGGCTGGTCTTCTGGGAATGGGACGTGATGAATTGATAGGTCAGTCCATGTATTCCTTGATTCCCGAGGAACAAAAAGAT
>CAZVOU010000259.1:0-7598 GCA_964628605.1 uncultured Syntrophaceae bacterium
TGTAATTGATGTTGCCAGGGAACTAACCAGTCATGGAAAAAGAGCGGCGGTGGATATTCATAGAGGACCAGCTCAGCACACCAATGGTTTTTACAATGTGTTGGGATGGATGACCATCAACATGTTGCTTGGAAACTTTGACGCCAAAGGGGGCATGGCAGTCGCCAGCACCTACGATTTCATGGGAAAGGGCAAGCTGTATGAACTCGGAGTAAATCCGGGCAAAATGGGCTCCTGTGGGATAAGTTCCATCCGTCATGGCCTTGAATACGAAAAAACCACGATCTTTAACGGATACCCTGCCAAAAGGAACTGGTATCCGCTTAGTAGCGATATTTATGAGGAGATAGTGCCCTCAATCGGAGACGCGTATCCATATCCTGTCAAAGCTTTATTCCTATATATGGGCGCTCCGACGTATTCTTTACCTGCAGGACAGACCAACATCAAGATTCTATGTGATACTGAAAAATTACCGCTGTTTGTATGTAGTGACATAATGGTTGGAACCACCTCGATGTACGCCGATTACATCTTTCCGGACCTTTCTTTTCTTGAACGCTGGGAATTCCAGGGGAGTCATCCCAGCATGACCTGCAAGGTTCAGCCGGTCAGGCAACCTGCAATGGCCCCAATCCCTGAAAACTGCAGGGTGTTTGATACCGAAATGCCCATCAGTTTTGAAAGTATGCTTTTGGGTTTAGCCGAAAAGATGAACCTAAAGGGATTTGGTAAGGACGCCTACGGACCGGGGCTTGATCTGAGGCACTATGATGATTTCTACATCCGGGCTGTGGCCAACCTGGGCTTTGGTGAGAAGCCAGATGGATCAGATTCTGTCCCTGACGCGGATGAGAGGGAAATGGACACTTTTATCAAGGCCAGGCGATCACTGCCCGAAACCGTTTTCAATGTGGAAAGGTGGAAAAAAATCGCCGGAGAAAAAAATTGGCCGAAAGTAGTTTACGTGCTGAACAGAGGAGGGCGTTTCGAAGACCACGATAAGGCCTATAAGGGGAACAGGTTGGGGCATCCCTACGGCAAACTGTTGAATATGTACCAGGAAAAGACGGCGGCCACAATTCATTCGGGAACGGGAAAAAGGAACGCAGGATGTGCTCGGTATATCCCGATCATGGACTATCATGGAAAAGAACCGGACGACCTCAGAAAGGGTCATGATCTGGTTCTTATAACTCACAGGTCAATCGTTCACACAAAGAGCAGAACCATAACCAATCAGTGGCTGCATCCTTTAATGCCGGAGAACCATGTCTTGATAAATCCTGTTGACGCTAAAAAGTTCAACCTGGGAGATGGGCAGAAAGTTAAGGTCGTGAGCGCCACCAATCCTTCAGGAGATTGGGACCTGGGAGCGGGAGCAACCAAACCGATGGTGGGATTACTCAAATATACTCAAACAATGCGTCCGGGTGTGGTCAGTTTTGCCCTGGGGTTTGGTCATTGGGCCACAGGAGCCGCAGATTTCTCTGTTGATGGGGTCACAATCAAGGGAGAGCCCAGGCGAGCCACCGGAATACATGCAAATGCCGCAATGTGGATTGATCCCGCCCTGAAGAATACCTGCATGCTGGACCCGGTCGGCGGAAGTGTCAGTTTCTATGACACGCACGTGAAGCTGGTTCCTGTAAGCTAGGCATTCTAATCAGTCTCTCAGGCCCAAACGGGCCACTGAACGAAGGGCCCGGCGAACAAACACTCTACCATTTTGGTTGAAGTGATCCTCGTCCGGGTCTTTCCCATTTCAGGATGTTGTTCAGAGTTATCTGAACCTCCTACGAAAATTGTTTTTTTAAGCTCCGACGGTTGAAGTAATTTAGCATCAGACCACGAAATATTTTTGTCTAAATTTGAATGCCACGTTCACCAAACTGATAAGCACCGGCACTTCAATCAACGGCCCAATTACAGTTGCAAAGGCCTCGCCCGAGTTGATACCGAAAACAGCTATTGCCACGGCAATGGCAAGCTCAAAATTGTTACTGGCCGCTGTAAAGGAAAGCGTTACAGTCTTGGGGTAATCTGCGCCGACCTTGTAACTTAGCCAGAAACTCACCATGAACATCACAATAAAATATATTGTTAGCGGGATGGCGATTCTCACCACGTCAAATGGAATGCTCAGAATCAGATTCCCCTTGAGGCTGAACATCACCACTATGGTGAAAATCAATGCAATCAGAGTGATCGGGCTAATCCTTGGAATGAACTCCTGTTCATACCAGTCTCTCCCTTTGATCCTGAGCATGACAAATCTGGTGACAATGCCCCCAATAAAGGGAATCCCCAAGTATATGAATACGCTCTCGGCAATTTGACCTATACTCACTTGGACGATACTACCGCTCAATCCAAAAACCGGGGGAAGGACAGTTATAAAAAACCATGCATATACGCTGAAAAAAAGAACCTGAAAAATGCTGTTGAAAGCAACCAGTCCTGCGCAATATTCCGTGTCTCCTTCTGCGAGTTCATTCCAGACAATGACCATGGCGATGCACCTAGCCAAACCTATCATGATCAACCCCACCATGTATTCTGGGCGATCCGGCAGAAATATAATCGCGAGCAGAAACATGAGGATCGGACCTATGATCCAGTTTTGGATCAATGACAGTCCGAGTATCTTCCCATCGCTAAACACGCTTCCCATTTCCTCGTATCGAACCTTGGCAAGCGGAGGATACATCATGAGGATCAATCCAACCGCTATTGGGATGGAGGTTGTACCCACCTGCATGCCGGATATCAGATTGGTGAGTGAAGGAGCAAAATAGCCGAGCGCTATCCCAAGCGCCATGGCCGAAAAAATGATTAACGTCAGGATTCGGTCGATCAACGAAAGTCTTTTCACTCGGCCCATGGCATAAACCTCCTGAAAGTGGAGAGCTAATCCGAAACGAGAATATTTTACTGCCGATTATCCCGTCCCAGGATCCTGTAGCTATTTTTCTGAATCTTTCCTAGGGTGTCTCATGTCGTAATTCATTTACGGATTGTTTTACAGGGTAACACTGAGCGCGTTTAGGACGAAGCGCAAGGACACATTGGAGTGTCTGAAATAGACCTATTGATCTTTTTTCCGGTATTGGAGCGGATTCTCTTAATCTATAATAGAGATGAATTTTAAAAAAATCCACGAAAGAATCGTTGACATTTTCCATGTAGTGTTTTACTAATTAGTGAAATAGCGAAGACTTCGCTCTGTTGGGCTAGGTCTCCGGCTATAAAAACTGTCCGGGGTTGTTTTGTTATGAAAACTTTGTCGTATGAGATCGGTCGACTAAAGCTGAAATCGGAAGTCTTCAAGGCGATGGGACACCCTTTGAGGTTGGGGATAATAGAATTCCTCAGGGACGGAGAAAAGTGCGTCTGTGAGATCGTTGAACACACCGGCACGGGAATGTCCAATATCTCCAAGCATCTATCCGTCTTGAAATCGAGCGGTATTTTAACTGATCGTAAAGAAGGTCTCAAGACGATGTATCGCCTCACCATGCCGTGTGTGCTTGAATTTTCCGCGTGTGTCGAAAATTCGGTTCTAAACAGACTGGAAAGCCAGAAATCGGTCATGGTAGCGTGATCTTACGATCGTAAAATCAATCAGGAATGGGTGAGTCTCTTTCCCGGGCGTTTGTCCGATCTCCCAGCAGGTAAGAAAATGTCAATTCACAACGGTTCTCAAGATTTGCGCTCTCCTGGAGCGAATGGGTCTTTCAGTAATTTTTCTCTTTCAATCAGGCAATCGATTTCCAACAGCAGGCTGTTCGAGTTCTGGTCAGACCAGTGGAAGGCATTGGCTGCTATAATTGCGGTCTTTCTCGGTTGTTATTATCTCCCGGTCGGCTATCCGAGATTTGATAATGCTGTCCTGGAGTCATTCTATTTAGTCAAATGGTACGCTCAAGAGCATGTCCTTCTCTGTCTCGTTCCAGCATTTCTTATTGCCGGGGCCATCGGAGTATTTGTGAGCCAGGAAGGCGTAATGAAATACCTCGGACCGACAGCGTCCAAATGGATAGCCTATCCTGTCGCATCTGTCGCAGGGACCGTTTTGGCCGTATGTTCATGCACAATACTCCCACTGTTTGCCGGGATTTGGACCAGAGGAGCAGGTTTGGGGCCTGCGTGCGCATTCCTGTATTCCGGTCCTGCCATCAATGTGCTCGCCATCATTCTCAGTGCAAGAATACTTGGGTTGGACATTGGCATAGCCAGAGCTGTAGGCGCTGTAGCATTTAGTGTAATCATCGGATTGCTGATGCATCTTATCTTCAGGAAAGAGGAAGAAGAGCGAACTCAGGAAACCCTTGCTTCCATGGGGGACCTTTCTGAGGAAGGGCGTCCACTATGGCAGACAATCATCTACTTTGGGCTGATGGTTGGAATACTGGTCTTTGCCAACTGGGGTAAGCCTGATACCAATACGGGTTTGTGGTTCGACATTTATTCCTCAAAATGGGTTGTCACATCAATTCTGGGCTTGGCTTTCGCGATAGTTCTGGTGCTGTGGTTTGAATTCTCGGCTATCAGGATGATTATCTCGGTGAGTCTGGTGGCTTTGACGGCCCTGTTTTTCGCGGGGGACCCGCTTGTTCCTTTCACAGTGGGATTTGTGGCCATCTCTGTGATGGCGTCCTCATCCCCGGGACAGGCTCAGGATTGGTTCAGTGAGTCTTGGGGATTTGCAAAACAGATTCTTCCTCTTTTATTATTCGGAGTTTTAATTGCCGGGTTGTTACTTGGAAGACCCGACAAAGAGGGTCTTATCCCCAACGAGTGGATAGCCTGGGCTCTCGGCGGAAACTCAGTGGGAGCAAATGCCTTGGCGTCAGTAGCTGGAGCTTTCATGTATTTTGCAACCCTGACCGAAGTTCCAATCGTTCAGGGACTCATCGGCAGCGGAATGGGCAAGGGACCTGCTCTGGCTTTGTTATTGGCGGGACCGGCCCTCTCTCTGCCGAGTATGCTCGTCATCAACAGTGTGATGGGATTCAAAAAGACGTTTGTTTTTGTATCTCTGGTCTGTGTCCTTTCAACCATAGCCGGTATTATGTTCGGGGCCATGGTGGACTGACAAGTCCATGAACACATCGTCATTTAGTTATAGTAAAACATTAGCCTGGAGGACAAAGTGAAAGTAGAAATTTTAGGAATTGGTTGCGCAAAATGCCACAAACTATTCGAACTCACCAATGAGGTGGCAAAGAAAAACGGTATTGACGCTGAAATCGTTAAAGTAGAGGACATCAAGGTTTTTGCCGGTTATGGTGTATTCATGACACCGGCGTTAGTGGTTGACGGCGAAGTCAAGGTGGCAGGCAAGATGCCAAAAGAAGCTGAAATCCTGAAATGGATTCAGTCTTAGGGCTCAAGCGCTCGATATTCTGTTGATTAGCTTTTATGATCAATCGGACTGTGAGGACCATTAAAATATGAAAAGACTTTCGGCTGTTATTTTTGTTGGATTATTTGTTGCTCTGGTTTTATGGCCGGGAGGCATTAACGCCTCGGATCCAAAGATTAACCTTCCTTCTCTCTTGACCAAGAGGGTTCCAATTCTACTGGAGTTTGGTCGCGGATGGTGCAAGCCGTGCAAATACATGAAGCCTATACTGGATGACATGTCTGCGGCTTATGCGGGTAAGGCAATTGTGATGACTGTAGACATGGATGTGAACAAGGATATGGTTCGCGATTTCAATATCAGGCTTATGCCGACACAGGTATTCCTGACACCGGATGGTCGAGAATTTCGGAGAAATGAGGGCACTCTGGAGAGAGAGGGTATAATGCAGATTTTCGCTCAAATGGGTGTGGTGGCCGCAAACTCACAAAATGCGCTCCCACTACATCAACCCCCTGTCCAGCAGGCGCCGGCTGCCAGATAAGTTCAATGGGTTGATAGAAATGAGTCATATCTTTTATTGGTTGGCAGCTCACTGAATTTTAGTAATGATCACTGTGGAGATAATGTGATGGATTCACTTTTTGCCTTAGTTCAGGAATGGGTGTCATCAGGTAGCCTCTGGATGGCGGCTGGAGGCTCTTTCGTGGGGGGAGCGCTGACGGCTATGAACCCGTGTGTGCTGGTCATGGTTCCGCTGCTGATCGGTTTCATAGGCGGGATGGACGAGGAAATGACGGCGTGGAAGTCCTTTCTTTACACGCTGGTGTTCATTCTTGGTTTTAGCGTTGAGTTGGCTGTTCTTTTTACCGTTGGACTTGCTGCGGCTCCGTTTCTCCAATCAGAATACATGGTGTATGTCGTAGCTGCCATATGCGTGCTGCTGGGGCTTCATTTCATGGATTTATTTCAAATACAGTTGCCCATATCGCAGGACAAAATGCCGAAATACACTGGATTTTTGGGCGCAGCTTTGTTTGGATTCATGTTTGGCCTTGTTTCTCTGCCCTGCACAGGACCGGCGCTATTGCTTATAGTCAGTGTAATTCCGCTTAAGGGCGCACTGTTCGGTGGGACGATGATGCTTTTCTACGGTATAGGTCATTGCCTACTGATGCTGGCGGTTGGAACATCGGCGGGCGCGGCAAGAAAGCTGATCACCTCGACAAGGATGCATTCCGCCAATCGTGTTTTCAAGAAAGCCGCTGGAGCGCTATTAGCGGGCGTAGGGGTGTACATCGCCGTAGGCGCCTTGGTTCCGAGCCTTGGGATAGGCATCTAGACTATATGAATATCTTTCTGTACAATGGAGAAAGTCTTTCCGGGAAACTCAGGCAAAGGATATTGTGAGTTCACTCGTGAGAAAAAACTGCAACTAGTACGGAGAACCAACAGGGATGGTTTTTGACGAAAAAGCCTCAGGGGGGAGCAAAGGTTGCCTGGATCGAGGTGATCTCACCGAATCCTGCAGGGATGTTTCGAGATTCAGACGAATAGTGAACTTGCTGTTGCTCAAGCCTTTGAAGATGATGGCGTATGTTTGTTTCCTGGCTGTAGTGGTTGTAGCGCTTCTTTTGGGTGTGGACAGGGCGGCCGAGTTCGTTCTCAAGAAAACATATTTATCCGATGTCTATTCAAACAACTTTGAGATGGCCAGAAGGGACTTTACCCAACCGGTGTCTCATTATGATTATGACCTTGTTCCTGGGGTCTGTCTCGTACATAATCAGGAAAAAGGCAACCGTTACGAGTTTTCCAATAATGCCGGCTTCAGGGACCCCAGACCCATTTCAGTGAAAAAACCGGACGATGAGTTTCGCATTTTCCTCACTGGCGGCTCCACGGCATTTGGTCTGGGATCAGCCGGATCAGCTGCGGCCATAACGTCTTACTATAATATCGAACAAAGAGAGACCATATCCCATGTAATTGAAAAGATACTGAATGCGCATTCCCCCATACCCGGGAAGACGATCAAGGTCTACAATACTGCCGTCTGGGGGTATTCTTACCAGCATTTGCTTATGAGATACATCTCAAAGCTAAGGAAATATTCTCCAGACCTTGTAATTTCGCTGGACGGCGCCAACGAAATTCATCCAGTGGCAACTCCAATTGATGACTGGGATTATTTTAATCAGGGCCAATACAATGCCATTCTGAGGCAAAT
>CAZVOU010000260.1:0-14381 GCA_964628605.1 uncultured Syntrophaceae bacterium
TTGGCGGTGGTCTCTCCGGTCTTTGTTGTGGACTGGAATTAAGCCTGAAAGGCATTTCGTTCATCATACTCGAATCTTCAGACGATGTTGGAGGCAGAGTCAGGACTGACCTGGTCGATGGCTATCAACTCGATCGTGGGCTCCAGGTATTGCTGACAGCCTATCCTGAGGCAAAGAGAGTACTGGATTACGGACAACTTAATCTCAAGCCTTTTTATCCTGGCGCCATGATACACAGCGGTGGTCGATTCCACCGTGTGGCAGATCCTTTCCGGCATCCAATCGACGCTGCAAGCGGCGCATTCTCCCCTGTCGGCTCTTTGTCGGACAAACTTCGCATCGCCAGGCTTCGGTCATCAGTATGCTCTGGAACACTCGAAGATCTGTTCAAACGACCGGAAATGACGACACGGGAGAAGCTTTCAAAACTGGGCTTCGGTTCCAAAATTATTCAAACCTTCTTCAAACCTTTCCTGACCGGTGTTTACTTCGACCCCGATCTGGAAGTGTCGAGTCGAATGTTTGAATTCGGCTTCAGGATGTTCTTTTCAGGAGACACATCTTTACCTGAAAAGGGCATGGGCGCCATCCCGAAACAGATAGCATCCAGACTACCGGCCGGGTCGATACGCCTGAATTCAAGAGTCTTATCCATAGAGAATGAAAAAGTAATACTTGAATCCAGTGAATCCCTGAATTGCAAGGCCGTCGTTGTAGCAACCCATGAGCCGGAAACAGCCAGGCTGGTCAATGGTCCCCAACCCAGAGGATTCAGAAGTTCTACATGTCTTCACTACGCAGCGGACACCCCCCCGATTCAAGAGCCGATACTTGTCATGAACGGCGCGACAAAGGGCATCGTCAACAATCTTATTGTCCCGACCAATGTTCATCCATCCTATGCCCCAAAAGGAAAAGCTCTCATAACAGTCAATGTAACGGGAAATCCCGAATCAGATGACGATCGTCTTGAATCATCTGTGAGAGGCGGACTCAGAGAATTTTTCGGTCCGATGGTCCGTGAATGGAAGGCGCTGAAAATTGATCGAATAAAATATTCACTCCCTCTTCAGACGGCGCCAACCACCACAAAACCCTGGGAATCAATAGAGGTAAGACCGGGGCTGTTCTGTTGCGGTGAATATCTTAGTGTGGATTCGATGCAGTGGGCCATGGCGTCCGGCAGGAACGCTGGTGAGTCTGTGTCGAAGTTTCTTGGACGGGTCGTGACCCGACAAAATCAATAATGGTTAGCGAGTAAGACATGCCTCTAATAGACTTTCATGTTCACGCTGCGCCCGCAAGGTTATGGAATCCGTGGGTAAATGAATATTTTGAACTCTCTAATCCGGATTTTTTGAGGCGTTTTTATGATACTCTGACTCCTCAGGAATTCAACGATTTCCTCATTGCAGAGGGTATAGATTACGCCGTATGCCTCGCAGAATATGCGCCCAAGGCCACGGGGGTGGTTACAAATGAGTTTTTATCCGAGTTTTGTCGTGATTACGACAGGTTAATACCATTTGGCTCAATCTGCATGTATGAAGGGCCCGAGCCGGCGCTACAGGTGGAGCATTGCGTGAAGACCCTCGGCTGCAGGGGCCTTAAGTTACTTCCGTCTTATCAACATTTCTATCCCAACGATCCCCGGCTCATGCCCGCCTATGAGACGGCTCAGTCGCTCAAGATCCCCGTCATGTTCCATACCGGAACTTCCATTTTCAAGGGGACCCGAATCAAATACGCCGATCCGTTACTTCTGGATGATATCGCCGATGACTTCCCCGAACTGGTCATCATCATGTGTCATGGAGGTAGACCATTCTGGTATGGCCAGGCCGAGTGGATGCTTCGGCGACACAAGAATGTCTACATAGATTTGTCCGGAATTCCCCTGAAGAAGATACCCGAAATATATCCGCATTTTGAAAAGCTGAGTCACAAGTTTGTTTTTGGGAGCGACTGGCCGACGTTTTCTTCCATATCCCGACTTGCCGATGTTCTTCGAAAGCTGAATCTATCGGAAGAGGCGCTTGAAGCCATCTTGTGGAAAAACGCAGCTCGCTTGCTGGGACTCAATCTCTGACAATCCGGAACATAATTTATAGTCGATGACATGGGGTCTCGAGAAAATTATAACCCCGTTTTGCGCTCCAGTTCCAGGAAGCCGTTTGTGATGGCATTCATTCGTTTCCTGTTTACCCCCAGGTCATAATAACCTACTCTGGAAGCCGACCTGAAATGAATGACCTTTTTTGAGTCATCAAGAACCAGTTCCACATCATCAACGAACCGGAAGATGGCCGAGGTAAAAGTTGCGGCTACATGTCCCGGTCGGTTTTCGGTTATCTTGGCGCCCGGCATTGACGATATGACCGAAACCAGTAACTCCTGAGCCTTAGACACTGAACCTTTGTAAGTGATTGGGTCCATCCTGTTACGCTCTATAGAACTGGTAGTCGAAACACAGTTAGGTCGATCCGGACACTCTTTGAGCAATGGATCCTTTTGCGCCACGGCCTCACCCCCTAAAAATGCCAGGATTATAAAGCCACAACAAACAATCCTGAAAAAGTCTGTTTTACTGTACATCATCGACAACATGACAATCACGCTTTTGAGTCTGTAAATTTTACCGACACATCCGGACCAAAACTACCTCGCTCCTTCTTCAGGCGCCAGGGAATATTGGGATTATTTTGAACAATAATCATCTTCCGGGGACTGATTCAAGAAATCATTTCTTTCCAACGTAAGAGACCGAATGGGAAGAGCAAAGTCAATCCCTTCCTTTTGAAATTCATGCATTATTTTCAGGCATCTGTCCTGACGCCACGACTGATAATCCCACCAGATTGCCGGCCAATACCAGACAGAGACACTGATGTTGGGACCGCAGTCGTTGAAACCGTTAAAAAATACTCGGGGAGGCTGGTTCGGTCGCACATGTTCTTCATCGTCCAGGATTCCGGATACAATCTTAACAGCTTGGGCTACCTTTTCAGGTGGAGTGTCATGTCTCAGTCCAATATTTGTATTCCACCTTATCGTCTCACGTCGTCCAACATTTTCAACGCCGAAATTGATGGCCTTTTCGTTGGGAATTGAAACCAGAGCGCCATCCAAAGTCCTGATCAGGGTGCTCCTGAATCCGATAGACTCAACAATTCCTTCGTATTTATCCAACTTTATGTGATCCCCCACCTGAAATGGACGATCAAACACAATAGTCAAAGTTCCGAAAAAGTTAGAGATTGAGTCTTTAGCCGCAAGGGCCACAGCCAAACCGCCAAGGCCCAGGGACGCCAGCAACGGGCCTACCTCAAACCCGGTCAGATTCTGAACCAGGAAAATGGCCCCGAGAGTGACAATTAAAATTCTCAGGGATCTCCCGATTATGGCAACAAGTAAGTCATCAATATCCCTCTGGGAAGAAACCCTGTTAATTAATGGCCTCTCAATTGAATGCAACAGGCTGTAAAGTAGCCATAGCACAACGACGGTGCCCAGAAGATCTGTGAGACCCCCGGCAATTGTTCGAATAGGATTTCGTAGACCAGGACCGTCAAAATGTTCAAACAATGGCGATAATGCGGCATATATACCGTAAACCAAAATGAAAAGGCTTAATGGCTTTCTGGAAGCATCCAGAATAACAAGTTTCCATTTTGGTTCTTTGTTGTCGTTTTTTGAACGACTTAGTCGCCTTTTGATGAACCAGCTTATGCCTCGCTCCAAAAGAAGCACTGAGGTAATAGCCAAAATTACGGCCAAAAGTTTAAACCATGTGATTCCCAAATAAGCTTCGGTCCAAACCCAACTACCCCATTTAAGACCTAACCGGAATTCGATCTCGTCCACTTTCTTGCCGACTTTTTGCGCCGCCTTGTCTATCTGTTCGGTTTCCAGTGGGGCCAGTTTTTCCCCGGGGAGGGGCAATATTCCACCGGTGGGCTCAGGGCCTTTTGCAGGAACTACAACCGATTCCGTTTTACCTTCAACATGAACCTTTACTTCCGGAACATCTTTTCCATCTGCTTTTTTAACCTCAACGGTGACTTTTGGAGGAGCAGGAGCTTCTTTCTGTTCAGCGCCCTTTTCAGCTTGCTCATTTTTTGTGGCCGCCTGTTCGCCAGATACAACAACTGGCGTCAACAACAGGAAAATGGCCATGAAACTGATTATCCGACAAAAATTGCGACTGGATATATATCTTGTAATCCAATTGTATTTACGACGACCCATGAAGTCCGTGTCCTTTTTAAACCCCGTCAATGCTGAGCAAGGATTGATCTGGAAAATGGCAAGTTCAAAAAGACACCGGTCCATTTTTCAGAAATGAACCGGCGCAAACTACGATCTTGCACAATCTTAGCAAGAGCGTAGAGCATTTTCAATGAAGACACATTGACCGGATAGTTATAACCTTGAGGCGCCGAATAATTACCTTTGGGTGGGAATTGTAAAAACTATTATGAAAATTCAAAAATTGTTATGAAAATTCAGCACAAGGTTTTAAGATGATGTTCATGAGATCCGGCTTGAACGAACCTCAAAAACCGCATATGTCACCATGCAGCTCCGGCCCGGCGCTTTGAGGGCATGAGGACTTTCCCATGTTAAGCAAAGGTCGGCTTGATGATTCCAACCACTCCGGAAAAAGCTCAGGGGTTTCTGCGCCCGACCGGACACCCGCTACCGACAATAACACCCTCATCGATTATTACACAAAATTATGGCCATACCATTGGATTGAGAAAATCCTTTCCAAGGCGCCCAGATTAATAACATCCCGAATACAATCTTTATACTCCTTTAAGAACAGGCTTCTTCTTGCGACACTTTTTGTGGTTTCAGGGGCATTGGTGGTAATAGGAATCCTGCTGCAACTGCTTGTATTTCCACGTGTGAGTCTGGATTCCAGAATTATTCAGGATATAAAAGTAATACACTTCGTTTCCAGCGTCGTGGTGATAATACTCGGTTGGCTTTTCATTGACCGGCTCTGTAAATTGATCACATCACCGCTTCGAGAACTGACAAAAAAGGCGGATGAGGTTAGCCGCGAAAAATCCATCGAGAACATACTGGCCTTTGAAGGGACTTCCTCGGCCAAAATAGACTCTTTTCGGGATGAGCCTGAACGATTCTCCTTAGCATCGCATGACGAAATTTATCGACTCACTACCTCTTTTAACCGGATGTTGACCTTGCTTAAGGCGACTGAAGCGCGAATCCGAGACTCTGAATCGCGTTATCGATTCCTGTTTGATCATGTTCCATCACCAGTATTTGTAATTGATGACAGAAGTTTACGGATTCTGGACATCAATGCTCGGGCAGTTGAAGAGTATCAGTATTCTGGAGATGAACTCCGAACGATGAAATTCTCCGATCTAGCGGTAGAAAATGATCGCGACCAGACAAGGGGAGTTCTCCACAAGCTGATCTATTCGGAAGAGGAGTTCCCTCCGGTGATCCAGCACCAGAGAAAGGACGGCTCAATTTTTACTGTCAACTTTCAGGCCACTCAAGGAATGTATCAGGGGAGGCCTGCAATCATAGCAGCCGTGTGGGACGCCACTGAAAAACTCGAAAAACAGGCACGTCTGATTCATTCCAGCAAGATGTCCACATTGGGTGAGATGGCCACAGGTATCGCCCATGAACTAAACCAGCCACTATACATTATCCGACTGGGTTGCGATTATCTCTCAAAGAAAATCAAGTCGGGCAAACTTGTTTCAGGGGAAGATCTGGATAAAGTGTTGAAGGAACTGACGACCAGTGTGGATAGATCAACACGGATAATAAACCACCTGAGAGAATTTGGAAGGAAATCCGATGATAGCATGACCCCCACAGATATTAACCAGGTGATTCAAAATGCCGTCAGTCTCATGGGAAAGCAGCTTGAGTCAAAATCGATATTGTGTGAATTACATCTTGATTCTTCAATCCCCAGAATTTCAGCCAACCCAAACAGACTTGAACAGGTTTTCCTGAACCTGTTGGTCAACTCCAGGGACGCCATTCTTAGCAAAGACGATTTGAGTCAACATGGCGCACTTGACGCTGACGCCGAGTTGATAAGGATTCAGAGCGCTTGCGACTCAAAAAATGTTGTTATAGAATTCATGGATTCAGGTCCGGGCATCGTGGATCAGGTAAAATCAAAAATATTTGAGCCTTTTTTCACCACTAAAAAAACAGGTGAGGGGACCGGTCTGGGGCTTGCAATCAGTTACCAGATAGTCAGAGATCACAAAGGGTCCATAGAAGTTTCCAATGTGGAAACAGGTGGCGCAAGATTTAAATTGACTTTTCCCGTTCTAAACTCTGGAGATTGGGCATGACAAAGATACTACTGGTAGACGATGAGGCAGGAATTCGACAGTTATTGCGCTTGACCCTGGAAATGGACGGTTTTGAGGTTTTTGAGGCTACAGACGGTCCTGAGGCTATCGAAACCTTCCAGAGAGAACTGCCGGAAGTGGCCCTGCTTGACGTCAAACTTCCGGGGATGAGCGGGATCGAAGTTCTGGAACGACTTCGGAAAATCAATTCTGATGTTGAAGTGATCATGATAACGGGGCATGGAGATATGGAAATGGCGATTAAATGTCTCCGCCGTGAAGCCTCGAACTTTCTCATCAAACCGGTGAGTGAGGAATTGCTGTCTCTCTCACTGAAAAGATGCCTGGAGAAACTGAACCTCAAAAAGAGACTCAGGCAATACACTCAAAATCTTGAAACCCTCGTGAGAGAGGCAAACATTGAACTGGAAAGGGCTTATACTTTCAGGGAAAATATTATAGAAAACTGTCCGGACGCTCTTATCTGCATTCGTAAAGGCGGTGAAATAATATTATTCAACTCTGCGGCCGAAAGACTGCTGGGTTACTCCAAGAGAGACGTTTTAGGAAAAATGAACATAGTGGACCTCTACCCATCAGGAGTAGCGCGCCAGATCATGAAGTACCTGAGATCCGAAGAGTACGGAGGGAAGGGACTTTTACAGAAACGGGAGATGCAGATTCTACACAAGTCTGGAGACCCCATTTCTGTTTATATATCAGCCGCTTTGCTATATGAAGGTGGACAGGAAACAGGCTCGGTAGGTATTTTTACAGACCTGACCAAACGAAAGAAGATGGAGAAGCAACTTTTAAGGTCCGCAAAATTTTCGTCACTGGGTAAAATGGCGGGTGGTATAGCCCACGAGATAGACCAGCCACTGACTAAAATACTCGCTTCCGCTCAAACATTGTCGCAGAAATTTTCGGATGACCGTGGAAGCGCAGAATCCTTGGATCAAATTATAGAAGAAACAAACAAAATCAAAGGTATAGTCAAGAATGTAATGGACTTTGCTCAAGAAACTCCTCCCACTAAATCATTGTCCAGTATTCAGGACATAATCAAACGCGCCCTGGAGATCATGACTCCACAGACCAGATTCGCCGGAATCATCTTCAAGACTGAATTTAAGCCCCAAGTCCCGGATGTTTCAGTTGACGCAAATCAGATTCTGCAGGTGGTGATGAACATTGTCATCAATGCGACTGAGGCTATGAAAGGCAAAGGGAACATGACCATCAGGACGAATTACGTGGCGCCATATGTTGAACTGGAATTTGAGGATACTGGCCCGGGAATACCCGAAGAGAAGATAGAAAATATTTTTGATCCTTTTTTCACCTCAAAACAGGCATCCGAGGGTACCATCATGGGGCTCGGCCTTGCCATTACATACGGAATTGTTAAAAATCACGGTGGAGACGTGACGGTAAGCTCTAACCCAGGAAAAGGCTCTACATTCTGCGTGAAGCTACCCGTGAATCCGGAATGAACCTTTGGATTTCTCCTCGACGATTAATGCAAAAACTTTCTCGAAAAGATGTGATGGATGAAACTGGACATAAAAATAAAATGCGCTGATTCTGTCGCCCTTCAGGCCGTAATGGAGTATCCGGCGTCCTCGTCTGAGCCTGTGGCTTCGTGTCTGATTTGTCACCCCCACCCCTTATATGGCGGAGACATGAAAAACAATGTCGTGACCGCATTATCCCACTCTATGATTGAAGGCGGAATTGCAACCCTCAGGTTCAATTTCCGTGGAGTTGGTCAAAGTGAAGGCTCGCATGGGGAAGGCATTTCCGAAATGCTCGATGTCGCTGCCTGCATTGATCACCTGAGTCGGGATGAACGTCTTGACTCGTCCAAAATACTCCTTTGCGGTTACTCATTCGGCAGTTGGGTGGCCATGAAAACGGCACAATCCGACCAAAGACCGTCCAGGCTTATTATGATTTCACCTCCTCTGGACATGTACGACTTTAGTTTCCTTACTTCAGAAAAACGTCCAAAGTTCATGGTTGTAGGGGATGGAGACTTTGTGTGCTCCGTCAAACGCTTTGAAGAGTTCTCCACAGGAGTGTCGGATCCAAAAATGTCCGTCGTCCTGAAGGGGCATGACCACTTTCACTGGGGTCAGGAAGAGGCGATCACGAATCATGTAAAGGAATTCCTTTCACGCCATCCCGTCTAGATTCCGGTATTTATTGCAAGCATGGCTTAAAAGACGCTATTCTGGTATTTTGACTCGAGTCACAGGAGCCTGACTGAAAATTACGGAGGTTCCCGGCCGGTCTGTCGATAACAGTTTTACAATGTATGATCAGTTTCTTTAGAGGTGTCCTCACATGGGTTTCTTTTCAAGATCGACATCGATGATGCGATACAAAACAAAGGGAGATGTTCAGAGTTCTTTTTGGGACGCGGTCGATTCTGGAGTCCAGTCCGGATCGTTCCGGGATATTGAGAGTCCTGGAGAGTTGATCGGATTGGGATGGACATCAATAGAGGATTTTTCAGAATACGAATTTCATGGGGCGTCTTATTTGTATGGCAACTATGTGGCTCTATCACTGAGGGTCGATACAGTCAGGATTCCCCCAAGGATACTGGAAATCCAGATAAAAAAAGAGACCAGGAAACTGCTGCAGGAGACCGGTCAACGAAGGCTCTCTTCCAATCAGCGAAAAGAACTCAAGGAAGCAGTGAAGGAAAGTCTCAAAAAGCAGGTTCTGCCATCGATACAGGTCTTCGACTTTGTTTGGGACACATCGAAATCGGTTGTTTATTTCACAAGCCTCGCCATCAAAGCGCGTGAAAGATTTGAAGACCATTTCAAGAAATGCTTTGGCCTGAGTCTTATACCACTAATTGCATACCTTAAAGCTGAGGACGCATTCAAAACTGCTGCGGAGAAATCCGATCTTGAAAAACTCAAGGCTAGTGATTTTACTCCAAGGACACTCGCTAAAGTTTAAATTGAGGATATCAAATGGATTTTCTTGATATATTAAGAGAGAAGGCTTTTCTGGGAAGGGAATTTCTCACCTGGCTCTGGTTTAAATCAGATCAGACCGGGGGAATAATCGAAATTCCCGGTAAAAAGCCTATTCAGGTTGTTTTTCTGGATAGAATGACTCTGGACCTTTCAGATGTTGAGACCCCTCAGACAGTTTCAATAAAAGGCGAATACTCCGAATTGAGAGAGGGACTGGCTGCGTTGAGAGAAGGAAAGAAAATCGAGGAGGCGCGAATATCTTTGAAACTCGATGAAAATGAATTCACGATGGCGCTAAAAGGGACATGGTTTTCTTTCGGATCTTTTAAAACTCCTCCAATTTTACCGCCAGACGAAAGAGATTCAGAATTGGAAGCCGAAGGCAATTTTCTCGAGAAAATTTCTCTCGTGGAAGAAGGAATGAGTATTGTGGATGAACTCTTCGAGCATTTCATGAAACTGAGAATTTCCGAGGTCTGGGATGCCGTGGAACTTCCAGCCATAAGAAAATGGGCTGCTGACTAGTCTGCAATGGCTGTGAACCGCTTTCCACAAACGCTGAACTTGTGTCACGGAACTTTTGAATAGGGCTTTGCATGACGCACAGGTAACGCTCGTGTCAAAAAAAATCAGAGAATTTCCATTTCCGAATTGACAAACGATGTCTTTTTAGACAAAATATGAAGATTAGATCGCGCTGGTCAATAGCGATTGATCTGACATACATGATCCCCGATAGCTCAATCGGCAGAGCGAGTGGCTGTTAACCATTAGGTTGTAGGTTCGAGTCCTACTCGGGGAGCCACATCTCACTTCTGTTTTCCCACCCTTCACACGATCCCACTGGTGTTCTGTATTTTTCTTCGGGTTATTGTCGGCCTCTCTTGTGGTGAACTCAATACATCGGCCTGTTATTCCACGACCCAGATTATACTTCTCTGCTGAAATAAACTTTGTTAAAAAAGAACCATTTTTATAAGTACAAAAAAGTTGCTTACTGCCCTACAATGCTTTATAGTGGCTGCTGCAAGGATATAAATGTTTTTTGCCGTATTTTTTATTTAGTAATCAAAACGAACTAGCTTAGGATTGCTTTCCGAACCTGAACACTGCCCGGAGAGTCTGGGATTGGGTGGCAAATTTTTCAGCTGGGATTAGGGGGCTCTGTTTATTTGAAATTGAGCCCTCCTGTTCAACAATTTTTTTTGGGCCTGCGGGTCATTGCCCTTTTTGGGGCACAAAAATAAATCTGGAAAGGGGTAAAGTGTTTTTTGATGAAATTTTCAAAATTGATTATTTTCTTGGTAATGGGTTTGTTCTTCATTTCTGGTCAGCCGGCTTTTTCGGCTGATCCGAAGGCGAAGGGGGCGGTGGATGAATGTGTGGAACCGGCTGCCGGCCCTATCGTCCAGAACAAGGATGGCGCTAAAGACAAAGTCGAAACAAACCAGGCTTCATCCCACCCCGTAGTAGCAAGAGTCGGGGGAAAAGCTCCTGATTTCGAGGCTCCAGCTTACTTCAATGGTGGTTTCAAGAACATAAAGTTGTCAGATTACAAGGGTAAGTGGGTTGTTTTATGTTTCTACCCGGGTGATTTCACCTTTGTTTGACCGACTGAATTAGCGTCAGTTGGCGCAAAACACGATGAACTTTCAAAACTGAACACCCAGGTTCTGGCCATGAGCGTGGACAGCCGATTTTCCCACAAAATTTGGGATGAAACCGAACTCTCAAAGATGATTCCGAAAGGTTTACCCTTCCCTCTATTGAGCGATGCCGCTGGAAACATTGGAAGAGCTTATGGCGTTTACGACGCCAAGAGTGGCGTAGACATACGAGGCCGTTTCATAATTGACCCTGACGGAGTTATTCAAGCCATTGAGATATTAGCGCCCCCGGTTGGCCGGAATGTCTCCGAATTAATTCGTCAACTCCAGGCCTTCCAGCATGTCAAGGCTACTGGAGAAGTATGCCCCGCTGGATGGACCCCTGGCGCCCAGACATTGAAGCCCAGACCCGAGCTTACAGGAAATGTCTGGAAGGAATGGAAAGTTAAGGAAAAATAGACTCTTCTGTTCGAGACAATTGATTAAACAAATGCCGACAACGCAAAACTTGACAGTCGGAATTTCTGAATTGAATGCTTGTTTAATTTCTCCTGTATATTGCCAAGGCGCCTGAATGGCGCCTTTTTTGTTTTTTTTCTAATCAATTGGGGCTAGGATTGGGATCACTTTAGAAAAAGTGAGGAAGATCATGGCCCAGAAATTCGCAAGTCTCGAAAATATACATTTTCTGCTTCACGATGTGTTTAATGTAGAATCCCTGACTTCTTTTCCCTATTTTTCGGAACACTCCAGAGAAACCTTTGATCTGGTTCTTCAAACAGCGAAAAGAATGTCTGGTGAACTCCTGCACCCTTGCCTGTCCGAGATGGACAAGAACCAGCCTGAATACCGGAATTCCGAAGTTTCCGTTCATCCTGTCGTCCGCACTTTCATGAAAGAATGCGGAGAAGGTGGATGGATTTCGGCAAATGCGCCTTTCGACCTTGGTGGGCAGCAACTGCCTTTCAGCATAACCACCTCATGTTATTTTCTTTTTGCTTCGGCCAACTATTCCGCTTCGGTGTATCCTTTGCTTACAACCGGGGCTGCCCATCTGATCCAGTCTTTCGGGTCCGACTTTCTCAAGGATACATTTATTCCCCGCATGTTTTCAGGGGAATGGCAGGGCACGATGGCCCTGACGGAACCCCAGGCAGGCAGTTCGCTGGCGGACATCACTACAAAAGCAGTTCCCATGACCCCAGATATCTACAAGATCAAGGGCCAGAAGGTTTTCATATCGGCAGGCGAGCATAACGGCGCTGATAATATTGTTCACTTGTTATTGGCCAGAATTGAGAATGCGCCAGCGGGTACAAAGGGCATATCATTGTTTGTTGTGCCCAGAGAAAGAATTGATGAGTCCGGCGCCCTGGTCGGCAATGACGTTTTTTGCTCCGGGGTCTATCATAAACTGGGTTACAAAGGCGCTCCCATCACTCATCTGATGTTTGGGGACAACGATGATTGTGTTGGCTACCTTGTTGGAGCGCCGAACAAGGGTTTGAGTTACATGTTCCAAATGATGAACGAGGCCAGACTCGAGGTTGGAACCGGGGCGGCTGCTATCGCGTCCGCAGCCTACTATGCTTCACTGGAATACGCAGACCAGAGAATTCAGGGACGGCATGTTTCCAGCAAGGATTCTTCAGGCGAGCCTGTAAAAATAATCAAACACCCTGACATTAAACGGATGCTTCTGTTTCAAAAATCCGTAGTGGAAGGCTCATTGTCGTTAATACTTCAGTGCTCTCTTTACAATGATATGAAGCATTCGGAATCCTCAGAAGACAGAAAAAAGGCGGCGATGTTACTGGATTTGCTCACCCCTGTCGCAAAAACATTTCCGTCGGAAATGGGTGTCCTGTCTGTCAGCGCGGGACTTCAGATACTGGGGGGTTACGGGTATTGTGATGAATTTCCTCTGGAACAATTTTACCGGGACGCGAGGATTCACCCTATTCATGAAGGAACTACCGGCATACAGGCCCTTGACCTGTTGGGAAGAAAGGCCCTTCAGGAAAATGGAGCCGCTTTGAGATTATTTTTTGAGGAAGTTGGAAAAGTGGTTAAGATAGCTTCAGAGTTGGATGTGTTGAAACCTTATTCCCAGAAAATGCAGACCATTCTGGACAAATTGCAAAGTGTGACCATGAAACTTGCTTCGATAGCCATGAGTGGCAAAATATCAAAGTTTCTTGCTGACGCCACATTGTACCTGGAACTTTTCGGAATAACCGCAATTGCCTGGCAATGGCTTGTGCAGGGGGTTGCAGCCTTGAAAGCCCTGGAACGGAATCCGGACCGGACTCAAGAGGCTTTCTATAGTTCAAAGATCCATACAATGAAGTATTTTTTTCATTACGAAACCAATAAAATCAATGGCTTATATGAACGTCTCATGGAAGACACCGACCTGACCGTTGACGTTCCCGATAACTTTTTTATTTGACGACATCCGTTTTTGGCGTGGCCTTTCATGCGCTTGATGAGATGTCACATCCTTAATCAAGACTTGTGACTGACCATGCGTGTGGAGGCGTTCATACCGTTGTCTATTGTCAAACCAATCTGTTAGGAAAGGCTTCATCATGTCTGAATTCCTGGTCTCCGTTGAAAAATACTCAGAACCGCTAGAATCTGTGCGCAAGCTTATATCAGGATGCAATGGTCTGGAAAAACTGAAATCGACTGACCGTGTTTTCATCAAACCAAACATCGTCTTTTGGAGTAAGGCTGCCACTTTTCCAAAATTTGGCGTGATTACCACATCCAGGGTTCTGGAAGATCTTGTGATCATTCTGAAACAAATGGGCGTCTCAGACATAACAATTGGAGAAGGCACGGTAGTGTTTGATCCCAAAGACAGATCAACACAGTTTGACGCATTTCAAAAACTTGGCTACCAGACTCTGGCCCAGCGACATGGTGTCAAACTCCTCAACGTTTTTGAAGGCTCTTTTGAAAAGGTTGAGCTTTGCGAAGGGGTCAGTCTAAACTTCAGCTCCGCTATCATGAACAGCGATTTCGTTATAAACACACCCGTTCTGAAAACGCATGCGCAGACAGTGGTCAGTCTAGGCATCAAGAACATCAAGGGCACGATTGACATAAACTCCCGTAAGAGGTGTCACAACTGTGACGAGCGTACAGATCTTAATTTCATGGTTTCCATGCTGGCTGATAAAATCCCCCCGGGCTTGACCCTGATTGATGGTATTTTCACTAATGAGAGAGGCCCTGGATTCGACGGGAAAGCCCACAGGAGCGATTTGCTGGTTGCATCAAGGGATGTTTTGTCGGCTGACCTGGTGGGCGCAAAGCTGCTGGGCTACTCCGGCAATCAGGTTCCCCACCTGGTCCACGCGGCTGCACACAGAAATCGGCCACTTGATCTGTCGGACATCTCCATTGTA
>CAZVOU010000261.1:0-3102 GCA_964628605.1 uncultured Syntrophaceae bacterium
GGCCCGGAACAGGAACATGGGGGCATCATCCGTCACGGCGCCAAGCTGCTTTACGCTTTCATCGAAGCCACTGTTCCACGAATAACGGTGGTGGTTAGAAAAGCGTATGGAGGGGCTTACATTGTGATGAACTCCAAACACATCGGGGCCGACATCAACTACGCATGGCCTACGGCAGAGATAGCGGTGCTTGGGCCACGCGGGGCCGCTGAAGTAATATATCGCAAGGAAATAGAAACGTCAGATGACCCGGCGGCGGCCCTGAAAGAAAAGGAGACCATCTATCGCAACACATTCGCGAATCCTTTTCTGGCGGCCAAGAGAGGTTACATAGACGACGTGATATTCCCCAGGGACACCAGAGGCAGACTAATTCGAAGCCTTCAGGTTCTTGAAGGGAAACAGACGGTGAGACCCAAGCGCAAGCATGGGAATATTCCACTCTGAGGACATAAAGTGTTCGATAAAATTCTAATTGCCAACAGGGGCGAGATAGCCGTTCGAATTATCAGGACCTGTAACCGCATGGGTATCAAAGCAGTGGCCGTTTATTCTGAAGTTGATTTCAGGGCCCCTTATGTTCAGGCGGCGGATGAGTCGTGTCTCATCGGTCCTGCAAAAGCACAGGACTCTTTTCTCAATCATGAAAAGATCATAAGGGCCGCCTTTGCCCATGGTTGTCAGGCGATACACCCCGGTTACGGCTTCCTTTCCGAAAATGCGGCGTTCGCACGTATGGCTGAAGAGGAAGGGCTTGTCTTCATCGGACCGTCTCCTGAAGCCATAGCGCTGTTGGGCGACAAGACAGCCTCAAAAGCGCTTGCCATAAAAACGGGAGTTCCGGTTGTCCCGGGTCGCGAAGAGCCTGTCAATTCCCTGGAGGAAGCCGCATCGGCATGTGAAGAGATCGGTTTTCCAGTTCTACTGAAACCGGCGGCAGGCGGTGGTGGGCGTGGAATGCGTATCGTGATGAGCCGTGAAGAACTGCCGGAAGCGCTCGAAGCCTGCAGGACTGAGACCATGAAGAGCTTCGGGGACGACCGGGTATTTGTGGAACGTTTCGTTGTGCGGCCCAGACACATTGAAATCCAGATTATGGGAGACAAGTTCGGAAACATAGTTCACCTCGGTGAGCGCGAGTGTTCCATTCAGAGACGTTACCAGAAGGTCATAGAGGAGACGCCTTCTGTGGCGCTGACTGAAGAGTTGCGTCAGAAAATGGGAAGGACAGCCTGTGAACTTGCCAAGGCCGCCGGTTACACAGGGGCCGGAACGGTCGAGTTTATTCTCGATAATCAGAATAATTTCTACTTTCTGGAGATGAACACCCGCCTTCAGGTTGAACACCCGGTGACTGAGATGGTCTCAGGACTTGACCTGGTTGAATTACAGATTCGTGTGGCGGCGGATGAGCCCCTTCCACTGACCCAGGAAAAGGTCTCAATTGATGGTTGGTCAATAGAGGCCCGGATCTGTGCAGAAGACCCCTCAAAAGGTTTTTTGCCAACAACAGGTATGATCACGAGATATGCGGAACCTCAAGGTAAACATGTCCGAGTGGACAGCGGAATCAGCGCAGGCAGCGTAGTTAGCATTCACTATGACTCTTTACTCGCCAAAGTTGTAGCCTGGGGCGCCGATAGGGAGGACGCCAGAAAAACGCTAATAAAGGCCCTCAACGGTTATCACATCGAAGGAATAATAACCAACGTGGATTTTGCGAATTCGGTCCTGGCCCATCCGGCCTTTGTCAGTGGGGCGCTTTCGACGGACTTCATTGAGGATCATTTTGTGGATGGTAAGAGCAAGATTCCGCCGTCCAAGGAAAATCTGCACTACATGGCTATAGCTGCGCTTCTGGTATACCACACCAGGCGCAGTCTGATCAGGGACTCACTCAAACCTATGGCGCCGTGCGTAGGGGGCCCGGACGCGTTTTGCGTCGATCACCAGTACGTTGTCCGCGCCCATCCCGATGTTTTCAACATGTCCCTGGGGTTATCGGAAGACGCTCGCGCCTGGGGTGTGAACATCAACGGAAAAACTTACAGGGTGTTGGCGCCCGATTTCGAATATTACCGGCGAAGGCTGAAACTCGAGATTGACGGCGTGTCACACATGTTCCGTCTCCAGTATCAGGAGAATCATATTCGCGCCTTCTACTCAGGGATTGTAATTACATTTGAGATATACAATTTGCAGGAATGGAGCGTGGCGCATTTCATGCTTCGGGACGTCAAGTCAACTCAGGAAAACGAATTACGCTGCCCGATGCCTGGGCTCATCACGGCACTGTCGGTCCAGGAAGGCGCCATGGTAAGAAAAGGACAGGAATTATTGCGCATGGAATCCATGAAAATGGAGAGTTCGGTGGCCTCACCCAGAGACGGTTTGATTGATAAAATCCTGATCAAACCGGGTCAGGCCGTGGAAACAGACGAAACCCTAATCATTTTCCGGGACGCCTGAGAAAACTTTTAAATAAGCAGCATGCCGGTTTAAAGGCTATTCGATTGAATTAACGTCTGCGGCGCCTGCGGGTGTAATTCCCCTCGGGACAATAAAAAAGGCGGTTTCAAACCGCCTTTAAAACTCCTGAAAATGTTCGTGGCATCCGGGATGCTCTAATCAGATAACTGTCACGTTTCAAGCCGTTTGCGCTCTTCGCTTCTTATTTCACGCCTAAGCAGCTTTCCTACCTTCGATTTTGGTAACATGTCCCTGAATTCAATGTAGTTGGGCACCTTGTAATCAACAAGGCGTTTTCGGCACCATTTTATGAGGTCGTATCCGGATATTCCTTTAACGTCGCTCTTAAGCACCACGAAGGCTTTAATTCTCTCTCCGACTTTTTTGTCCGGCACTCCCACAACGCAGGATTCAACCACAGATGGATGCTCCTGCAACACAGCCTCTACTTCTGAAGCCGATATTCTGTATCCTTTGCTCTTAATAACATCGACAGTTCGATCCACGAAATAGAAGAAGCCGTCTGAATCAGACTTCACTATATCGCCTGTTCGATAAAACAGCTTCCCGTTTATTTCCACAAAAGCCTGCGCAGTCTCTTCAGGTTTGTTGAAATAGGCGCTTACCATTCTC
>CAZVOU010000262.1:0-13119 GCA_964628605.1 uncultured Syntrophaceae bacterium
GTTCATGATATAACCCTCTTTGAGCAACCAACAACTTTTTCTCTCAATTTTTGTCCAACTGGAGCTGAAACATTATAAATCGAACAAGCAGGAGGAGTTAAATGGGTCTATTAGTTGAATGCCCAAAATGCAAGACGCGTAACAGTCCTAAAAAAGATAAATGCAAATGTGGGCTACATTTAAAGAAACAAGGTCATAAGAACTATTGGATAGAGTATTACAACGATAGAGGTGAGAGAAAGCGTGAACGAATAGGTCCTTCTAAAGATGCAGCAGAACAAAGGTTTCGATCAATATTGAAAGCTCGTACAGAGGGGAGGCATATTGACGTTGATAAAAGTTCAAGAATGAATTTATCACAGTTGATGGAATGGTACCTTCGGCTGCCAGAGGTAGTATCAAAAGCATCATATGAAAGGGATCGGAAATCTGCAAAAAATTTGTTGAGAATTCTCGGGGCGTCCCTAAAAGTGGGTGAGCTTAATATCGGGTTACTGGAATCTTATCAACATGTGAGACTAAGCGAGCCCTCCCCAAAGTATCTAGGACAAGCAATACGCCCCGCAACAGTAAACCGTGAAATAGCATGTCTCAAGACTGCATTCAGCAAAGCAGTCAAGTATAATTTCATCAAAACTGATCCATTAATAAAACTCAAACTATTGCCGGAAAATAATGTTAGAGAGGAGTTGCTCAGCCAAGATCAATTCGAAAGACTCCTCGCTGAATGTCCCGAACACATCAGGCCGATCGTAATCGTGGCTTACTATACAGGCATGAGAAAATCGGAGCTACTCAACCTGACTTGGAACGAAGTTCATATCGAACAGGGATTCATAAGGTTGAAAGCTGAGCAAACCAAAACAAGAACTCGGAGATCTATTCCGATGCATCCTTCCGTTCGTTCCCTGTTCAAAAAAATACCTCGGGCAATACATGTTCCTAATGTTTTTCTATTAAATGGGAAGCCGATCAGAGAGATTAAGAACGGATTCAGGTCAGCATGCAAGAGGGCAGGGCTAGACAATTTTACCTTCCATGACCTCCGCCATTGCGCTATTAACAACCTGCGCCTTGCCGGTAATGATTATTTCAAGATAATGAGCATGTCGGGTCACAAAACGACAAACGTTTTTAAGAGGTACAATACAGTTACAGAAATGGAACTTCAAACAATATCCTGGCCGGAGGAAAACATGGGACAGGGGAAGATAGACACCTATATGGACACCTAGGCTCAGACCAAACAAAAAAGCCACATCACCGGAGATGTAACCTATTGAAATCGTGGTGCTCGGAGCGAGAGTCGAACTCGCACACCCGTAAGGGCGGTGGATTTTGAGTCCACTGCGTCTACCAATTCCGCCATCCGAGCGATATGTTGGGCGGTTATCACTTGAACCAACAACATACACCAATCCCATGCCGGAATCAATCACAAAAGTTTTAACTTGATTCCATTTTTGTCGAAGGTCTGGTGATGAGCTAAATATCCCTAATCAAGGATTAATCCGGCTCTATCGTTTGTGTCGGCATGAATTAATAAGATACTTTGACTTATTATGGTTGACATTATAATAAGTTATAAATAGAATTTAATGACTGAGTTGAGTTTAAGTGTTTATCACTGAATATTTAAATATTTACCAGGCAATGGATGAAAACAATGAACGATCGCCAGTATGTGATTGACGATTTCAACGTGAGGGACTCATGGCGGATTTTCAGAATAATTTCTGAATTTGTCGATGGATTTGAAACAATGGCCGAGATATATCCCGCTGTGTCGGTATTTGGATCTGCGTCCATAACCGAGCAGAGCGATGTTTACAAGCTCGGCAGGGAAGTAGGGCGGTTGTTGGCGGAGAGCGGTTTCACGGTAATAACCGGAGGTGGGCCCGGCGCGATGGAGGCTGCAAATCGTGGCGCCTTCGAGGCAGGTGGAAAATCCGTTGGTCTATGCATTCAGTTGCCAAAAGAGCAGTCTGCCAACCCCTACACGAATGTCAGGCTTAATTTTAGGTATTTTTTTGTTCGCAAGGTCATGTTCGTAAAATATGCGATGGCCTACATCATACTTCCCGGAGGATTTGGAACTATGGATGAGTTGTTTGAGTCCATGACTCTCATACAGACCCATCGCATAAAACCTTTTCCTGTTATACTCTTGGGTAAGGATTACTGGAAGGATCTTGTCACCTGGATCAAAAAGACCATGCTGATGAAACACGGAATGATATGTCCGGACGACATGGACCTGTTCCAGGTCATTGATGATCCGGCCGCTGCGGTTTCTGCAATAAAGAGAATAGTCATAGTATAAGGTGACCTGGAAAACCCAAAAATCTAACTTTTTAATCGGCAGGACATCTTGAAATTTGAGCAAGCCCAGCAGATTTTTCAGAGATACCTTGAGACGGAGCGTATGAGATCGCCTCAAACAGTGAGGGCCTATCAGGCTGATCTATCCGATTTCAGGGATTACCTTCAGAAGTCTCCATACAGTTCGGCTATTGATGATGTGGTGAAAATTGACAAGGCTTGTGTCAGAGCTTTTCTTGCCAGGAAATTTGGAAAGATAGCAAAATCATCTGTAGGTCGTAAGCTGGCGGCGATAAGGAGCTTTTTCAGATTTCTGGTCCGTGAAGGCGTTTTGCAGGCCAATCCTGCTGCGACTCTGACAGCGCCGAAAAAGGAAAAATCATTGCCCAGGGCCTTGAACGTCGATGAAATGCAGCGCTTTTTCTCCGGGAATTCAGAATCCCTTTTACGGGACAGGGCTATTTTCGAATTGCTCTACAGTTCCGGTTTGAGGGTTGGTGAACTCGTGTCAATAACGCTGAACGACATTGACTTGAAAAATGGATGGGTGCGAGTTCTCGGGAAAGGGTCAAAGGAAAGATATGTTCCCGTCGGAGAGAAAGCCCTGAGGGCGCTCGAAGAATACTTGATCCAGCGTAAAATGATAGAAACGGCCAACCCAATGAAAGTCAACAAAGGTGAATTGTTTCTAAACCTCAAGGGCGGACCGTTGACGGACAGGAGCGTCAGAAGAATTCTGAAGGATCTCCTGCTGAACGCCGGAATTCTCCGAGACGCTTCACCTCACTGTTTCAGGCATTCTTTTGCCACACACCTGTTGCACGGAGGGGCGGACCTCAGGAGCATCCAGGAACTGCTCGGTCACTCAAACCTGTCTACCACCCAGAGATACACAAAAGTAGACCTCGGGAAATTAATGGAGGTTTACGACCGCTCCCATCCCAGAAGTGGGTTTGCAAAAGACACCGATTAGTATTATCCTAGAAAATTACGCAGTATATTAACCAGGGTTCAGGAAATATGGCTCAACCAATTATAAGATCGACTACAATTTTATGCGTTCGACGAGGTTCACATGTGGTTATGGCTGGGGACGGTCAGGTATCACTCGGGGACACAGTCGTGAAGCATTCGGCAAAAAAAGTCAGGCCCTTGGGTAAAGACTCAAGAGTTCTTGCGGGATTCGCAGGCTCAACAGCCGACGCATTAACTTTGCTTGAGAAGTTCGAGCAAATGCTTGAAAAATACTCTAACAATCTTCCCAGAGCCGCCGTTGAACTGGCGAAGGAGTGGCGCACAGACAGAATGCTGAGGCGCCTGGAAGCCTTGTTGATTGTTGCTGATAAAGACAAGACTCTATTGCTGTCGGGAACCGGTGACGTAGTCGAGCCTGACGACGGGGTCATAGCCATCGGTTCAGGCGGAAACTACGCATTAGCCGCAGCCAGGGCCTTGCTGAATCATACGGACATGGACGCAATGGACATAGCGCGGACAGCGATGAATATAGCCGCAGGTATATGTGTCTACACCAATGACCAACTTGTTATAGAAACCCTGTAAAGTTTAAACGGCTTTTTTTTACACGACGGAAGACCTGTCGGACGTGACCAAAGCGCTTCGATCCGATTCAGGAAATGGAAACGGAAAGTTATGGAGAGTTTTACACCTAGAAAAATAGTGGCGGAACTGGACAAGTACATCATTGGACAGCATAGCGCCAAGAGGATGGTGGCTATTGCATTGAGGAACAGGTGGCGCCGGACTCAGGTGCCCGAAGAGCTTCGGGACGAGATTGCTCCGAAAAATATTATCATGATAGGGCCGACCGGCGTGGGGAAAACCGAGATAGCACGGAGATTGGCCAAACTTGCCCAATCACCGTTCCTTAAAGTCGAGGCGTCAAAATTTACTGAAGTGGGATATGTTGGCCGTGACGTTGAGTCCATGATCCGTGACCTGCTCGAAATCGGGATTAACATGGTCCGTGAGTCGGAATACGAGGCGTTACGTCAAAAGGCCGAAGACCAGGCCGAAGAACGTTTACTGGACATTCTGTTGCCGGTCCGCAATCCAAGAAAGTTCAGACGACCCCAGTTAGCCCCTGCCAGTGAGGTTAACGAAGAAGAAATAGATGTCGCCCAGAAAACTCGAGAGAAGTTCCGCCGTATGCTCAGAAACGGCAAGCTCGATGATCGTGAAGTGGAGATAGAGACCCAGATGTCGGCTATTCCTGTGGTTGAAGTGTTTTCTCCGGGTGGTATGGAGGAAATGGACATCAACCTGAAGGACATGTTTTCAAATATTTTTCCGGGAAAGACAAAACGACGGCGGGTCAAGACGACAGAGGCCAGGCAGATTCTCATTCAGGAGGAACTGAACAAGCTGGTGGATCACGACAAAGTAGTGAAAATGGCTCGGGAGAGGGTAGAGCAAACGGGAATAGTGTTCATTGACGAACTGGACAAAATTGCAGGCTCACATGGGCAACATCATGGTCCGGATGTGTCGCGCGAAGGCGTTCAACGTGACCTGTTGCCAATCATAGAGGGCAGTTCAGTAAACACCAAGCACGGTGTTGTCAGGACTGATCATATCCTTTTCATAGCCGCCGGAGCATTTCATGTTTCCAAGCCATCGGATCTCATTCCGGAGATTCAGGGGAGATTCCCTCTGCGGGCGGAACTGGCAGCCTTGACCAAGGCCGATTTCATACGGATATTGACTGAGCCTAAGAATGCGTTGGTCAAGCAGTACCAGGAGCTACTCAAAACGGAGGATGTCCAGATTGACTTCACAGAAGAATCCGTTTCCGAAATTGCAGGTTTGGCCGAAGATGTAAACGAGAGGGCCGAAAATATAGGGGCCAGGCGACTGCACACAATAATGGAGAAACTGCTGGAAGAAATATCTTTTGACGCCCCGGACATGGGAGGAGTAAAAATTGAAATTACACCGCAAATGGTGCGCCAGAGATTGAGCGATATCGTAAAGAGTGACGATCTGAGCCGATATATACTGTAAGATTACTCAACGGCCGCCATAATCAAACCAGACCGGAAGCGTAGCGATCAAAGAACCTCTATCAGGCGCTTTTGAGCCGCTCCCGGTCTTGCTAAAATAAGGACTATCCGAGACTATTTGATGCTCTCATGCCGATTGAGCCAGCTTCCTTCTCTTCACCATCTTTTTGTATTCTCTGTTTGTCATGTCTACAAGAACTGCCGGTATGCTTGAGAGCAGGGCCGGCACGTTGCGGCCGGTAAAGAGCTGGACTGCGAAAAGCTTTCGAACGATTGAATAGAGCTGGTCAGGGGTGTAAAACTTCCTGGTGATCTCCCGGCTGATTCTTTTTAGACCCTGTCGTCCGATACCATGACGGTAGACTATTCTGTCATCCCCAATAAAGTATTCGGGGTTTGCTTCCACCAGTTCTCGTAATGGCGAATATTTGTCCACCCTGAGTTTCTGGTAGGTGATGGAATCCAACCCGAGTTCTTTGGCAAATACTGGAATTCTGAGCATCTCCTCATCGGTCTCGGAAACATTCCCGTATATGAAATAGCCGTGATAGTAGAGGGGGAATTGCCGAAACACTTCAAAAGCCTTGCGGATTCTTTCGGTGTCAAATCCTTTGTTAAGCTGTTCCAGTATCCTGTCGGTCGGTGATTCTATACCGAGCAGCATGACCTTAATGCCGGCCTTGACTGCAGCTTCCAGGACATCTGGATGTTCAAATATCTCTATGCGTGCCTGGACAAAAAAACGTTTTTTGATGCCACGCTCCATTATGGCCTCGCATATTTTTTTTGCCCTGGCCGGATTCACGAAAAAGTTTTCATCCGCGATGAGGATGATTCCCGCCTTGATCTGTTCCAGCTCGGCCATCACAGTTTCAATGGAGCGAGTTGAATATCGCCTTTTTTGTGTCCATGGATTGAGGTTGAAAGTGCAGAACTTGCAGTTGTACGGACAACCCCGTGATGTAAGTATCATGTCAAACTGTTCACCACGCAGAGCAAATCCGCCCATGTTAAGGCTATAGTCCTGAGACCTGAGCCTCCTGTCAGGAAACAAATATTTCTCTATCTCCCCCAAGGGACGGTTGGGGTTGTGAATCAGCTTCCCGTCACTCCTGTAAGATAGACCGGGTATTTCAGACAAATCATGTCCTTGGGCTATTTCAGCTATGGTGTCTTCGCCCTCGCCGCGAACGATCATATCGACATTTGGACATGCTTCAAATATTTCTTCCACACAGTCGGTCGCCTGCTGACCGCCGATCACTGTGGTTATTCCCTGTGGAAGTTTACAAATCAATTCGCAAACTTCACTAAAATGGTACTCCCAATTGACGCTTATGCAGAGAAGGTCACAATTGGACTCCACGAAGTCTGTGAGTTTTTCTACGTCTCTCAGTGGTCCCGGCAACCGTAGGTCCACAAATGTCAATTCATCAACATGAGGTCGTAAGGCGGCGGCTATATATTCCAAACCAATAGGTGGGAATATGGCCAGGCCCAGTGACCCGGCATGGCTATCGCGAAAATAAGGATGCAGACACATTGCGTGCTTGTATATTTTTTTCAAGAAATTAAATCCCTTCGAATATTTGCGGCCACACTGACAGGTCCGACAACAAAAAGCAATGATCTACGGATTCACAGTTGTGAGAATCAGTTCGTCCTGTTTGAATAATACCTGTTTTTCCATGAGTTCTGTCATGACCGTTTTGTAGATATTTTCGTAATCCCGCGAGAAATAAAGGTCAACCGTCTCCACGTACCATGGTGTGGACATGAGATAGTTGAAAAATGTCCGGTCCGCAAATCCTTTTTTCATCATGAGCGTGTAAACAATTATTTTCTTAATCAGATCGAAGCCAACATTGGACGGATCGCTGATGAATCTAAGCAGCCTGGCTCTGGCCCTTTCCAGAGCAGTTTCGTAGTCATTGAAGGGGCCTCCGTGTCCGGGATATATAACATCCACCGCCAGTCCGGATATTTTTTCAATAGAGTCCAGCATGCAGAAAAGTGCCCGACTTCCCTCTACACGGGTGGTCATGACCGCCATGTCATATTCCCATAGGGTGTCCGACGAAATTAGTAGCCTGGAGTCTCTGTTGTACATCACAATTCCGTCTGAAGCGTGTCCCGGGGTGTAGATGATCTCGAACTCATGCGGGCCTACCTTTATGTTATCCCCATCTTTTAAACCAACTTCGCAATCGAAGAAAGCGCCCTCCTGAATATAATAACGCCACCACGTAGACCAGTCGTCTCTGGAATTGATGAAGTGTTTGCCGATTTCATGCATGGCGATGCGGCATCCCGATAAATCCTGGATAATCTTGTTACCCCCAATGTGATCACAATGGCAATGAGTGTTAATGATAAGACTTGTTTGAGCGACATCCGCCTCGAGGTCGGTTATCCGTCTCATGGTCTCGTCAAAGTCGGCTTTATATGCGGTATCTATGAGGATGGGATTGTCGGAACGATAGACAAAGTGGTTTCCGTTCAGGAAGCCTCTTTGAATGAAAAACAGGTTTGGTAGAATTTCCAACTCTGACATGAATTTTCTCACAAGAGAAGGTCTCAGCCTTCCGCGATGCCCTGAATCTCGTCTCTGATCTCGCGGAGCCTGTCCAGTTCATCTTGGGCCAACGGTCTCCCAGTTTGCGCAAAATGTTGTCTTAGGCCGATTATGGCCTTTTCCAACTCGGCGGCTAGCTCGGTAGTCTCTTTTTCAGCGGAGGTTTCTTCCGTGGACGGAAGTATCTCTTTTACTTCCTTACCTCGTTCGAGTATGAGCGTTTCCCTGAGTCTGGGAGTATAAACTTCAAATGCGAACCTTTTCCTTATTTTGTTGGAAAAGGCGTCGATAGAAATTGGTTCACCATGTATGACGAATACTTTCGGGGCGGGTTTCTGCTCAAAATGTCCGATCCAGTTGAGAAGGTCAGCCTGGTCTGCATGGGCTGAAAAGCCACCTATGGTGAACAACCTGGAGCGAACGGCGACTTTTTCACCAAAAATCCTGACCGATTTTGCTCCTTCCACAATTTGCCGCCCAGTTGTTCCTTCCCCTTGAAAGCCCACTATCACAAGACTTGATCCAGGCCTCCATAAATTGTGTTTGAGATGATGCTTGATCCGCCCTGCCGAACACATTCCATTGGCCGAAATGATGATGGCCGATCCCTTGAATTCATTTATTTTCATGGACTCCGGCGCTGTTAGGGTCATCCGTAGATTTGGAATGTCGAACGGATCCAGCCCTCTCACTACAAGGCTTTGAGCGTCTTCATCGAAATAGCTCTTGTTCTTACGAAATATTTCGGTGGCCCTTATGGCAAGTGGACTGTCCAGAAAGATGGGAATCTGAGGAATTTTACCTTCCCTTGAGAATTCTCCGAGTATGTAGAGTATTTCCTGGGTTCGTTCTAGGGCAAAAGCTGGAATGATGACTTTTTCCCTGTTCGAAACGGCGTATTTAATGGCTTCGAGAAATTCAGCCTTACTGTCCTCAAAATTTCTGTGGAGTCTGTTGCCGTAGGTGGATTCGATGAACAGGTAGTCGGCTCCCTCTATTTTGAAAGGCTCCTTGACTATTAGCTGATCCTGCTTCCCCAAATCACCGGAGAACACTATTTTTGTCTCCGCGGCGCCGTTCTTCAGCCATATTTCCACGGCGCAGGAGCCCAGCACATGGCCCGAGTTGCGCAACCTAACTCTAACTCCAGGCTCTAGATCAATCACATCGTCCAGCTCTACCGGCGATAGAAATTCCAGGCTTTTCTCGGCATCCGCCTTGGTGTAAAGCGGCTGTATGGGATTTTTGGCCTGCCGGTGGTTCTTGCGGGTTTGCCATTCGGCTTCCATTTCCTGAACGTGAGCGGAGTCCAGTAGCATGACCCTGCACAACTCGGCGGTAGGAGGAGATGTAATTATACGACCGCAGAAGCCATCCTTCACAAATTTTGGAATTCTTCCGCTGTGATCGATGTGGGCATGGGTCAGGATGAGATTATGTATGTTCTTGGGATTATATCCCCAATCGGACCAGTTATTGCGTTCTATCGCCTTGTTGCCCTGGAATAATCCGCAATCTACCACAAACTTTGAGCCGCCGGGCGTTTCAATCAGGTAGTTTGATCCGGTGACAGAGCGTGCAGCCCCGAAGCATGTAACTTTTACCATGATGATCCTTTTTGTGAGCGAATGACACGGAAAAACAGTCATGGCTCAAATGAGAACGACGGTCCGGATTCATGCGCCCCTGTATTTCAGTCTGGAAACTAGAGTATGATCACCAGCCAGTTTTCCAGCTATTTCTTCCACTTTCTTCTTGTGCTTCAGGTCTCTGACTACCCCAAGTAAAACAAGTTCCTCTCCCTCAATCACCACCTCAACCGTGTTCACGAAAAGTAGAGGGTAGGTTAAAAGACCCGCTTCTATTTTTGCGGCTGCGGCCCGAAGTATTAGGCGGCTCTGGGTAGCATCATCCTTGAGGCCTTTTATCGCTTCGAGTTTCTCACAGACGGAGTTGACCACTTCTTCCACCGGAGTCTTGCCGGTATCGAAGACTTCATCGTAATCTCCCGGATTATTCCAGTCAGTGTGGAACAAGGACTTAAGAAATTGCCGCCTGTCCTTATCTGTCTTGTCAACCAACCAGTGAGCCGTGTCATAATCGACTGATTCCCGGATCATGATCCTGTCCAGCCTCGATTCCAGGGGGGCTACCACCCTGATCCTGTAAGCGTGGGGAACATCAGCCAATATGATGTTTCCGCCTCTACCTATTATGACCACATCGTCTCTAGTCGCATGTTCTATGATGATGCTTTTCAGAAGAGAGCCGAATCCCCGGAATGACCAGTCAAATCTTTCCCAGATGGAGGGGGCGTGTTCGTCCAGGCCTTTGGCCCAAGTCTCCCACTGTTTGCCATGAGCGCTCATCTCACGCAGTATCTGTTCCTTGCCCAGATACCGGTAATTGAGTTTTTCCGCCACACCATGGCCGACCTCCCTTCCTCCACTGCCGAATTCCCTTGATATTGTTAAAACAGACATGTCGCCTCACAGACTTCTTGATAAACAATCATTCGTTCTCTTATGTTTCTTCTCTTCTGCGTTTCATTTTTATCCAAACCTTGCCCACGACTATTACCAGAATGGCGCCGGCTATTTCAATCGTATATTGGAGATAGGGACTCAAGGAAATGACTTTGACTATGCTCGGGTCTGTGATCATCATCTCGACCCCGACTTTCCCCAGAACCGCCGCTCCGATGTATATGATAATAGGATATTTGTCCATCAAGGTCGATAATAGGTTGCTGGTCAAAACGATGAGAGGAATGCTGAGCCCAAGCCCGAACAACAGCAGAAACAGGCTACCTCCAGAGGCTCCGCCTACCGCAAGCATGTTATCGACAGACATTGTAATGTCGGCGATGACAATAATCTTTATGGCCTGATATATCGTGGTGGCCTCTTTTTCGGAACTCTCCTCCGGCATGCCCTGTATCAAGAGCTTTACCGCGATCCATAATATAAGCGCCCCTCCGATCAACTTCAGAAAACTTATCTGGAGCATCTGGGAAACAAAAAAAGTAACCAATACTCGCAACAGGACTGCAGCGCCTGAACCCAGCATTATACCCTTGCGACGCTGTTCCCGTGGAAGAGATCTGACAGCCATCGCTATAATCACCGCATTGTCTCCGGCAAGGATCAGATCTATTACAACGATGCTCAGCAGTCGTCCCAGGAAATCAAGGTCTACGCCAAGTCCACCCAAAAAAGCAAAATCCATCAGCTAGCCTTTCCGGGAGCTTATTTCCGAATAGAGCCCATGGCCAAGTTTTTTCGTTCCGACCACAACAGGACCGTCACGGATCAAACTCCCCAAGTTGATTGGAGTTTCTAAAAAACGTTATGGAAAAAAAGTTGTTATTATCAGTACAGAGTGTAGTTTTGTGCGAAAGATGGGGCGCTACTGTCCGAGGGACGTGAAGTCCTCCGGACAATAACGGTCTGAATCCTATTTCTTGGATGCTGCAGCGCGCTTGGAAGCTTTCAAGGGGTTGATCTTCAGTTGTTCTTCGGCCGCCTTTTTCTCCAGGTGTGTTGCGAAGTTACAGGCTCCCCTTAACCATTTGGCTGCCGGATTGGGAGCGACACTGCAGAAAATGCCTTCTTCCAGAGTAATTATCCTGGAACATTTCTCGCACTTGTCTATTACCGGTAAACATTTTCCACCATTGAAATTGCATCCTTTGTTGCTCATAAAGGCGCATTCCGATCCTTTTCTGACGGTCGAGCACTGCATTTATTCATCCTCCAGCGATTTTACGCGCGGTAATTGGCTTAACGCAAACATTCACAATATAAGATTATTTTTTCATAGTCAATATCTTGAAAAAGAACACCTGAAATTTTTATTTTGACGCCATAGGCGTTTTGGTCACCCATCATCGTGATGACGGGGGCATTAAATGTCCAGATCCCTGATTTTTGCGAGATATGCCATGGCCAGCAGTATCGAGTTGAATTTTGTCTGTGCCGTATCTCCCCGAGATGTTAGGACTATGGGGCTTGTGCCCGGGCCTGCGGTGATTATTCCGCCGATTTCTATAACTAATCCGAGGCTACCCATGGTTTTGGAAAGCATCTTATAGATGACGTTGGCGGTGTTAATCTCGGTAGCGACCAGACAATTGGCGTTTCCCATTATTTTGCCGTGATACTGTTTCTCAGCGGCCACTTCAGGAACGGTAGCTAGGTCAAAAGAGAGCGGTCCCTCTACAACCAGAGGTCCGTATTTTTGCTGAAGGTCGGTTGAGTCCTGTTCGGCTTGCGCCGCAAGCAAGGTCGCCGGTATGGCCGAGGTTTCTTTTTCTACGGCTGTAATGATGGCCAGCCGCAGAGGTTCTGTCTTGCTCACAACTCGTCTTACCACGTCGAGTTGGTTCTCCATGGCCTTGAGAATGGTTGAAATTTCGCTGAAGGCGGGGTTGACGGCCGGGTCGGAGAGGGCAAAAAAACGGTTGTCCGGGAAAACGATCAAACCTGACCACGACGCTGTTTTTCTGGTGCGGCCCGAGTCGGGGTTTTCATCATCCTTGTAGATTGATAAAGCCACTTTCAGCAGACGTGAAGTGTCGATACTGCCTTTCATCACGATGTAATCGGGGTTTACCTGCAAAAAATTGTGGAATTCGGATGCCGTGGCGTCATGTTTCTGGTTCTGGTCAACGGCGAGTGGATCAATAGGCACAATCTGGACATCCGGATCGGTAGAAGGGGATATCTGGGCCTTGGATTTCTGGATTCCCTGGGTGATGAGATCCGGATCTCCTATAAGTGTTACTTTCTTGAGCAAACCATACTCTTTGGCGTTGGCCACCGCCAACAAAGCATCTTCATTGTCGGCTCCGACAAGGACTAGCCTGGCTGCTTTCAGCGCATCGGTTTTTAAAGCGGCGGTGACATCATCCAGCAGCTTTGAGAAAGAAAATGACTGAGCCGACGGGCCTGCAGTTCCAAGCACTTGCAAAGCCTGGTTCATACTCCTGGCTTCAATGCCGAAATTGAGTCGGCAGTCACCCTTGGCGGGGTTGACATACATTTCGAAAAGGTGGTTCGCTATCAGATATTCATGTTCAAGTGAGTCCAGGCAAAGTATTGGAACAAAGGGGTTATCCACACGGCTGCGAATCTTTTCAAACAGCCTCTGAAAATATTTGTTCGAAGCCCTCATACTGGTAATTACGATGTAATGAGG
>CAZVOU010000263.1:0-1619 GCA_964628605.1 uncultured Syntrophaceae bacterium
TTCAATACATCAACAGTGCGTTGTAGCTCCTCCACATCGTAGCGTAGCTGGTTAATCTGTTTCTGCTGATCTGCCTGCTGGGTGAGGATATCCTGAGAGTGAACGTTTTGAGTAAACAGCATGGACAAAATAAATAGGACCACTATGGAAGGGCAGGTTCTGAACATCTTGTTACTATCCCGTTAAGACAATGAATGTCTTTGAATTAAAGGCAGGCGGGGCAATTTATCATCACTTGCTCATTTCATTGGCAAACGCCTTTACGCTTCCAATGACACCCAGATACTGCGTCACGAACAGGTTAACATCCTGTATGTAAGTCCTGGGCACGTAGAGCATATCATAAGGTTTGATGAGAATCTGGGAGCCCATATCGCCAACATCCAGCATTCTCTTCAGATCGAGCCTGCGCCCGATGGGACGTCCGTGAATATCTTTGGAAACCAGTATCACGCTGGTCAGATCCGCCGTATCATTGTTAACACCGCCTGCCATTGCGAGAGCCTGCATTGCAGTAATGGGCTGTTTTATGTCGTATGCTCCGGCGCCACCAACTTCACCCATGACGTAAAATTTTCTGGACTTGGCTTCCTTTAGCGCAACCGAGGCCACAACATTCTTGAGAGGACCCGCCCTGTAAACCCTGTTGACCGTGCTCTCAACCTCACTGACCGTGTACCCGGAAGCTAGTATGCGCTCTGAAACAAGCGGTAAATCTATGGTTCCATCAGGATTGACAAGTGTGATGTTGCTGCCACCACTAGCCAGACTTGTTACCGTTCCGATGAGTCTCTGGATTTTCTGATAGAAGTTAAGCACGTGGACTGTGACAAGCGCATAGTTTTTTAAAGCCGCTCGAGTTTCGTCCCTGGAAAATATCTCCGCTTCCACATAACGGTCTTCAATTCTCTTGGCCAGTTCAAGTGGACTCAGTCCCGCTGCGCGTATTTCGCCAACTCCCTGCAGTGTGATCATTCCATCCGGCCTGATTATGACTTTTTCATTTAACTGTGGGTCCAGAATAAACTTGATGTCCAACTCATCCAGCGTATCGAGCCGGAAACTACCCGTCGGAACCGACCACTCTGCCTGATACAGAATGCCGACCTTATCATCCGGCCCCAGCCTGTAATTCCTGCACACTACATCGAAAGCTTCCGCCAGATCATTGATTTGCGGCGCTTTCTGCGGCCCCGGCGACGGTCTGAACGGCGAAGGAACCAATCCGATGCACCCGGAAACTGACAGAAATGCCAAAATCGGAAGAAGAAGGAGCGCTTTATGAAGTAAGTGCTTTAGCATATAAATATAACTAGTCGAAAGAGTTATAAAATGTATTTAGAGGCGATTATAACACTATTTGTGTCAAAATGTAAATGAAATAAAGCGGTTTAAACTTCGAAGGAATGATAATTTTGAAAATGCGCCATAGATTTAACGGTGAAAGGGCTGGATTTGTGGATGAGGGACGGTAAGCGCGACGTAACTCCCAGCTTCCTGTCAGGCCTTGGATTCTTTCTGGGAGTAATATTTCTGGTTTCTGTAATAATAGCCACCATACCTGTACTTGTAACCATAAGCGCTCGGGGCGTTGAACATGTTCATGATAACCCCCAGGA
>CAZVOU010000264.1:0-6573 GCA_964628605.1 uncultured Syntrophaceae bacterium
TCTGCCCCCGCTTTACCCCCGTTTTCTCAAATTGTTATTTTAGGAATGTTTTAGGAGTCAGGATTTTTGGAGTCGACTGTGACACGTTTTCACAAACACCACGCCAATTTTGACTCGATGGCGCCGCCGCATTTCGGCGATGTCAACAAGTATCGTGCATGGATGTATCAATTAGGTAAGCAGGTCTTCTTGACGATTTTATCAAGCCACACCAAAAACAAGTCGACTTCTGCTATGCAGTTATATTATAATTATAGGAAACAGAAAGAATCTAGGTGACAGTTAATTAGGCTCCGATGCCAGGAGGGCTAACACTAAGTATGCTCAAGACTATAGTTAAAATTGTCTTTACGATCCAATTGCTGATCCTGAACGCTTCCTCTTTATATGCTTGGGAATTCAACCTGACTGGGTCCCTCATGTGGAGCTATGAAACTTATTCTCAGCAAGGAAGATCCGGTTTTTTTGGCCCCTACGATTCAGATGCCTCCGCTACTGCCAGTCAGAATAGCGCCGCAAATTTGAACTTGTGGAATGGGATACCTAGAGTGTTTAACGTCCAAATGGCTTCTGGTAGTGATGTTGCTACATCCTACATTCAAGCTGACTTTTGGCCCACTATAAAAATCAATCCGGCATTAGACATTAAAGCAAGGCTGAGGATAGGGGGATATGGGGGCTATTACGATTATGGCAATTACAATCGGTATCAATACACTAATTGGACAAATCCTGGAACACTAAATGATGTCGGCATTTCAGCTCCCTTGCTTTGGGGTACAGCCCATACGCCATGGGGAACTGTGAGTTATGGAAAAAGACCCTTACCTTTTGGAATAGGTCTGCAATATGACGGTAACAGCAATTTAACTACTGAATCCCTTTCATTGAAGACAGCCTATGGTCCGCTTACCATTGTCTTGGGTTTTTATCCCAAAAGGCAAGCGCCTACAAACACAATCTGGTTAAATGGTTCGTCTACTACAGATTTGCTCGAAAGATCAGTCTTGAGCAATTCCACCAGTTACTATGACTCGTATTACAACAGGGGAGACAAAAGCGGAATCAGAAAACAGGACGTCTGTGGTTCGTTAATGTATTCGAACAGAAACTTGGAGCTTGGAATATATTCAGCATTTTTCAGTTACCACATTGGGCCTGAAGCAACCCTGGGTAGGAGTGCCACGAACGTAATATATATGCCGAGGCAAACTGACGTCACTCATGGCACAGCCTATGCCAAGTATAACGACGGCAGGTTATTTTTTAATTTTGAAACAGCATGGTTTTATGACACCACAAACTACGATGTCAGATCGCCGACATTTACTGAGCAATGGCGATATGCTGCAGAGATTGGTGGAATTGCGGGACCATCCAAGATAAGTTTTTTAGTAGGGTTTACGCCTGGTTTAGATAGACGAAATGGGACCTACATAGATAGGCAAGCTGGAGCATTTTTGAGGAATCCTGAGTTAATCAGGGAGTTGGCGGGAATAGACATATGGAAGAAATATAGCTACTTAATGTCTTACATCTATGGATCTGGCTTGGCTGGTGTTAGGCGAGAAGCAGTCGTCACAGCTACATATAATGGACAATTTTACGATGATGTGGCCAATAGGGGGCTCAACCAGGAAGGTTCAATGCTAGATTCTTTTGTTTTGGCTACCAGGCTCGACTATGCTGTGGCTTCGAATTTGAATATCTTTGGTAACTTTCTGTGGGCTCAAAGGACCTCTAAAAGTTATCCATGGGGATTCATCTCTCCAGATTATTATGAGTCAAACGCTGCGTTACCTTATTACACGGGTAATGTTCAAGTAAACTTCGATGCCAATCCTACGGCGCCATCAATTCCAGAAACTGCTTTGGGCTATGAAATTGATCTAGGTCTAGGTTGGAAACTCCTCGAGAACTGGACAGTGGACGTGGTCGTATCCAGATGGCAGCCGGGAAAATGGTTCAGTTACGCTTGTGTGGACAAAAGCACCAATTGGCGCAACCCGACCTCTGGGAACAATTACGGTACGAATCCTAGTAGAACCATAGATCCCATAATGGCCGTTCGTGTTGATCTGACTTCTAGTTTTTAGTCAGCACTGTCATCACCATACCGTTTTCCCAAATTTCACTTAAGCCGTTAGATGAAGAGATTTTCTCAGCTTGCTGACACTGGACATAATTCTTTCAGATGGACTACTCAGAAATTTTCGTCTATTCGTTCAAGATGCTCTAAAAAACTACTGATTTGAAGACCCTATGGTCCAGTCGAGGCAAAATGGCAAAATACCACCTTGCACTATTTTACGAGGACAACGCGTCATTTGTGACCCTGGGAACCCATTCCAGAGCCTGCAGCCCAGGATTCCGTTTCAACATTCTTTTGACGAAAAGGCCAAATTCATTTCTCCTAACGTCATCAGATGCATGATAAAAATCCCTGTGTTAACCTAAATCTCGGAGCTCTCAATGAACTTCCTCAAGAAGCATCCAGAACCTCTCTGACCTTGGCAAGCAGATATCCTGCTTTGTACGGCTTGGGTATAATACCCGAAGACAAGCGCTCTGCATCGCTTCCCGCATATTCCAAAAAACCCGTGACAATGAGGACTCGTGCTTCTGGGTTCAATTTGAGTATCTCACTCAAACATTGCTCCCCACCCATCTTAGGCATGTTGAGGTCAAGGAGTACAACTGAAATCTTGTCTAGGTGTTCTCGATAGGTCTTGAGTGCCTCGTTCCCGTCAACTGCTTCTATAACATGATATCCAACGTTCGAAAGAATACTTTTCCCGAGATCCCGAATGACTTCATCATCGTCAACAAGGAGTATTGTCTCGCTCCCACCTATTGGGGCATCCTCTACTCCCGCGATTGCAGGCTGTTGCTCTTTCTTAATGGAGGGGAAGTATATCCTGAATGTTGATCCGTGTCCCGGTTCACTCGAACACGTAATGTGCCCTCCGTGTTGTTTGACTATGCCATGCACGGTTGCAAGACCCAAACCTGAGCCCTTGCCCATTGCTTTGGTGGTGAAAAACGGGTCGAAGATGCGCCCCAAGGTCTTTTGGTCCATGCCGTGCCCGGTGTCGGTAACAGTCAGAAGTACATACGGCCCCGGTCTTAGATCTGGTTTTCCTTCGCAGAAGTCTTTATTTAAATCCACATTTTCCATCTCGACGGATAGAGTACCGCCATTAGGCATGGCATCCCGCGCATTTACAACGAGGTTCATCAGAATTTGTCCAACCTGGGATGGGTCAGCCATGATCTCACTCAATTGATCTTCCGTTCTAACAACGATATTGATGTTCTTTGGTATGGTGCGAGACAGAAGTTTCTCAATCTCAGCCACCTCTCTTTTCATATCAACTGCACGCAGCTTTGGCTCCACCTTCCTGCTGAAAGTGAGGAGGTTTCGCACGAGGTCAGATCCCTTCTGGGCTGCGGAATATATTTTTTGGAGTCCATCGCGCTCACGGTCCTCTGGTTTATTGGTTAGCAGAAGGATTTCAGTGTACCCAATTATTACCTGTAGGAGATTGTTGAAGTCATGTGCTAAACCTCCAGCCAGAGTTCCCACAGCCTCCATCTTTTGAGCCTGCATGAGCTGGTTGGACAATTCCAGGTGCTCTGTAACATCACGTTTCACCATGACAAAGTTTGCAATCTTCCCTGATTCATCGACTACGGGAGCGATGGTGGCTTCCCCAGAATAAAGACTTCCGTTTTTACGACGATTTGCGAATTGTCCCGACCAAGTGCCACCTGAGGTGATGATATTCCACAAATTCTCGTAAAAGGAAGGATCTTGGTCTCTGCCTTTTAGAATCGAAGGCTTGCTTCCAATTAGTTCCTCGGAACTGTATCCCGTCATGGTCTCTATCGCCGGATTTACATACTCAATGATCCCTTCGCAATCCGTGATCATGATGCCGTCCGTCGCTTGTTGAATGGCTGCAAACAATCGTCTTTGAGTCTCTTGCGCCCTCATGCGATCAGTGATATCCACAATTGTCGTTATGAAATGAAGAGGTTTTCCCGAATGATCTCTCCGCATCGCACAACTAACGTCAGCCCAAACATAAGACCCATCTTTGTGAGTGTACCTCTTGTTGAATCGAACGGAGTCTTTGTATCCTGTCAACAGAGGGTCCAATATCTCTCGAATAGTTTCAATGTCCTCCACCGGCGTGAGGTCCTGCCATTTCTTGTATTTCAATTCTTCGTGGGTGTATCCGACTAGGTTGCAAAAGGCTTCATTAACATTTATCTCACCACTAAGAAGGGTTATAGATTTTCCAACATTGGCGGATTCAAAAACTTGTTTGAATTTCTCCTCACTCTCCCGGAGAGCCTCTTGCACCTGTTTACTCTCCGTGATGTCTTGATTCACTCCAAATACCTTGACTGTCCGACCCTCAGAATTCTGGTTTATCAATAACCTCACTGCGACATGGCCGACCGTTCCATCGGCGTAGAGCACCCGATGCTCGAACTTTTGGCCATAGTTTGGATCGCTGGATTCCTTGGCTTTCTTCAATTCCATTTGTACTACGTCTATGTCGTCGGGATGGATGAATCGTCTGGCGTATTGAGAAAACGACATTACATATGAGCCCACTTGATCAACAGTGGTATAAAAGAGTTTATAGAACTGGTCATTAAATGTGAAAGAATCATTTGTGACATCGTAGTCCCAGTGCCCCAAACGGGCTATTTCGACGGCGTTGGAAAGTTTCTCCTGGCTGGTTTCAAGTTCATGAGTCCTCTGTTTGACAAGTTGATCCAGCGTCTCGTTCATCTGCCTAATGTCCTGAAACTTTGCCAAAAGAGAATCCGCCATCTGCCTAAAATTGCGAATCAGGGAATTCGTCTCCAGCACTGAACTTTCGGGCCAAATGATCAAACGTTGGGATTCGAGCTTACTTGGCAGATCAAGCGTAATAACCGCCAGCTCTTCTGTTGTCGAAACCATGCTGCGACTCAAAAGCACGGCCACAATCAACAACACCACCACGATGACGAAGAGCAGGCCGATCCTAAGTGAATACATGACGTAGAGAATTTTCTGGAACGGCGACACTGGCTGTTCAACAATCAATTTCCATTCAGCTAATTTGCCGATTTGAGATTCAACGACATAGAATGATTTCCCCCAGAGCTCTATTGTGGACATACCGGTGGTCAATTCCGGAATCCATTGCGCAAGTTTGTTATCAAGGCGATGAATATCCCCTTTCCCAAATGAGAACGGTGTCATTACCTCTTGATCTTTGCGACTGGTCAGAATAACATTGCCGTTCCTGTCTACCAGTGTGTATTGCATACCGAGTCTGGTAGCGCTTATTTCCAAGAGGTTCTTTATACGGTCCAAGTTGAGTATGCCAGCCACATAACCGTTGTAAGCCTCGTGTGAAATGACAGGGGCGAACATTATTGCAACCGGATCAGGAGTCCCGAATCTTGATTCCATTACATCGGAGAGCATGGGTTGAAGCTTCTCTTTGAGTTGAGGGATGTAAGGGCGATCAGCAAGAGAACTTCCTACGGCGCTTGCACCTCTCTCATCAGTCGGGGGGGAGTGTGCGATAGCGCTTCCTTCCTTATCTACAAGCGCTACTCGCAAGAAACTCTTGTGAGATATCCGTACCTGTTCCAGCAGCAGTTGCATCTGCTGGGGCGAAATCGTAACTGCCATTTGAGCCAGATTCATTACGGACATCTCTTTGTCTTGCAGCCAGCTTTGAATGCTATTCGTTGCTTCGTGACTGACCATTATCGCATCTTGACGAATCCTGAGGTCAGCTTCTGAAAAATCACTTCTGCTCCCAAAGATCAGAAATATTAGTCCCGTTGCCAACACAAAGAATATCATCAGGGTTGAAATAATCTCGCGAAAAGAAATTATGGGAGCCCTTAAACGTTTTGAATAGGCGACAAAAATCAGTCTAGCTATAACGCAATTGGCTACACCGTTTATCGCCTGCTTGCTCATAAGAAAAAGGGCGTTGCTAGAGGGCAGATCTGAGATAAAATAGAAGCAAAGAAACCCCGCTGGTATTCCGACAACGACCCAGTAGAGAGCGTCTGCGGAAACCATTTCAATCTTTCGATGGTTGATAATCCAACCTACAAATGCTACCTCGCCTGTCATAGTGAGGATGGCGAAAGGATGGTTCCATGCAAAAAATGTGTAGGAGGAGATGATCGCAGCCGCCAGAATGCCACTTCCCAGACCGAGGAGTTGGAGTGTGAGCATCGCAAACACACTGCCGAAGATGAAATCTGCATTCAAGATGGAAAACTTGAAATAATTGCCGGTTAGTCCCAGTGAAACAAGGGTCAGCAAGATAGGTAAACTAAATAGAGTTGTCCTCTTAGCGTCATGGGCCTGCGTTGCCGGATTCATGCTGTTTGCTCCACACAACCCTTATCAGAAGGGTTGTTTCATGAATTGAAAACGAATTCTTTCATGGGAATGATTACTTCAATATCAGCCAATGTAATATGTCTAGAAATTTGAGACTCAGTCTTAATACGGTTTTTCGCTTGTAACCATATTGGAAT
>CAZVOU010000265.1:0-10526 GCA_964628605.1 uncultured Syntrophaceae bacterium
TGCATTTCCCCGAAATAGAGGCGTTAAAGGTCCCCGATAAACATGACGGGACTGCCTTTGAACACACCATGGCGGCCATATATCGAGGGAATGGATTAAAAGAAAGGTTCGCCCTGCTGGTTCACGATCTCGGTAAAGGGCTGTCTGAGAATCCCCCGGTCCACAATGGTCATGAAGGCCATGAGCATCTGGTCAGAAGCCTGGGGGAACGGCTCAGAATACCAAACAGGCTGGTGGACTTCGGGTGCAGGACCATGCGTAATCACATGAAACTGAAGAAATTGCATGAAATGAGACCCGGGAAGCTGATGAGACTGGTCGACGACGACATATTCAAACAGTTGCGCCTGTCATATCTGGAATCTGACGGGAGATATGAACGTAAATTGTACCTCGAGCACATATCTTTGGCCAAACAGGTCCTTAAAGTGAAACGGGAGGTCAAAGGGGACATGTTGATTGCAAGAGGAGTCCAACCTAACGCAATGTTTGGGGAAAAGTTGTTGCAGGAGCGTGTCCGGGCTTTTAGGCAGCGACAAAAATAACTCTTCAGACGAAGCAAATGGGGCCGCAGTCCAAGGCTGCGGCTCTTAAAAAACAATTCACAAAATTGGACAATAATCTATCCAAGTCCTATTTATGGGGGAAGAATCAATCCGATGGCTATCAAGTCGTGGGAAATCTTTCTGGAAATTGGCAAGCACGCGCCTGATGACCCCATGTGTTGACCGTCTCTAAGTTTCACTGAAAAATATAAGCTGGGCGGTCGGAATCTGGTTCTTTGGCCTTGAAACCTATTCCTAAACTTTCTTGAATTGATTCCAACAACCCATGGAATAGTCAGACGAGTTATGCTTGACGTAACGCATAACATGGCATAAAGTTGGGACATGATTGTTAGCTATCGAGACAAGCGAACACGTGAGTTTGCGTTGGGAAACCCATCCAATGCTTTCTCTGGTTTTGAGCGTAAGGCGGAAATGAAGATTGACCAACTTGACGCGGCGACATCGCTACTCGATCTGAATTTGCCGGGCAATCGTCTCGAAGCGCTCAAGGGCGCTCGCAAGGGACAGTATAGCATCCGCATTAATGATCAATGGCGGATTTGTTTTGAGTGGCCGAAGGGATCTCCTGGACCCGTCAATGTTGAGATTGTTGATTATCACTGAGGTGGAGTAATATGGGACGAAGTCTGATACATCCTGGCGAACATCTCGCCGAACAGCTTGAAGAACTTGGTATCAGCGCTGCGGCGCTAGCCCGCCAACTCCAGGTGCCCACAAACCGTGTGACCGAAATCCTGAAAGGTCGTCGTTCCATAACCGGTGATACGGCCCTGCGTCTTGGGCATTTCTTTGGAACGAGCCCTGAATTCTGGATGAACCTGCAAAAGCTCTATGATTTACGGTTGGCCGAGAGTAAATCGGGGAAAATAATTAAAGAGTTGCCAACACTTGATAAAATAGCCGGTGACGAGGAAAATGGCGCAGCTTCTTTTGGAGCGCCGTGAAACGACTGTAAATGTAATTGTTCTGCTTTCAATTTTGGTGATAGGGGGGCTATTACTTTTGATCCGGCACAGAAGAAATTCTCGTGATCTTCCCATCCGTACCTCGTGATGGTCTGGGACAGGGATAGTTATGGCACATTGCGGCAGTCTCTTTTGCATCACAATGCGGCTTTTTCTGAACCGCTGGCCCTGTAAATCATTCTCGTAGACTGGTCTCACCATATTGAGTCCTGGTAGCTGCTTCTATAATCAGCCGTTCCCGCTCCAACTCATCTCGAAGTTCTTCCTCTGTAGGGAGGTATAGAGTATATTTGGAAGCAAACAGTTGATGGCTTTCATTCAGAACTGAATATTTTACCACCGTATGGTCTTTGGCTGAACAAAGGATAATCCCAATGGTCGGGTTGTCGCCATCCGATTTAATGGTGTCTTCAAACAGGCGGACATAGAGGTCCATCTGACCAATGTCCTGAGGGGTCAATGGCCCTATCTTGAGATCAATCAAAACAAAACACTTAAGGATATAGTTGTAAAAAACCAGATCCACATAAAAATCCATTGTTTCGGTGGAGACTCGTTTTTGGCGGGCTACGAAAGCAAAACCACGTCCAAGCTCGAGCATAAACGTTTGTAAATGTTTAATTATGGCCTGCTCCAATTCGGATTCGCGATAGAATGCGGTTTCCTGTATATTTAGAAATTCAAGGACATACGGGTCTTTTATGAAATCTTTGGGTTGTGCGGCGAGTTCAGCCGTAGCCTTCCGGGCCTCCTCCGCTACCGGCCCTTTTACTCGGCTCATAGCCAGGCGTTCATAATACATGGAATTGATCTGACGTTCGAGGGCCCGGGAACTCCAGTGTTGCTCCGCCGCTTCATTCATGTAGTAAAGCCTGGCTTCGGTTTTTTCGACACGCATCAACGCCCGGTAGTGAGTCCAAGTCAATTCACTACGCAGCGCGTAGCGAATCTCGCGAGAGCCTTCTACCGGGAAAGCCATATAAAATTGCCTGAAGTTACGTAGGTTTGTTTCAGTAAAGCCCCTACCAAAATCTTTAGTCAAACGAACGGACAAGCCTCTGATCAGGTAGGCTCCATAGTCCGCACGACTCTTACCCATCTGCTCTTCTTCTACTATCGCCCGTCCAATCTTCCAGTAAGCTTCAACCATGGCGAAGTTGATGGCTCGATAGGCGTTGGAACGGGCATCCTGCAGTATTTGGGAGACGACAGAGTAAAATTCTGTCCTCATACCAGACGCTTCAGGCGCATCCGTCTTATTGCGACCAGCAGATTTCTTGACCACGTATTTCATCTCGCACTCTTCGATTTTGGTTTTTTGATTCTGGCGCAAATCTCAATCACCCAGGATTGATAACCAGATTCAGCCGTATAATACCTGGAGCTAAATCTGCCAGTTATCAGTCTTGCAATATTGCTCACAATCAGTTTTTAGCCAAGACTTTATGGTATTGACGTCCAGGCGGCGTTTGCACGATTATAACAGCGTGTCATAAAGTCTTCACCCATTATATATTCAGCAGCGTTCATGCTCATCAGGGAAACGAACTGATTTCTATACCCTTAGCCTGCCAAGGCTTTGCCCCATAATGGATTTTGACTCTTGAAAGCATTTCCGGGCTGCCTAATGATTCAAGTTGACTTTTGCAGGATAAAACTAAAAATTAACGGAAATTTTTGTCAGATTATTCTTCCTCTGCCGAATGGTAATAATGTGATCCGGTTGTATGTTTGATGCGCCGACATTTCAGCGTTCAGCAGGCCACCTGGTCATAATTGATATTGTAACAGAATTTTGAGGAGCGACGGAGCGCAGGGTTACTTCAACTACCATGACACAGAAGCCCCCAATAGGGGATATACTCTGAGCGATAGTATCCTCCTCATCATTCATGGACCGTTAAAAACAGACGGCATGGCTGCTTAAACCACGAAGTGAGCCCATGGCTGTGGCGGTCCCAATTTCCTTTCGGACGTAAAGAGGGCGACGGATAACACGGTTACTTCTAACCAGCTGAAAACACCGTGTTAGAATGTATCCCCTCTTTACTCCGAGCGCACGAGGGAGCGATGATGTCCAGATTCAATACCTCAGCTCAAAACCCCAGGGAAACGGTAAACTACGAGGGCGCCAAGGCTTACAATCCTCCGACCAACGAGTTCGCCCTCTATTGCAACGCTGCCTGTGCGCTACTTGAAAACCAGTACTACCGGAGTGGACGTGAACAGAAGACACAGTTGATTTCGCTGGCCGACTCATGCAATCCGGAGTTTGTGGCGCAACTGGCCATATTCCTTCGGGAGGAGATGCATCTACGCTCTGTTCCCATGCTGCTGGTGGCGACTCTCATCAGACGCAGGTCAGTGACAAAAGATGTAGTGGCGCGGGTAATACAGCGGGCTGACGAGATAAAGGAACTTGTGGCCGCATGGCTGGAAGTTGAGGAGTTGGCAGGCAGCGCCAGGGAATCGTTACGACCTGTCCCTGCGGCCGTTCGCAAAGGTCTGGCGGAAGCTTTCAACAAGTTCAACGCCTTCCAGTATCGCAAATACAATAAAGGCGCCAAGGAAGCCATTACCTTCAAGGATGTCCTTCAACTGGTTCACCCGGAACCAAGAGACGCAGAGATGTCTGATAACTTCGTACGAATCCTGGACGGCGCCCTGGAACCTGTGGACACATGGGAAACAATGTACAGCGCCTGCAAATCCGACATGGAGAAGGCGGCTGTATGGGACACTCTGCTTTTGGAAGGGAAACTTCCTTACATGGCTGCTCTGCGTAACATAAGGAACATGCTCGAAGTCAAGGTTAAGGTTGGAACCATAGACAGGTGGGTCAAGCTGATCAGTGACCCGGATGCGGTGAAAAAGTCCAAGCAGTTTCCTTTCAGGTGGTTGTCCGCCTACAGGATGCTGGAGCAATCAAAGTCTCAAGTTCCACTGACGGTGTTTCAATCTCTGGAGGCGGCGCTCCAGGCGTCTGTGGACAATATACCGGCCATCGAAAGGTTTAGGGAGGGCAGGACACTAATTGCCTGCGATTCTTCCGGGTCAATGAATAATTCGCTTAGTGAGAAATCCACATTGAAGTACTCGGATGTGGCGTATACATTGGGCAGCATGCTGGCGCATTACGCTCCGAACAATGTGACAGTAGGTGTATTCGGGCACACTTGGCAGTGTGTCAACCTTGTGCAGGGCGGAATCTTGCACAACACAGAAAATCTCAGGAAAACCGATGTTGGCTGTTACACCAATGGATATCTGGTGGCGGAATGGGCTCTCACTGAAAACCGGCGTTTTGACACCATCGTGTTCTTTACGGATTGCCAGATGTGGAATTCCGTCCCCTACTCAACAGGGCTTCTGTCAACATCAATGGCAAACTACTGGAACAGGGTGAATCCAAATACGAAAGTTTATGTCTTCGACCTTGCCGGATATGGGCATAGTCCAGTAGATCTGGTTCACAAGAACGCCTTCATGATCTCAGGATGGAGTGACCATGTTTTCAGGGTCCTGTCGGACATTGAAAAGGGGAACTTACCCTTCTGGGAAAAGTCAAAACCAGGGGAGGAATTTGAACAATGCGCAAGAGAACTGTAGTAAAGCAACGGAACTTCCTCGTTCCAATAATGCTCCTGAACTGCAAGCCCGGACCTCATGCGGACAAAAAACGCCCTCGGCAATCCGGAAAGAGGAACGACTGGATGCAGGAATATCGTGAGGAGTTGTCGGCCTGCGCCAGAAAAACGGGATTATGACGTTAACCAGGCTTTAGGTAATTGACACAAAGCCTTATTTCATCAACCAACAATCTTTCATCTGGTTAGTCACCCAAAGGACATACTTCAATGGACACCACCCGGGACGATTCTGAGGCATTGATCCACGCCGCCGAAAAAGGTGACGTGCGGCTGTTGAGTATTCTCCTTGATGGGGGGTCAAAAGTCGACGCCAGGAATATGTGGGGCATCACACCGCTGATGGCAGCAGCCCGGGAAGGCCATTCGGAAATAGTAAGAATCCTCCTGAACCATGGGGCCGATGTCAGTGCGACATGTAACGCAGGATGGGACTCACTGGTAAGGGCAGCGGAGAGAGGCGCCAGCGAAATTGTGAGCCTTCTGCTAAAAGCCAGCGCGAATGTGGATAGCAAGACTCTTTCGACCTTCCTGAATTACGGCGTAGAAATGGGCAATTATCAATTGGTGATGGATTTATTAGAACTCAGAAAGATCAATTCTGGGGATGAAATACTGTCTACATCCCTAAAGGTGGCCATCAACAAAGGCCACACAGAGATCGCCATGTTACTGCTGGATGCTGGCGCAGATTCCGAGGCCATAACAGGCACACTTCAGAAAGCTCTGGTTGGGGCGCTGGCAGGTCTGAGCAGGAAAAGCAGTCGGCCTGAAACAGCCCAGACAGTTCCGAATAACCTGGAAGTTGTATGAAAGACTGATTTTTAAACGCCGGCGTAAAGCCTGGAGCCTTTTGTGATTCATACAGGAGTCGGTTCATGAACAGACCAATGTCAATGTTTATTATGCTGATTATTTTAGCCGGTTCATGTTTTTTTTACGGGGAATATTGCCATGCCGGGGGCGACGAATTAACGGTCAACAAGCTCATGAACGCGGAATACAGGTTGAAATGTGGCAAAATCAAGCTGACGGATGGCGTTTTTGAGAACCCTATTGAGGGGGCCCACCACAGTTCTACAGAATGGCCTGGAAAGTTTGATTTCGGCGACTTAAATGGTGACGGCGCAGCCGATGCGGTGGCAATCCTGTGGTCTTTCGTCGGGGCCAGTGGAACCTGGGTGGAACTGGTAGCCATAAAAAATCAGAAAGGGCATCCCCGTCAGGCGGCCGCACTAAATTTGGGGAACAAGGTTAATATCAAATCGCTTTCCATCAACTCCGGACTCATCTCGTTAGAAATAGTCAGACATTCTCCATCCGACCCCATGTGCTGTCCTTCGGTCCATTTCCTTGAGAAATACAGACTAAAGAGTGACAAGCTTGTCCTCGTAGAAAAAGAGAGGATTAATGTTGCGGAAACAGAAGACTAACTAACAACTCCCTGAACAGATAAAGGGTAATTTCCAAAACGTTTCTGAAGCGCCCGTTTGAAAAAATCTATCCCGTCAGACCTGGATTCAATCACCTGCTAGTGCATGCCCAGCACCGGACCCGGCATCCGCTGCTCCTTTGCTGACATTCTCTCAAGGCTATGCTCTCAGCTCCGGATCGGCTTCCATACCATCCCCAGCCAACCGAACCATCGTCTCCGGTCGCCAGGGCGCCACACGCATTGCGGAACCAGGTTTTTATCTCACAGTCGGACGAACAGCATTCGGACAAAGCCGCACCCTCAGCCTGAGACCTGGATCTATAATTATAGGAGGTTCCCCAGCAATCGCTGGATCTCGAATACGCTATAGCCCCGTACATGTCAGCCAAAGCGCAGGCAGGACCAAAAAAACCACTACCCTTGTTTCCAGATTGCTGGGAATCAGGAACCACACCAACAATAACAGGAACTACCAACACAATTGCCAATGCCAGCATGGAAAATCTCTGCATTTTGACCCCTCCATGATTATTCGTTTGGATGCGTCCATCAATGCATCCTATCACGTTTTGCCCAGAATCCATCGTGTGATCCCGACGCATCCTGAGTATTAACATCTCACGGAATTCAACCTTCAGATTCCGTTTCGAGCGCAGCGCTAAGTGTTCCGACCACGATGATCTACTGCTAACGCCTGTTTTGTCTGCGGCGTTCTGAAGCCCTACGCAAAGGGATTACCGTGGCCGTTCGTTCTCTTTCAGGAGCCGGAAACAGACTCAACTGGAGAATTTTGTCCTCGTATTCGAGTCCTGAGCCAGTGAGTCGCCTCGAGTCAATCCTCAGGTCATTGCCTAGAGCCACTGATGGCCGCCTTTCGATGGAAACTTCTTCAAGCAATTTTAGAAACCGACTAGCTTTATTCCTCGACGACTGCAATTTTTGTTGATCCGGAACCGTTGTCTCAACAGCGTCCAGGACATAACTGTTAACCAACTTGACGAAGTTGCTCCTGAAGGCGTCAAAACTGTTAATTAATTCCATGCCGGCAATTTGCATGTTGATCATGACAATCATGCCGATCTGGGACTTTTGAGGTGAGAACGACTCAAGATATTTTGAGGACTCAGGTTTCATTGATTCATAAAGATCCGACATGGCCATCGTAGGAGACTGGTTCACTGCGAGTCTTTCGTACTGTCTGTCGATGCCTGCCCAAACTTCAGCCTGATTCGATTCAAAAAATCGGCCGTGGCGCAGATTTTCGGCGACACTTCGAGCTTTCAGCTGACGAAGATTCGCGCTCATGGAATTGGATGCGCTGGAAAAGGTCCTGTCCTTGTATGACCACCTTCCCTGCTCTACGCAAGAGACCGGTATGGCTGTTTTTGAATACGGGGGAACCAGTATGGTTGCGTTCAAAACCCGGTTCTGTTTCGCGCCGATCACTTCTTCACCATCGAGAGCCAGGATTCTCTTTGAAGAAGGGTTGTGAAGCCTGAGCGTCGGGACCGAACCACCTTCGCTGATCTCCGTAATTTCGAGCGAATGACGATTCAGGGCATCATCAAGGGTTATGAAATCAACACCTGAATCAGAGTCACTCATAAGGCTGAAAATAATCATGTTTTCATGTACTTGCCTCGAGCCTATCTTCACCTGATCTCTCAGATCACCGAGTAACATGTTCATTTGGATCTCCCGCTTTATAATTGATGAAGTCTATTCTACGATTCACGTGTGACAAAGCAGGACAATTCAATCATGGTTTTTTCTGGCATGGACTGATTTTATAAACCATTGAAAACACTCGATTACCTGAGCCTGCATCATTGACTGGACCGTCTTTTTTCTAATATTCCTTTAAACTAACTTAAAAGATTTGGTTAATCCGAACACAATGAGCATCCATGAGAAGACAGAGCACAGTCCGAACACAAACAGCCCAATCTTCATTCTGGATGTCAGGCTGCGGATTGTGAACACGAGACGAAAACCCATAGGTGGAATCACGATCAACAGGAACATTATCAGAAGCGCAATTTTTCGGTTGGCCCGGCTGGAACGATGTTTGGTCTGGGCCCTTTGCCTTGCTCGTTCCATATCATTCATGGTGGACAGGATGGACCGTCGTTCATCGTCGGGCACGTCATTAAGGTCCGGGCTTTCCAGCAGACCGCCCGATTTCAGGCGTAACTTTGAATAATAGAGCCACCACAGCGACCGCGTGTCTTCCATGTGGTAAATATCGCCACTGTGCCGTCCATCGTGAAAGATCCGGACGGATTTGGCGTCAAGATCAAAGTGTCTGATTCCTCTCCAGGTTACAGAGTAGGTTTCTTCACCAGTAACTATTAGTATCCGCTGGTTCGTCGCCACCAGAAGACCCTTGCACAGCTTGTTGAAACTTCCAGCTTGAGGCATATCAACTGTATTTCGCATGCAAGGTTCAGTGGCGGTAGAGTCCGAGGGCTCCAGGGAGGCTGACACATTTCTAAAGCTGGTTATCCAGATCTCAGCGCTGAGATGAGCAACTTCCGCAGGCTCAAGAATGTATGGATTGCAATCAATTTCCGGATAATTGCCCGTGAGTAACTTCATGACATAGTCGAGAAACCCCAGATCAAGCCAACATTGTGAACAGCGTTTGGCTTTGGCGTCGTTAATGGTTCCGCATCCGGGACATTTTTTCTCAATTGGGCCAGTCAGCAATTTCAACCACGACTTCATCCACAACATGATTCACCCCCAAAAAATCAGTCAGCAATTTCTCAGACACAATTCCTGATCCGCAACCCCATATCGAGTCTCATCAATACACGGTGATAAATAAATCAGAGTAGAATCTTTTGGTATAACATCGGGAAGAGGATTGGAAGAGTTAAATGAATTTCTTTCGCAAAGCTTTTACTGGAACCAGGAAATGCGATAAGACCTTTGCCGGTTCTATCCCGGATCCAGATTGGAAAAGTCACGTGTGGGCATGTCACTGGGGTGGTGAAGAAACTGCGGCTTCTCCACGACCCCTTTTTACTGCCTATAGAATCAGACGCCATTCCACAGCTTGAACATGGTCGAAACACCGATCGTCTGACCCTTGCGGTCAAGGTATCCAGCCTGGGCCAGAATGGCGGCTACCTTCCTGAGGCTAAGCCTGTCAGAGCCGTGCTTTAGTTTGCGGATCATTTCAAGAGCAGATTGTTCAGTTTGATCCGGGATTGCCAATCCGTCCTCGTAGACATAACCAAACGGAGCCCGGGACGAAACCTGCTTGCCATCACGGATTTTCTTTCTGAGGGCATCTCGTGTTCTCTCGGATATCAGCGCCCGTTCCATTTCAGCCAGCGCTCCAAGAATAGTGAAAAAGAAACGACCTATGGCGCTTTTGGTATCAAGCTTCTCGGTGATGCTGTGGATGGCTACGCTGTTCTTGTCGAGTTCAGCTGATAATGTCAGAGCGTCAATTGTCGATCGCGAGAAACGGTCCAGCTTATAAACGATCATGTTCGTGATCTTTTTTCTTCTTGCCATTTCAAGCACGGCCTGAAGCCCAGGTCTTTTTTTGGCGGTCTTTCCGGAGATTCCAGGATCACCGTAAATTGCAACCAGATCTATGTCGTTAAGAAACGCATAGGCCCTGATCTTCTCCATCTGAAGCGCCAGACTGATCCCATCCTCCACCTGCCCTTTAGTGCTCACCCTTACGTAGCCTACTCCAATATTCATCGCGTCCCCCTTCTGATCATTTCAAATTTATGAAGCGATACTTTAACAATGAAATCAGGGCCCGTCTGTCAAACCTTCAATTGAATCTATTGTGTTAATTGACGATCACTATGTTTGACTGACCGGTCCTTCCCTTGGTGTTCCGTGCGACTGCCGCATGCTAAAACACTGTCATACTACTTTATAT
>CAZVOU010000266.1:0-11802 GCA_964628605.1 uncultured Syntrophaceae bacterium
GCCATGTTTGAACAGACCGGATATTCACCTGACGAGTTGGTTGGGCAACCATCAAGACAATTCTATGCCAACGATCAGGAATATGAACGTTCCGGAGCATTAATGTACTCAGAGATAGCCGCCAAGAGTAAGTCTACAATAGAGACCCGTTTTAGAAAAAAAGACGGCACGTTAATCGAAGTTTTAATGAATCTTTCTGCAGTGGACAAAGCCGACCTTTCACAGGGAGCCGTTTTTGTGCTCATGGATGTTACTGAGTCAAGAAAAATGGCTCATGAGCTACAGGAAAACATCATGCGCATGGAACGAGCTGAAGTGGCGGCAAAATTCGGTAACTGGGAATTGGATTTAAGCTCCCGAAAAGTGAGAGGCTCAAAAGGAGCCCTACATATTTACGGCCTAAAACAGGATGAAATGGATTTGGAGGCTGTACAGAAATTCCCTCTTCCGGAATACAGGGCACAGTTGGATGCGGCTCTGTCAGCGCTAATTATCGACCGCAAACCATATGATATCGAATACAAGTCTGTCAGACCATCAGATAACAAGGTTGTGGACATTCATTCGATGGCTGATTTCAATCCGGGTACCAACATTATTTGGGGGGTAATTCAGGACATCACCGAACGAAAAGCTATTGGGGCTGCGCTCCGTGAGAATGAGGAGCGTCTTTCACTGACTCTGGAGGTGAGCAACGCAGGATGCTGGGAATGGTTCATTGACACTGATGAGGTCTTTTTTGATGAACGATTCCACTCGATGCTCGGATATGAAATGGGTGAGCTTCCTACTTCCGTCACGGAATGGTTGCCTTATCATCATCAGGAAGATTTGGCGGAATGGATGTCCAAAGCACAAGAATATTTGAAAGGAGATAGAGCGCTATATGAGAGTGAGCACCGCATTCGATCAAAAACTGGGGACTGGAAATGGGTGTTTACCAGAGGCAAATTGGTGAACGTTGATGGCGCCGAATCTAAAAAACGCTTCATTGGTATGGTCATGGACATTACTGAACGAAAAAAGGCCGAAACAGAACTTCAAGCAGCGTCAGATCGGACGATTCAACTGATGAAGAGCATGATAAATGGCTTCGTGTTTTTTGAATCTGTTTTTGATGAAACCGGTGAGTTTATAAGTTGCCGCCACTTGTTGACGAATGAAGCCTTTGAGAGAATCCTCGGCCTTAATGGCGACGACGTACTAGGTAAAACCGTTCATGATTGCTGGCCCAATCCTGACAAAACCTGGTTGGATGCGTGTCATGAGGTTGCCGTCACCGGCATGCCAATGTCTCTGGACGTCTTTCACGAGCCCACAAAGAAATATCTGAACTGCAACATATATAGGCCATGGGAATCTAATGACCGATTTTGCATGGTGTTTGAAGATGTTACCGAGAAAAAGAAGGCTCAGGAAGAACTTATGGAAATGGAGAGGAAGCTTCTCCAATCACAAAAGCTGGAAAGCCTTGGCGTGCTCAGTGGGGGGATAGCCCATGACTTTAACAACCTTCTGGCAGTGATAATTGGAAACATAGAACTGGCGCAAAATAACTATTTTGATCCCGGTGAAAAGGAAGATTTCCTGGAACGAGCCTTGTCTGCGTCCATGAAATCAGCCGGTCTGGTCAGACAGATGCTCGATTACTCTGGTAAAGGAGCGTTTGAGTTGAACGACGTCAATCTTTCAGAACTGGTTGATGACAACATTGACATGTTCAGGATGACAGTGCCCAAAAATATCAACCTCAAGGTAGACAGTATTGAAGATGAAATGTTTGTCAAAGCCGACAAAAGCCAGATACAGCAAGTCATCATGAATCTTCTGATTAACGCTTCCGAAGCTTTCGACGGCAAGAACGGGACGATAGAGATCACCACTGGGGCTCAATTCTGTGATGAATCGCTTATTTCCAGAAGTCTCCTACCCGAAAAACCGCAGCCTCTGGATATGGCTTTCATAAGAATAAGAGATGATGGCAGCGGTATGGATGCTGAAACTATAAGTCGTGTATTTGACCCGTTTTTCTCCACAAAATTTGTTGGTCGTGGTTTGGGAATGTCCGTGGTCCATGGAGTTGTCAGAGGGCACGGCGGAGCAATTACAATTGATAGCCGTCCCGGTGGTGGAACTACCATTACGGTTTATTTACCACTTCTTTACAGGACGGGACATGCTTATGGAATCCATGTTGATGTAAAACCATGTGCTTCCTCCATTGAGGAAAAGTCACCGGAGAAAACGAAACTTTCCGTCCTGGTGGTGGATGACGAACAAGAAGTCTTGGATTTAGCTTTAAGACAGCTTCTCCATTTAGGCTGCAAGACTTTTTCAGCTACGAATGGCAAGGAAGCCTTGGAATTATTCATAAAGAATCCCGAAATTGATTTGGTGATTCTTGATTTGGTCATGCCGGAGATGGGAGGCGTTGAAACATTTGACCGACTTAAGAAGCTCAAACCAGACCTCACGTTGGTCATATGCAGCGGATACAATGAAGAGCAAATCAGAGATGCTTTCAAGTCAGAATTCAAGCCCGATGCATTTGTGACGAAACCGTATCGCCTTTCAGCTTTGAAAGATTTACTGACGCTGTTAACCGATCAAGAGTAAGGCAATGGCAAAAAACCTTTACAATAATTCACATAGAATTCTGGGAGCGTTCCTCATTTAACCCTCGTCAACCGGTTTTCCGAAACGTCGTGTCAGTTTTTGGGGGAACCTGCTTGAAATTAGGAGCCGTCTTGTTATAAATTCAGGATTAAATACTATTTCTTTGGGGCAATATTTGTAAAGTTTTTGCCCAGGGGGTAAAAATCAGTGAACCTGAATAATCCTAACATATTAAAGCAACACAATTTTGCCGCCAAAACCACGTCTCTTTTCAGTTACCTCGTCAAAGCCATCCTTTTGTGCGCAGCGCCTGTAATGCTGGTTGGTTTTGTGCTGTTGACAGAATTTGTCATTCATCACGAGAGAGTCCAGGATCAAGGCGATTACCTCATTGCCAAAGAAATTTCAGACAGCATCGACGCCGAGATTATGTCCCACATCAAGGGCCTGGAATTACTGGCGGCATCATCGACTCTAAACGATCCTGTGAGGTTAAATGATTTTTACAACGAGATGCAGGCCTTTCATGCGGCTTATGACAGCCATCTGATTCTGGCTGATCCTTCGCGTCAGATGCTCCTCAACACCCGGGCCAAGTATGGCGCTACGCTTCCGAAGTTGCCGACGCCGACTGACAAGGCGGGACGAGGCGGGTTTGTCATAGCTCAGGCGACCGGTAAACCTGGAATTGGAGACATAGTCTTCGGCCCCGTGGCCAAAGAACCCCTGATAAATATTGCCGTTCCGGTGAAGCGGGATGGGGAGAGTCGTTTCTTTTTGTTAAACACGTTTGGAGCTTCCAGGTTCGAAAGAATGGTCTCGGGAATATCTTTGCCGGAAGGCTATTCTTTTGTTCTCGTGGACGGCGCCGGACTTGAGTTGGCCCTGAACCCATCCGAAAAAAGTGATGCGCTTAAGGGTTCCACGATTGTAGTAAAGTCCGACCTAACCTCCTGGTCAGTCTCTCTTTCCACACCAGGTTCCCCCCATTACAGGCAGGCTGCAGTTCTACTGGTTGTCGTGCTTGCTGTCGCTTTGGGCGCTACATTGGTTGGCGCCTCGATTGTTGCCGGAAAAATAGCCAATTCGGTCAGGAGCCTTTCAAGCGCCGGTATTAAGCCCTCATCAGGAAGGGCGTTCACTGAAGTTGAGTCTGCAAGAGCAAATCTGCTTGAGTCCGATAGAGTCCAGAAACAGGCTTTGGACTCTCTCAGGGCCAGTGAAGAAACTCTGAGAAGAAGGAACGAGAGCTTCAGTTTTGCGCAGGAGGCCGCCAAATCGGGGGCCTACGAATGGGATGTCGTCACGAACAAGACAGTATGGTCAGATCAACTGTGGCCAATACTGGGTTTGGAGAAAAATTCCTGTGAGTCAAACTACGATAACTGGCTACTATCCATACATCCGGATGACAGAGATAAGGCGAATCTGGAGGTAGGTGAAGCTCTCCAAGAGAAAAAGGAGATAAACACCCAGTGGCGTCTCATGGATCCTCAAGGACAAATCAGATGGGTAGTTTCAAGGGCAAAGCCGATCTTGAATGACCGTGGTGAGGTTCTACGCTATGTCGGCATAGTAATAGACATCACCGATCAAAAACTTGTTGAGGAATCACTGAATGACTCCCGGGAGCGGCTGCACATGGCGCTCGACGCCGCTCAAGCGGGAATGTGGGAGTGGAATTTAATCGACAACAGCGTCTATTGGTCCGAGGAGTTGTGGAGTTTGTACGGTCTGGAGCCTCATAGTTGCGAGCAATCCTACGAAAACTGGTTTGGAACGATCCACCCCGACGATAGAGAACGTGTCCGGAATCAAATTCTGGAAGCCGTTAACAATGGTGGAGAGCTGAACACGGAATGGCGTGTGAATGAACCCAGCGGGGGTTTCAGATACTTGATGTCCCGGGGAAAACTTTGCACGGATGGGCAAGGCCAATCCAGGGTTTACCGTGGGGTAGTGGTTGATATCACCGAGCGGAAATTGATGCAGGATGAACTAATCCGGCACAGGGACAACCTGGAAAAACTGGTCGAGATAAGGACCGAGGAAGCCAGGGAAAGCCAGAGGCTGTTGCAGACAATCATCGACTTTCTACCGATGGAGGTAACTTATCTGGATGCGGACGGAAAATATGTCTTTACCAACAGGACATTTCAGACATGGTGGGGCAAAACGCCGCAGGAGATTTGTGGCAAGACTCCGGAGGAAGTCCATGGAGAGCAAGCAAACTTCGTCCTGAAAGAGATTGCCGACGCGAGAACAGGTCATGAACAATCGCAACAGCTTGTTTACTCCCACCCTGATGGTACGACTCGACATCTCTGGACAAAAGTGACGCTTGAAAACAGACATGATGGAACGCTGAAAGGGATAGTCAGAATAGCCATCGATGTCACTGAAATCAAAAAGGCCCAGGAAGCTCTCCAGGAGAGTGAAGCCCTGTTCAGGTCCCTATTTGAAAACATGCCGGATGGGATAGTGTTGATCAGCCCTGACGGAACCCTGGATAAAGTCAATCCGGCAGCCGGGAGCATTCTGGGGATGTCGGAAGATGAAATTCGACTTTTGGGAAGGGACAGAATACTGGATGTGGTGGATCCCAGATTTGTCAGCGCCAGGGAGCGGTTGCTGCTTACCGGTAAGGTTTCCACGGAACTGAATTGCAGGAGAAACGATGGAACGATTTTCCCGATTGATGTCACCACGTCTTTCGTGCCCGACTCGGGCGGCTCGGGAAAAACTATAATATCCTTCAGAGACGTCACTGACAGAAAGCTGGCTGAGAAGGCGTTGTTAGAGAGTGAAGCCCGTCTCAGGGCTTACTTCGAGGCGCCGTTGCTGGGTGTCGCCTCCGTTGCTGGGTGTCGCCTCCGTTACACCCGAAATGCGTTTTATCGATGTGAACGATTTCTTTTGTGAAATGTTGGGTTATTCCAGACAGGAATTGATGGGCATGACGTGGCCCGAGTTTACCCATCCTGAAGATTTAGACACAGATTTGGCAAATTACACCCAATTGCTCGATGGAAAGATTAACAGGTTATTCAGGATAAAACGTCATCTTAGTAAGGATGGCTCCGTTATATGGGTGAAGCTGTCGGTTAGTCCTATAAGTAACGAGGACGGATCAATAAAATCTCTTGTAGTCTTTGTACAGGACATGTCGGATGAGAAGCGCCTGGAGCAGGCCCTGGAAGATAGCCTCGCTTTCCTGGAGAGGCTGCTCGAAGCCGTCCCCAACCCTATCTGGGTGAAAAATACCGAAGGGATTTTCCTGACATGCAACAAGGCGTTTGAAGATTTTGTCGGTCTTTCGAGAGACCAGATCGTCTGGAAGACAATATACGATGTTTCCCCGAGAGACATAGCCGAAGAATGTTCCATGAAAGATGGGGAACTCTGGGACAATCCCGGCATCATGGTTTATGAATCATTCCTGAATCACCACGATGGCGCTCTACATCCTGCAATTTTTTCAAAAGCGACTTTTAAAGATTCAACGGGAAAAGTGGCCGGCCAGGTTGGAATCATCCAGGACATATCCGAAAGAACAGAAGCCGAGCGTGAACGGAGCGAATTACAGGAGCAACTCCACCAATCCCGGAAACTGGCTTCCATCGGGACGCTTGTAGGCGGCATTGCCCATGATTTCAATAACATGCTTCAAATCATAATCGGCTATGGCGAATTGTTAATGGACGAGATAGAGAGGGTAGGGGCTAACCCAAAGCTTCTGAAGACCATTTTGCATACGGCGGAGACGGCAGCCGAACAGGTGACAAAGTTCATGGATCTCGGTCAACAGTCTATGGTTTTTCCGAGCCCCACCGATCTGAACCAAAAAATCAGGGAACTTGAATCTACGATTTCAAATCTGCCAAACATTAACCAGCTGGAGATGGATTTGTTTGATGGCCCCGCAATCGTCAAGCAGGACCCGGGCCAATTGGGTCAGATCATAATGAGCATGGCAAACAATGCTTCGGAGGCCATGCCCGATGGTGGAACGTTGAGCCTGTTAACCACCACGGTCACATTGGACGATGCTTTTGCCAAACTCCATTACGGGGCGAAGGCCGGACCTCATATATTACTCACAGTCACAGACACCGGTAAGGGGATAGACGAGGCCATCCTCCCACAAATCTTTGATCCATTCTTCAGTACGAAAGAGCGAGGCGACATCAAGGGGATGGGATTGGGGCTGTCTGTCATGAGAGGCATTGTCCAGCAGCGGGGCGGTTTTGTGACTTGTGAGAGCAAAGTAGGTAAAGGGACCACGTTCAGGGTGTATTTTCCTGAGATAGAGCCTTCAACTATTATCGCAGCGCCAGACACAACAGGATGCCAAATGGAATGTGGGAAAGGCATCCTGATCGTTGAAGATTCCGAGCTTGTGGCCGGAATGGAGCAAGCAGCTCTGGAGGCTGCCGGCTATGAAGTTCTCATGGCATCCAACGGAAGAGAGGCTGTGAACATTTACAGAGAGCGACAGGCGGACATAGGCCTGGTCATACTGGACATCATAATGCCGGAAATGGATGGTCGGGACTGCATTATGGAGCTTATGAAGATCAATCCCCTGGTAAAGGCCATTGTGCTGACAGGCCACGACCCCAAAAGTGAACTCAGCCTTGCAATCAAACCCTATGTGATCAGCTTTTTGCCTAAACCATGCAGGATGAGACAGCTTGTTGAGGTTGTTCAGATGGTGATTGAGGGTTAATTGCCGGCATCGTTTACGTCCATTTGTTTGAACGGAACTGACAGAGTGTCGTTAACTTATCAACAGTTGTGGATAAATCATACGACCCGCAATTTATAAAATTACGTCCATAGCTGAATTAGCGGTGGATTTTCTTTAGCCTTGAAATAATTAAACAAAATGGCAATGCTCATCAGTGGCGCAATCTGGGTAACCATACGAATAAAGAAAGAAAAAAAATTTTTTCACGGAGTTGGTCACAGAGTTACCAACAGGCGGCGGGGATAAAAAATATCCTCAGACGGGAAAAACCAGGAATCTTAACTGACTCGATATCTATGCTATAGTGTTTCCCAGAATTTCTGTATTCCCGTTTTCATGGTAATGACTGTTCAAAAGATACGCACAATTGGCGTTTACTTTTCAGATCAGCTATAAAAAACTCTGGTTGAGTCCGAGTCACGGAATCCTGATCTTTCCGGTTGATTACAAATCTATGGGCATGTGCTATATTATAAGTGTTGATCACTGACTTTGACAAGGCCTGTTATCATCGACACATAGTCAAAATGATTTTCTAATTTTGTGAACCAGGAGCGCCTCTAATGGGAAAAACCGCAGAACCTGTGAGCAAGCCGGGATACCTTCTTTTCATCGCTTTCCTACTTACCCTCACTGTTCTGTTGGCAGGAACATATTTCTATTACCTTTCAGCTATCGATAGTATTCGTGATCGGGAATACCATGAAATCAGCTCAGTAGCCTGGACAAGGACCGATCTTATCGACACCTGGCGTAAAGAAAGAATGGGGGACGCCCAGGTATTTGCGACATTGCCTCTGGTAAGCAGGCAGTTGGTTAGTCTCGTTGAAGGACGGGCTGATCAGGCTGACAAGACCGCTATCCTGGAATCATTGCAGGTTATTTTAAAAACATACAACTATTCCGAGGCTCTCATCCTTAGCCATGAATCCCGCCTGCTCATTTCTACCGGAGCTGATCCTGACCCTGTTAATCCGGCCGAGGAAGAGGCTATCCGGGAAAGCCTGAAAACTGGCGCCCCAACACTAAGTGACCTGTACCGTAATGCGAAAGGCGTTGTGGTCATGGCAGCAGTGGCCCCATTTTCCAATTCACGAGGCGAGCCCGTCGGGGTCGTTGTCCTGAGAATAGATGCTCAAGGACAACTCTTTCCCATGATGGAAGCATGGCCCACTCCAAACGATACGGTGGAATCGGCTCTTTGTCGAAAGGACGGAGATGAGGTAGTTGTCCTGACCAATGTCCGTCGTAAACAAGGGACTGGAATGACGCTCAGGATGCCCATGGCCCAGACAAACTTACCCGTAGTGCAGGCCGTATTGGGGAATGTCGGCATGTATCAGGGGTATGACATAAGGGGTGTGGATGTCCTTGCCGATTTGCGGCCAATTCCGGGTTCGCCGTGGTTCATGAGCACCAAGACTGATATGCCGGAGATTATCGCTGAAGCTCGTAACAGCGCTTTGGTCGTGGCGCTGTTGGGCGTCATGGCAGTTATAATACTGGGAGGAACGCTTGCAAATGTCACCAGAAAGCGTGAGTCGCTCCTGTATCGTGAACTCTACCAGTCAGAGAAGCTGCAAAGGGAAGCCCAGGAGAGCTTCAGGACGACGCTCTACAGCATCGGAGACGCCGTTATTACAACGGATAGGGATGGATTGATAAATCAGATGAACCCGGTTGCCGAGCGGCTTACGGGCTGGTCGGAGCAGGATGCTGCGGGCAAGCCTCTGGTCGATGTTTTCAGGATCATCAACGAGGTCTCTCGAGAGCAGGTTGATACACCGGTTGAACAAGTGATGAGCACCGGTAAGCTTGTCGGACTGGCCAATCACACGATACTCATTTGCAGGGACGGTTCAGAGCGTCCAATTGCCGACAGCGCTTCTCCCATAACCGAGGAAGATGGTTCAGTCAGCGGTGTGGTGCTTGTTTTCAGAGACCAGACACAGGAAAAGGCCACCCTGCAACGCCTGAGGGACAATGAGCAACGCCTCACCATAATAGCCGACCACATCTACGATTGGGAATACTGGCTTGGGAACGACAACCGTATGGAATTCTGTTCTCCTTCCTGTGTGCGTTTGACGGCGTACGGTTCTGATGAATTCCTCAGTAACCCTGAACTGATACGTACAATCATTCACCCTGACGACCTGGAAATCTACGACCGGCATGTCGCACAGGCCACGTTCAATCCCGGTGTGTATGAATGCGATTATAGAATCATCGCTCGCGACGGTAAGGTAGTCTGGCTGTCGCATTGTTGCACACCCGTCAGTGATTCGGATGGCAAGCCGCTGGGGCGACGCATTTCCAACAGAGATGTCACTGAACGCAAGCTTGTCGAGCAAACTCTGCAAGAAAGTGAAGAACGCTTCAGAACTGCCTTCATGACTAGCCCGGATGCAATAACATTGAGTCGTTTGAATGGGCCCGACCACGGATTTTATGTGGACGTCAACGAGGGCTTCCATGATTTGACGGGATATAAACCGGACGAGGTGATTGGAAAGTCCACACTAGACATCGACCTGTGGTTTGACATCGAAACCAGGGGACGTTTCCTGGCGGAACTGCAGCAGAACGGTGTGGTGAGAAACCTTGAGTCTCGTATGCGCCTCAAAGACGGCCGGATTAAGTCGGCGCTAATCTCGGCTCGGATTATAAACCTTGCCGGGGCGCCACATGTGCTGGCGATTACCAGAGATGTAGACGACTGGAAAAAGGCCGAACAATCCATGCGTAAAAGTGAGGAGCGTTTCCGGCAGGTCGCTGAATTAGCCGGAGAATGGATCTGGGAGGTAGACGAAAATGGTCTCTATAAATACTGTAGTTCCGCAGTCCTTGAAATACTTGGATATTTACCGGAAGAGTTAGTAGGCAAACGGTTTTTCTGGGAATTACTCAGCTCCGAAGACCATGACGAACAGGGATCCAACCCGACTGAGCATTTCCGGAACAAACAGGCGTTCCATGGATACACAAGCCCGCACACCCATAAGGATGGCAGGACTGTCATAATAGAGGTCAGTGGCGCCCCCATGATGGATGATGAAGGACGATTCATGGGATACCGAGGCACAAACACAGATATTACCCAACGGGTCAAGGCCACTGAGTCGCAGCAACTATTGGCGGCTGTGGTAGAATATGCCGCAGAATCCATAGTGGTCACTGATACTGAGGGAATAATCCAGTATGTGAACCCTGCCTTCGAGGAAACCACTGGCTATTCAAAAGAGGAAGTCCTGGGGGCTAATCCTCGCATACTCAAGAGTGGCAAACAACCGGATCTCTTTTATTTTGACCTGTGGAAGACTATTACTGAGGGTAAGGTCTGGCGTGGTCATTTCATCAATAAAAAGAAGGAAGGGGCATTATTCCAGGAGGACGCCACGATTTCACCACTGAGGGATACCAGGGGACGAATTGCAAATTATGTGGCGGTCAAACGCGATGTCACCCGGGAGATGACGCTCCAGAACCAGTTGCTCCAATCCCAGAAAATGGAAGCCATCGGCACACTTGCAGGTGGCATAGCCCACGACTTCAATAACATTCTTTTTGCGATTATCGGCTACACGGAGATGGCCATCGACGAGATGCCACCGGAAAGCAGGGGGCATCGTGACCTCGAGCAGGTCCTTGCCGCCGCAAAACGCGCCGCCGATATGGTCAAGCAGATACTCATGTTCAGCCGCCAGGCAGAGCCACAGAGGAAGTTGCTGGATCTCACCCCCATTGTGAAAGAGGGGCTAAAATTTCTGAGGGGATCAATTCCATCCACAATAGAGATACGCCAGGAAATAGGACTGCTGACAGGCATGGTCGAGGCTGACCCGACCCAGATGCATCAGGTGCTCATGAACCTGTGCTCCAATGCAGCGCAGGCCATGAAAGACTCCAACGGGACAATGACCGTCGAGCTTTCCGAAATGACGTTTGATGAACCATATATAGCCCGCACCTGTCCATCAAACCGGGACCTTACGTAAAGCTGGCCGTTAGCGACACGGGTTATGGCATACCCCCCGAAAACATCGATCGTATCTTTGAACCGTATTTCACCACCAAAGGCATCGGCGAAGGAACAGGTTTGGGGCTGGCTGTCATTCACGGTATAGTTGCGGATCATGGCGGGGCCATCACGGTCTATAGCATCCCCGGACACGGTTCCACATTCAATGTCTTTTTACCTCTGGTTCAACGGGACGACGGGCAGGATGGTGTTCAGGATGCGGCCCCTATCCCGTTGGGCAAGGAACGAATATTACTGGTCGAAGATGAAAAACCGCTTCTCGAAATGGGACGGGAGATTCTCGAACTACTCGGTTATCGGGTGGTAACGGCTCTGGATCCCCTGAAGGCCCTCGAGTTGTTCAGGTCCGACCCGGCGGCATTCGACCTGGTCCTGACCGACCTCATGATGCCCA
>CAZVOU010000267.1:0-3799 GCA_964628605.1 uncultured Syntrophaceae bacterium
ATGTCGCGTTTTTTCGGCATGCGAGCAGCCCCTCAATAGACCGGAGTAAGTCCGGGTATGGTTTGTGAATGCTGATAAGACGATGAGAGCCGGTTCCTGCTAACTGACGTTATCTTACTTCAGGCATTTTCATGTTTCCAGCAAAAAGATAAAAAAAGAACGACACATGCCGCCTAATGGAACGATGGGATATTAATGTAGGTGCAGGTCGCTAAATGCTCTTTAAGGAGGCAATCATGTCATTAGAGGGTGAGCTTCAAAGACTGAACCATCGATTCATGTCGATTTGCGATTATGCCCATGCCCTCAAATCAGATACATTGCCCAAATGGCCGGAGGGTTTCCAAGACAACTCAAATGTGCGCTATCCTCACAAGCATCCTCTGAACTCATATAACGTGGCCAGGCGATTATCCGCCGCCAGGACTATCATCAAATTCGCCCGAGACCAGCCAAAGCAATTTACTCCCGACGTCCTCGAACGAATCTACGTGCACATGTTTGACTGTTCACCTGTCGTGCGACATTCTCTGGTCTCCGCCCTCTATTACGTTGGAGATAAGTCAGCCATACAGGACCTCAACCGTCTTTTCGAAATTGAAACCGCCGGCGAATTTGCATCCGCAGGCTCAGAACTGGTCAAGAATGTGGCTGAGATTGTGATGCAAAAGATAATCAGGGGTCCTGCTTCCGCCCAGAATACTATGCTGGTGATATCCCCTGACATTGATTTTGTAATTGCCCTGCGTGAGTTTTGCGCTGACAACCAACTCCATATTTGGATAGGGGATCAGGATTCTTCGGATCTACTGGGCGTTCCTTTCAAGGTAGCAATTGTTGATCTGGAGTGGTTGAATCAGGACACTAGGGATGGCTGGATTGAATTCATGCGTGAATCGGAGGTTCAGGATAGCCCGTTCGTCTTGTTTGTAACTGGCGATTTAGGAGAGGATAGCAGGTTTAAGAGCCGACTCATGGATGAGTTCGGTTGCGAAAGCAGAGCGGTTGATTTTGTCCGGAGAGGGGAAGGGGACAGAATGTTCAGTCTGGTGCAAACCTATTTGGATGTTCAGGCAGAAAACCAACCTGAAATCGAAAAAACCTCCGAGACTGCTCCAAAAACAGGCAGGTTCTCCTCTGAAGAAAGTCAGGACCACAGAACAATAGTCAAGTCTAAAACTGATATAACCAATAAGAATCGAATCCATGAACTGATCAACAGGTTCTCTGTAAGCGATCCTCGAGAGAAAATCGACATGCAGTCCTTCGCAAAATGGCGGATCCAGGTAAAATGGTTTCTATCCAGTTATTTAGGAGAGAATCACCCTTACACGGTAGAAGCAAAAGATGCATTCTTCATGGAAACCGGTTCTGGCTACGACGCAGCGCCTGTTATAACAATCAAGGGAATACTGGAAGCGCTTCAGGAAGATTCGGAAAGAGGACTTGTTTAGGAGGATGATCACTATGAAACATCCACAGGACTAAAATACCTGTTTGTGTGACTCTTATAGAGTAAACCCTAAATTTAGTAACCGGAAAATTTTCTGTGAAGGCATGGCACATTTACGGACGCAAGATGTCTTTTATTTTAACTCTACCGGCGAACGGTAGTTAAACCGAATGGGTGATCAACCCGGGAGGCGAGCTTTTTCTGAACCATAGTATATAAACCCTGACATAGCGCTGATTTGCCCCACGGCTTGCGAGCGCTTTAAAAGTTCAGCTAAAAGTGGAGAACAGGCGATCCCGTTTCAACACTAGAAGTTGAGCGGGATTTTTTGTTTTAAGGGATCGAAGAAAGGATCAGTTCATGAACAAACATCTTCGAAAGCTAGTCCAGAAGCGCCGGTCAATGTATGGGCTGAATTTTCCCCGATTGGCCGAGTTGGCAGGCTACAGGAACACAATCAAGTGGGCAAACCGGATCTGCAATTTCGAACGTGAAGGGGTAGGGGAAGATGACATGATTGGGCGCATCCTTGATGCTCTCAAGGTTGATCCGGTTGAGGTACGACTGGCGGTTGAAAAAGATACTGAGGAATGGGAGACCTGGGCTGATGAGCCGATTCCAATGCAGATGATTGTTCATTACTTTGGGGCCATTATTCACATTCACAAAATGCCGGATGAGGCATGTTCCACTAGAGAAGCGGCCATCGACTACGGCATACTTTACGCCGTTGCCAGGAAAGTCCGTGTCTGTCTTATTGTCTCCAGACGTGAATCAGTATGGATATCGGCAGAGGGGGAAACGCGTGTCTCGTTGACTCGACCAGGAGTCCCAAATTTTCCCTATGCCTCGATAGGTGGCAAGAAATTCATTTGGGGTTCCAGGTCAGACCAATTCGAGCCGTGTGTCCTGAAACACTGAATTTGAGATTCTACTCCCACGGCATGAAAATTGAGAACACAAATCGTCTAATGGAACGATGGAGCCTTATTACTTGTTTTAGAGCGAATGAAAAATCTTAAAGTCTCTGAAGTCGAGGGAAATGAAATGAGAAGATCCAGAAATCCCAGAAATCTGTCGGGAGTTGGACAAATTGACTTGGGCGACGACTCCATGATGTTTCTTAATCAGAGAATGGTAACCTGTTTCATCCGATTGTTGAAAACCGATTGTGATTTGAACAGAGAGTTTTTTGAATTTCTCTACCACGTACTAAATCCAGAACTGGCGTCCGAATTTATGGAATCAATGATGAAGTTGGTTCCCAGTGACCGGCAGTTGGATTTTAGACAGGACGAAGATCCCATCGCTGATTCTTACTCCTTTTCGCATACCGCCTGCGAGGCGTCGAAGCTTATTGGCTGGAAACAAAGACATCAAATTCGTGAAATAGCCTCGCAGATGCTCGCCAAGAGACTGGAAGAGTTCACCTCCATTCCAAAAACCGTGATCGAAGACAACATCGGTGAACTAAAAACCATGTTTTGTCTGGATCACGTTGAGGCAGAAATATGTGTTTTCATGTTCACGGTATACATTTGTAATGAATTTTCATCATTTTTTGCTGATCACTTATGTTGCAATCAATACCGGGGTAGAAAACTGCTGACAACCATTCTGGAGTGCAAGAATTCTCAATTGGCAGCGGCTTTGAGTGGCAAGCTTACCCAGATAGGCATACTTGAGCCGGGGGCTTACAGAGGTTGTCTGGAGATCACTCATTCGTTTGCCCAGAAACTTCAAAGTCTGAATCCGGAAGAATTCAGAAATCAGTTTATCAAGCCATTAAACTGTGAGTTGATTCAACTCGATTCCCACATGGTTGAACGGGAAATCACTGAAAACATTTTGAAGATATTGTCTTACAAACCGGGGACGGCTACGCACATTCTTTTATATGGCCCCCCCGGAACGGGAAAGACGAGTTACGCCTTTGGTATCGCCTCCAGACTTGGGCTAAGAAGTTATAGAGTTGAGCATTCCTCCAAGGAAAATGCAGACCTGCGCCGTGCCGCCATCACAGCCTGTGTGAACATGGCAAGTGAAACCAACGATGCCCTGTTTGTTGCCGATGATAGTGACTTGATACTGAACACTGGAAGTTCATGGGTTCGATTCGGTGAAACTCCTGACAAGTCATGGCTTCACGAGACCCTGGAAAAACCCGGTGTAAGGATGATCTGGATAGTAAATTCAACCGACAACATCGAGGAATCGGTCGCTCGTCGCTTTGCTTTCAGCGTCAAGTTCAAGCCATTTACCAGAGAACAAAGGGCTCAGATATGGAATTCAATGATCCGGAAGCACAGGGTAAAAAGATTTCTAAAGGATGATGAAATCCAGCGA
>CAZVOU010000268.1:0-1792 GCA_964628605.1 uncultured Syntrophaceae bacterium
GAGAATTTCCAGACCGTTGGATGGGCTCAAAGTAGTCACCTATTATGGCTGCCTGGCCGTCAGACCTGTCGAAGTGGTGGAGCCGGAAGATTCCGAAAACCCCAAGCAGATGGATAAGGTCCTGGAAGCCATCGGCGCCGAGACGCTCAGTTGGCCTTACAAGACCGATTGTTGTGGAGGATCTCTGGCAGTAACCCGGACCGACCTGGTCCTGAAACTCTCCAGAAAGCTCATTGACATGGCTATGGCAGTCAATGCCGACGCTATGGTGACCCTTTGTCCAATGTGCCAGGCAAACCTTGACACCAGACAGGCGGATATTTCCAAACTGACCGGAAAGAATTACCGCATGCCCATTTTATACCTCACAGAGCTGATTGGCCTGGCTTTGAAAGATTCTCAGGCAAACCGCTGGTTCGAGAAGCACATGGTCTCTCCCAGTTCCATGCTGGCCTCCAAAGGGCTATTGTAAAGCCTGAGCCAACGTCAATTAGCTTGACGAAACAAGCTCAAATGTGATTTAATCCCTTCTAGCAAATAATTCACTTCGCGCTAGAAGGGCCTCATGGGAAGGATCCCCATTCATAAGCCCATATTGATTCTTGTTTTATCCTTCGCAGCCATTATTGGCTTTGGCGAACGCCATTGCCACGCGCAGTTTTCCGACTCAGGTCTCGCATCAATATTGCCATTGAATTCTTTCCAAGGGTTTTTTGGGCCTCTACTTCCACCTGAAGGGATCTCCAGCACCTTCAGGAGTGAGCTTGGACTCGGTGGTGGTATGGCCTCATTGTTGAAAGCGAATGTAAAAAACGGAAATACTACTTTTAATCTACTTAACAATGGTTCTACTACAGACTCTGTTGGCGGGGTGATAGTTTCGGAATTTTATGTCCCAGCCCGATCACTGGATGGCGCCCCTAGCGTATTTCAGTTTTACTCCAAGACCAGATTGTGGAGACTTGCTTTCAACGCATCCTACACATTTTTCGATACTTACAGCCGAAGGTCCACTGATGATGGAGTTTTTTTCTCAGGACCCATTTTGGGGGGAGATATCGACTTGATACACAACGGTTGGTTGGCTGCCGGAATTTCAGCTAATTTCTATCTAAACCAGCCACAGTTTGTTTTCAAAGATCCTTCGAGCCGCCAGGTAGCGGGAATGGTTCCGTTAGATACCAGTTTTTACGGCAGCGCACCTTCCAACATCGGTGTTTATGTAAGATATACTCCTCCGGAGATATGGAATTTTCCCTTACACCTTGAGGCCCATTATTACATGCCTTTCGGTGGTTCAAAATGGACTAGCTGGGGGTTTGCTCTGGCCTTCAGACCCCAGATTTATCGTTTTGACCTATCAGCTCGACTCAAACTTGATAATCAATATCTCAACATCAATGGAACCGACTCCGCCACAGCGAACCCAAACTGGGAGGCAGATTTTCAATGGAGCATTCTCGGCATGGATGTGGGCGTTTATTTCTAGTCCGTCTTCCGGAATCTCTCTCTCTCTGAACTTCCTGATTATTCAATCTGATCGTCAGCCATATTTTCACAGTTTCCAATAAAATAGAGTATCGCGGCCCCGGCGATTCCAGACAACAGCGAACCTGCCAGAATGGACACTTTTGCCTCCTCCAGCATGGCCGGGCTCTGAATGAACGAAAGTTCTGCAATGAACAGGGACATTGTGAACCCGATACCGCACAGGACTGCTCCTCCGTAGATGTGCTTCATGTTGACAGACTCTGGCAATGAGGCAATTCCCAGTTTGACGGCCAACCAGGTT
>CAZVOU010000269.1:0-6786 GCA_964628605.1 uncultured Syntrophaceae bacterium
CACCGGCTTATTAAACTGAATCCTCAAAGTCCACATACCGGGCCTTGCTTCTGTCTGGTAGTCATCCCTGTAAGCAAACACACTTAAATCATCAGCAAATGCGGCTGTGGAAAAACACGAAATGATCATTACCAATAAAAAGGACAGCATCAGATTACTTTTGGGATTGCTCATGATATTTGACCTCGTGTGAAAGACTTTATCCGTGAGGAGGTTTTATGAGGACAAGAGTTGTTAGCGGAGAGATTCCTAATCCTTAAATCTGAGACAAGAGGCTTGAAGATGTGTTCCACGGATAGATTCCCAACCGTTTGAAACAAGTGGCGACCGCTTGGCCAAATCAGGATCGGTAATTGAGAAGAATTTCCGATTGCCGTTCAATGAGAAACAACGAAAAATTCAGAGAGAAATCGGGGTAGAGATCAGGGCCGTCCACAACAATTTTATAATATTTTGAGACGGCCTTCATAATCAATCTTCGAAGTTTTTGCTGTAGGCGCTGTCAGAAGAGTCCTCTCTCCAGACACCTGCCCTAAGGCCCTGGTAATCTTTGATTTTCTCGTACTGATCGAGTTCTTCCTGACATTTCACACAAAGACGCGCCGCAGGGAAAAGTTTCAAGCGCTGTTCAGGTATGGTTTCACCGCAGTCTTCACATGAGCCGTAATCACCGTGTCTGAGTCTATCAAGGGCGTCCTCAATCTCTTTAAGCTGCCGGTGTTGACGCATTGATATACGCGCATCCAGTTCCCGGGATATCTCGCCCGTGGCCAGGTCTATTTCGTCGCCTTTCTCTATTGCGTCAATGCTTCTTCCCACTCTAATGGATGCTATCATGTCGAGCAGCGTTTGTTTGGGATCAAATTTAGGGGCTTCAACCGGCTTTTTAGGCTCAACTGGTTCAATACGTTCGGGTAATCTTATTTCAACCGGCTGGACTTTCTTCACCGGTTCCACCGGAGCAGGCTTTGCTGCCTTTTCTACCAACCTGTAGAGATTCTTGCCGTCTTCAATTTTTCGTTCAATTTGCCCTTTTTGGACCTTACCCCTGACACTATTGGGAACAATGCCTAGTTTCTTAGAAATTTCTTCGCGTGTCATCCACATGTCATGTCACCCCTTACAGTTCTGTTTCCCTGGAGTCAGCAATTATAATCCCATTAAAAATAAGCGCGTGTCCTATCCCGATATAGTCGAAATTCCTATCGGAACGTTAAAAGATCATTCCGTGTTTTAACGGGAACCCAGCCGGTGCGCCATTAGAGGAACCGATGATTTTCCGGTTTTAATCACGAAGCTAAGGTTCTGTAAGCCTGAAAAAAAGCCTCACCGGCCATTTTACGATCCATCAATCAGGAGCCACCCTGGAGGACTCGGTCTGTATCTGAGCCACTCCCACTTTCATGGCGCCTCAGTCTTGTGGAGCGCGGAGTGTATTCAAAGAGTCAGGACAAGTCAATCTTTTTTTTGTTTCAGGCTGGTTACCAATAAGAGCTGTCGGTGGACAATCCGGAATCGGGAATGACATTTTCACCAATCAGATATTGCATCGGTGTCATGGGCTTGCGCGCTTTTATGAGGGATTGGGTCTCGCTGAGGAGATTTGCGGTATATTCTCTAGACGACTGTTTTTCAAGTAGAGTGAGAGCGTGCCTGAAGTCCCTGGCCGCTTCATCAAGCCTACCCATGTCCTTGTAGGCTACCCCTCGGTTAGCCACAGCCAAACCGTTTGATGGAGATAGGGTTATGACCCTCGAAAACTGGTCGGCTGCAGCCTCAAAATTTTTGAGTGACATGTAGGCCACTGCCAGATCGTACAGAACTGCGGCAGAAGCCATTTTTGGATCCATTTTAATGGCCGTGTCCAGATCGGTGATACTCTGCTTGTATTTTTTTTGGGCAAGCAGACATTGACCCCTATCAACAAGCGTGGACGCATCTTCCGGAAAGGCTTTTAGAATTGTGTCAAAATCGGCGATTGCCTTGTCACACTGCTGCGCTAGTTTCAACGCTTGTCCCCTAAGCGCGATCACCTGAATCGCCTCCGGCTTTAGTGTCAAAGCCTGGTTAAGATCGCGAATTGCATCCTCAGTTCTCCCTAGTCTTAAAAGAATTTCAGCCTTTGTGACAAGTATTCCGGCATCGGGCTTGGCGATCTTTATCAGGGCTTCGTAATCGTTTAAGGCATCCTGGCTCTTTCCTGCCTTGGAATATGCGTCAGCCCTATTAATCAGCGCCTTCTCAAATTTTGGGTCCAATTCGAGGGCCTTGGCGAAATCCGAGAGCGCAGCGTCGGTCTTCCCAAGCATAGCGTTCACAAATCCCCTGTTGTTATAGGCTTCAACATTTCCGGGGTTCAACTCCAAAGCTTTTGCGTATGCGTTCAAAGCCCCACTCAGGTTGTCGGAGGCCACCATTAGGTTGCCTTTGCGATACCATGCGGAGGCGTTCTTTGGATCAAGCTGAAGCGACCTGTCAAGGTCGAGAAGCGCTTTATCCGGTTGGTTCAAAGCTTGGTAAGCCAACGCTCTCCAGAAATAAACCTGAGGGTCGTCTGAACCGGTTTCTACTACATGAGTCAGGTCACTAGCCGCCTGTTGGTACTTAGACAGTCCCATGTTCGCTTCGCCGCGTATCCTGAAAGCGCCCGGGAAGTCTGAAGACTTTTCCAGAAGCTTGGTCATCTCCTGAACAGCCTTCTCATAGCGCCTCTTTTCCAAATAGATTTGGCCTCTTCCAAACATGGCGTCCAGCAAATTGGGATCTTTTTCCAGAGCCCTGTCAAAATCGGCCAACGCCTTGTCCTCCAGGCCCTTGGACCTATACGCCGATCCCCTTAGAAAATAGGCCTGCGCTGAATCAGAGACTTGTGAAATAAATTTTGAATACAGATTTATGGCCTCGTCCAGATTCCATTTCCAGTGCTCTTCCGTGGCCTTGACATAAACACTCTGAGCCCCTCCTGACTGAGCTAACGCGTCAGTCATGAAAAAGGCTGCGAACACAATTAAAAAAGAGCCTATCAATAGTTTGGTTTCTTTATTCAACGCTTTACCACTTGGAATGTCATAGTAAGGTTTAAAATTCTACTAAACCGTTCATCAATGCCGGTGAATCATGGTCATATATTAAAATTTTATAGGCCCGAAATTGAATTCCACTAAAGACATGGAATAATCAGTCCCGCAATTTTACTATCTCGTAGAAGCCAAGGTATCCCGCAATTTTTCCAAGTTTACAGGTTCTCTGATCATACTTCCCCCCCTTTTATCAGTCTGCAAAGACAATGCTATGGAGAAATCATTCCGGGAGTGAAGCCTGTCGCCCAAGATATCCCAAGCCACTGCTCTCTTTAAGAAAGCCTCTCTAAAATCGGGCCGGATTTTAATGCTTTTGGTGAAGTTCTCAATCGCTTCGCGTATTTTCCCCTGTTTTCCCAGTGCCAAACCAAGGTTATAGTAGCTTATGGCATCATCGGGTTTGAGTTGCGCAACCTTTCTGAATAATTCAACCGACGACTTTAAATCACCAAGTTGTTCTTTTAGGACTGCAAGAGTTGATAGAGTGCTGGAATTCGGATCGTCTGCTTCAAGACTCACACTCTTATCCAGATCCTTGACCGCCTTGTCCATCTGCCCCATTTCAACAAGACAGGCCGCTCTGTAAGCGTAGACGGTCGAACTGGACGGATCAAGTTCGATGGCCTTGGTGAAATCTCCCAACGCCTTTGCGCACTCTGAATTTGATTTCAGAATCCAGCCCCTGTTGGCGTATGCCCTGGAAAGATCCGGATTCAGGGAAATGGCTTTCGAAATGTCCCTCAAGGCCAAGGCTGAATTTCCTTTGGTAAAGAACACCCATCCCCGATTATTGTATACATCCGCATAAGACGGGTTGATCCTTGCAGAATTGTTGTAGTCCTCAAGGGCTCGATCCAGTTCGTTTTTCCTGAAATAGGCGTTAGCCCTCTGAAAATAAGCCAAAGAGTATTCCGGGTTCAGTTCGATCGCCTTGGTAAGATCTTTTATCGCACGATCAGCGGAGCCCTTTTTGAGAAAAGCGTTTCCACGATTATAATAGGCTAGAGCGTACTCGCTGTTTAGTTCCAACGCCCTGCTGAAATCCTCAATCGCCCTGTCATAGTCCTGTTTTTGAGTAAGAGCCCAGCCCCTGTTATTGTAGGCGTCGACATCCTTCGGGTCTATGGCCAACGCCTTCCCAAAGTCCTCAATCGCCCTATCAAAGGCCCCCTTGCCGTAATAGGCGTTGCCACGGTTGTAATATGCAAGTGAGTACGAAGGATTAAGTTCTAAAGCTCTACCATAGTCTTTGATGGCCTTGTCAAAATCACCCATCCTGTAATACACACTTCCACGATTGTTAAATGCTGTTTCCAGATTCTGGTCCATGTCCACTGCTTTGGAATAGTCATCAAGCGCTTTCTGGTTTTCTCCAAGTTTCTCGTAAGCCAGACCTCTCCGAAAATATGCGTCTGCCGAGGTCATTCCCTGCTTGATGGCCTTGTTGAAAAAATCCAGTGACTTACCGTAATCTCCAGCTCGGTAAGCAGTCTTACCGCTCTCGAAAAAATCCTCCGCCACCGGAGAAACCTGCCCAAAGCCGGTCCCTCCAACGGAAATTATCAATAACAGGCAATATGAAACGAATCCAATTTTCATCAGCATTGTCACATCTGGCTTTAAATTTGACTGATATATATTATCACATCAGTAAATTAACTGTCTATATTAAAGTTTTGGATTTAGTTTTCAAAGCATTTTGTAGCTGCGATCTAAGGCCTTGCATTGACACTGTAATCACACAATGCGCAATTCCTGGGCCACTTTTAAAATAGACAATTTAATTGGGTAATGGTTCCAAAATGGTAACTGACGCGGACTTCATCCGGATTTTTTGTAGAATTTCATGCGGGTTTGGAAGAAAGAAGGTCTGCAAGGAGTGGTAAAAGTAAGGAACTGCTATGACTCCATTAACAAGCCTGCGACACAAGCCGTTGACAATCCGGCCAGCAATCCGGCCAAAAGGGCCCTCAGACCCATGGCTGAGACATCTTTTGCTCTACTCGGCGCCATTGCCGAAACGCCCCCGATGAGAATTCCGAGGCTACCGAAGTTGGCAAAGGAGCACAGGGCAAATGTCAATATCATTGTGGAGCGAGGGTGAAGGGTTCCCTCGGCAACCATGTGCTGCAATTGACTGTATGCGATCCATTCATTGAAGACGGTTTTGGTAGCCAGAAGTTTTCCTGCGCTCATGCAATCCGTCCATGGAATTCCGATCAGGAAAGCCACCGGCGCAAAAATGATTGCGCCAATCTGGTCAAAAGACGTGCCCAATATTCCCAGAGCCCAGTTTGAAAGATGAATGAATGAAACAAAAGCCAGCAGAATCGCCGCCACGGACATCGTGAGTTTCAGACCGTCAAGTGCGCCATTTGCCAAGGACTCGATCAATCCATTATCTTTGGAGCATAGGTCTGACACCTTTACGGCGCCGCCGGTTTGTGGAACATCCAGTTCCGGTATGAGCATTTTTGAGACGGCTAGAGCGGCGGGAGCGTTCATAAAACTGGCTGCCAGAATGTAACCGGGATTTGCGCCGAAAACTCCCACATAAACAGCCATTACAGACCCTGCTATTGTTGCCATGAAACACGTCATTAGTGAAAAAAGCTCGGACCTGGTCATTTTTTCCAGGAAATTCTTGAGCCCGGATATCGCTTCGATTCCCATGAAAACAAACATGGCCGCCGCCAGGGTTTCAGCGCCGGACGTCTTCATGGCGCGTCGCATGACTTTCGCCAGACCTACCGTGATCATCGGCAGTATTCGTAAGTGATTTAGCAAACCCATCATGGAACTGACAAAGATTATAACGGAGCCCATGCTCAATATGGTCAAATCTTTCTGATCCGCCAAGGCCCCAAAAAGGAATCGTGACCCTACTCCGGAAAAATATGTTATCCCTTCGAAAAAGGCTCTAGCCTGGGAAAAAAACACATCGGGATAAGTCTTTAATATTGTGGCTCCGAAAATGAACTGCAGACCAATTCCCCAGCCCACTAGAATCCAGTTGATTCTTTTGCGGTGGCGGGATAGAACAACGCAGAGTAGAATAATACAAATGATTCCAATCAATGAATTCAATCTTGGTCCCATGATCCAAACCTACGGATATACAATCTTCAAGTCAAGTTTACTAATCACGAGTTCTGAAGAACCGTTCCTTTTCGGCGTCTCACCCCAGTCCAAGTCATTCCGGACACCATGTTCGTGCGATTCCATCCCACAGGGATTTTCTTTAAATCATAATGTTTGATGAGAGACAGATCAAAGCTTTCGTAAGGTCTTTGGCCGCTCCTGAAAGCCTCGTTGTGGCTGGATTTGCAGTCGCCATATTGTTAGGCGCTCTGCTACTTTACGCGCCGTGGTCCGCAGGAGCATCAAGCATAAGTTTTATCGACGCGCTATTTACCTCAACTTCGGCGGTGTGTGTCACCGGCTTGACGGTCGTGGACACCAGCAAGGACTTCAGTCTCTTTGGACAGATTGTCCTGGTAATCCTGATCCAAACCGGCGGATTGGGGATAATGACCTTTGCGGCTCTAACCTTTCAGATTCTGGGGCTCCGATTTTCCCTGCAGTCATCAGCGGTCCTGCATGACACATTTTTCCAGAAGGACATTGGATCTCAGTTTCATAGCGCTTTTAAAACAATTTTGACACTTACACTGGCCATCGAAGGGATAGGCGCCCTTTTCCTGTT
>CAZVOU010000270.1:0-3593 GCA_964628605.1 uncultured Syntrophaceae bacterium
AACGTAACCCTTTGATATCTTTGGCACGCCCGACAGGATTCGAACCTGTGACCTACGGATTAGAAGTCCGTTGCTCTATCCAGCTGAGCTACGGGCGCGTACTTGGAACGAGGTTGTGATACTTTATTTGCATAAAGTATAAACCATATGTCTACACCTGTTGCTTGTTCTTGTCAAGCCAAGCTTTCGGTTTTGTGGTGTTCCGTGCAACATTCGAAGGTGTGTGCCGGAGTAGTGCCGGAAGGTAGTTACTGTAATATTTTCAGGCAACTATTCCGCCGTTCAATAATTTAGTCGCCATAAGCCTTAGTTTCTTGTTTGTTTCTAACAGGCATGACAGTTTTTGTGGTAAGACAATGAATAGTTTGTAGCTTCTTCACGGCTTGTATCACACTCTGTCAATTTTGTTTTGATCCGAGATGTTAAGTTTGTTTATATATTGCGGACCTGGAGGTTTGGAGGCCGATTGCTTTCCAGAATTGCAGAATCAATTCGTAATTACGCAGCGCCTGTCCTATTTGTTATTACCTGCATCCAGTTAACTTTTTTATGGCCGTATGTGGTGGTGATAGATGGGGAACGGGCCAACGTTTTTTCCGGAATACTATGCGCAGTGACTCTTATAGCGGTGTGGGCCTTGTGTCCGAAGAGCGGAATGAGGATCAATCCGTTGGAGATTGCGGTCACCGTTCTGCTGGTGTTTTTCGCTGTTGGCAGCGCAGCGCTCAGCGCCACCCCTGTAAGCTCGGGCTGGAGGACCTTCGTCATAATGGCGTCCGGCCTGGGCGGCTACTGGAGCGCCAGGTTTTTACTGCATTCTGTTGAGGCTCGGAAACTATTTGTGTACTTTTGTTCTGGACTTCTTCTGTCTGTGGTGTCACTGATTTTTATAGCGTTAGTTCAAGGAGCGCCTGGTCATTTCCTTCTCGACGTGAATCCTCATCCCGTGTGCTCAAGAATCCTTATGCTGTCATTTGCTCCGATGGCGCTCATCGCCACTGGCGGCCTGATACCGTTGACTGCAGGCGCAATAATGTTAATGGCGGCCTACATCGGCCTGGTGGCAATGCTGGTGTGGGGGCAGGTCTCAACAGCGCCGATATTTCCCATAATCCTGTTATTTATTTCCTGCGCATTTTTCTGGAAATCAAAAAAGGTGAGGGCCGTCCTCCTGGTTCTATTGGTGTTCGCTTCAATCATGACGGCCATGTTTGCAGGGCGCATTCAGAAGGATTTGCCTCTGGACAGCCAATCCTTTACCTATCGTTATGAAAACCTGTTCTTCTCAACTCACATTGCCGCTGAACATCCTTTTTTTGGAATAGGGGCTCGTAGTCCCAGGGAGGAGTATCTTGACAACTATGTCGTCAAGCACCCTCTCTACACGAAAGAAAAATTTGTAGAATGGACGGGGGTCGTCAGGACTTCAGACAATCTGCCACTGAGCATGCTGGCAGATTTCGGCTTTCCGTTCACCTTGATATATATCGCATCCGTCGTGTGGCTAACCCTGTTACTTGTGCGGTCCGCGTGGAAGAAACCGGCAAATCTTTTCCCCCATCCTTTGGCGCTGCTGTTGCCCATACTCGCAATAATGATGCAGTCGATGATACTGGATTCCATATATCACCCCCATGTGAGCTGGTTCTTTCACATACTCATCGGCCTGAGTTTCATGAATTATACTCAAGGCTCTGCAACGTGATTCATGAATTGGGCTTTACCGGAGTGGTATCGATGAGACTGGGGGATTTTACTAGTAGACGTGCGGTTAAAGCGGCTTTAGCACATGAACATTTCCGTTTGGTCCGAGCGTTCTTTTAAAAGGAAACACCTTTACCGTTGTATAACCGGCCAAATCCCCGAGAGTGACAACGTATTTCTCGTCGTGGACCCACCACCAGCTATAACCTTCCCTGACCGGGCGACTGGCGCTATAACAATGGTAGCCGTTGAACTCAAAACCGCCATCAAATTCACACGGCTTAACTTTCAGGTCAGTCACAATGAAATGGTTGGCCTGCTGCACCGTTCGTCTAATCTCCATGAAATCCCGGGTTGCCGTCAAAGAGAAAACGGCCGTCAGGATCAAAGGCGCGTAGGCAAACAGCGCCAGCCTTGTCGATATGTTCCGGCTTGCTGAATTACCCGCTGAAGAACAAAGCCAGACCGCCATGAGTGCGCACAATGGAATGATGTAGCGATCATGCAAATCCGTCAGTGAAATTATTACGGCATACATGAGCGCAGTTATTAGGGTCAGCGCTGAAATAAAACCGTCCGGGTGATGTTCTTTAGAATTCCAAGTCCTGAATATCTCCATCACGAACTTAAAGATCATGGATAGGAGTGCGCCTACACAGATGACAGTCCACCAGACCAAAATATAAAAAAGAGCGGGCGTCAAAGCCCAGGTTCTCGGAATGCCCAGAATGTAGACATCCTTGAGCAAAACCGGTCCAATTCCGATGTTGTAAATCACGTTTCGCGAGAACAGGATGGGCGGGGTGGCGACTCCGGTTACTATGGCAATCTCCAGGAGGCCGAATAGCAGGGTGGTCACCACAAAGAAAACTCTGAATGGTTTGCTGCCGCGAAATTCATCTAACCGGATGACCAATAACGGAGAAACGAGAAAGGCGGTGTATCCCAGCACGCTCTGGGCGAACTGTCCGGCCACAAACAGGGGGTAGTCCGGAAAGCCCTTCATCATGGGGTAGTTCAACAGATCATACAACTTCTGATGTTTGGTGATCGGTGAGCTTCCTAGCCAGGACATAAGGACTTCGAACCCTAGCCAGGGAATGATGACAAGAGCCAAGGTCAGACCAACGGCCCTAGTCCTGGACAATTCACGGCCGGTGAAACCCAGTAAAGATGTGAGTATAAAGGCAGTCGGCAGGGCTATGGCAAGCTGCCTCGTAAGCATTCCGGCCAGGCAAAAGAGCATGCCGACCACCAAAAGGCCCGTATTGGATCGCTTCACGCCGAGGTTGAGAAAGTAGACTGCGAATATGATTATGCTGGTAAATGTTATGTCACTCATGAAAGTGAAGGATTGCGAAAAATACAAGGGGTTGAACATCAGGCTCAGCGCAGCGATGAATGCGAGCTTCTCCGGAACCATGAGAGAACGGACGATGAGAAAGATTCCGACTGATCCTAGCATCCCCAGCGACAGTATCGAGAAGCGCAGTGCTGTGATTGAATATCCGAACAATTTCGTGAACAGTAAACCCCACGCAAGGTGTGTGATCAGGGAAGGCCCCCCGGAGGCATGCTCCGGTCCCCAGCCTGTTGGACCCAATTGACCATCCTGACTCAGGGTTTCCAGGTTCTTGATGAAGGCATGGTCATCATTGACCATGAATTCTCCCAACGGGTTCACAACAATTATGGACACCGCCCAAATTAGAATCAGGAAGACTATGTATTTGACGGAGGATTGCATAGTGTCTCGTATCAATTGCCTGCTACCCGAATTCCCTAACATTTAAAGCAGCTTTTATCAAGACGGAGCGTTTTTCCGCCCGGCGGCGCCTGCACATTAAGATCATGGTGATGTTTGGTTGTTCGTGAAACGGGGCGCATAG
>CAZVOU010000271.1:0-4214 GCA_964628605.1 uncultured Syntrophaceae bacterium
CGAAATTTCGAGGCTGACCTACGGATGCCGGATGGTAGAAGGCTGGAAACGCTGGTTTCATCGTCGCTAATAGAGGTTGGAGGTGAACCCAATGTTTTGACTATCTCCAGGGACATGACAGAGTTCAAGCGAGCCCTGGAAGAGCGAATGAAACTGGCTGCCGCCGTAGATCAAGCGTATGAAGGCGTTGTTATTACTGATGTTGAAGGCGCTATTGATTATGTCAATCCCGCATTTATTGAAATCTCAGGCTATTCCCGGGAAGAACTCGTCGGCCGGAATACACGCTTACTCAAGAGTGGACTTCATGACGAGGAATTTTACAGTAAACTGTGGCAGACTATCACGAACGGTCAGGTCTGGAAGGGGCGGTTCATCAACCAAAAGAAGAACGGTTCACTGTTTCACGAAGATGCCACAATATCTCCTCTGAGGGATCACAGTGGGAAAATAAACAATTTCATCGCAATCAAACGGGATGTGACTGAGACTGTGGAACTTTCACAACAACTTGCACATTCCCAAAAAATGGAATCAATAGGGACTCTGGCTGCCGGTATAGCCCATGATTTCAATAACATCCTCTATGCAATGCTTGGATACACCGAAATGGCCCGGGATGAAGTCGCTGAAGACAGTTTGATCGCCAAGTATCTCGATAATGTCATTAAGTCCGGTAAACGGGCAACCGACATGGTTGCTCAGATCCTGCATTTCAGCCACAGATCGAAAGCCGAGTGGGGTAGGATATCCATAAGTTCGGTCGTTAAGGAAGGACTGAAGTTACTGGGGTCATCAATTCCCAAGACTATTCAAATCTCGCGGGTCATAGCTGCTGATACGCATCACGTTATAGGGGATTCAACACAAATCCATCAGATATTGATGAACCTGTGCGTCAATGCGGCGCATGCGATGAAGGGGCAAACCGGTTCAATCACAGTTACACTTGAGAATGTGGATCTGGATGAGGAATTTACTCAACTTAACCCGCCGCTATCCCCTGGGACGTTTGTCAGGCTGACAGTAAGTGATACCGGTCACGGAATTCCTCCTGACGTTATTGAGCGGATGTTTGAGCCATATTTTACAACCAAGCCTGTGGGAGAAGGAACCGGACTCGGTCTCTCGGTTGTCCACGGAATAGTCAAAAACCATGGAGGGATAATAACCGTTGCAAGCGAACCGGGGAAAGGCTCTTCATTGAGTGTCTTCCTACCCGCGACGAAAGATGAACCGTTTGAGGCCGAAGAAGTGGGAGAGACCCATTTTCACAAAGGCTCCGGGCGGATATTGGTTGTCGATGACGAGCAAGCTCTTGTCGAAATTACCGAAGGAATACTGGAGAGACATGGATACAATGTGACTTCGACAACAAGTTCAACAGAGGCATTGGACACCTTCAGAGCTGATCCCAACCGCTTTGACCTTGTGATCGCTGATTTGACGATGCCCGTTCTGACCGGATTGGACTTGGCTGAGGAGTTGTCACGGGTGCGCCCCGACATGCCGGTCATACTTGTCACCGGATATGGTTTTTCGGTTGATGATGAGCGGAAAGCAAGGACAGAAATTTTCAGCATATTAAAAAAACCGATAAGCAGCTCACTGCTGGCCAAAGCTGTCCAACAGGCGTTACAAAAAAGATGAGGCGCCGGCTCAACTGGGTGACTCTACCATAGAAGAGGGCAAAGAAAATAATGTATGAATATTTTCCGGAAACCGGTGATGAGCTGGCGATCCGGGTTGAAGATAGAACATCTCAATTGCGTGATATCGCAGAAAGTTATAAAAGGATTTTCAGGGATCATGACGCTATCATGCTTCTGATAGAACCGGATACAGGTAGAATAGTCGATGCCAATCTCGCTGCCGGGCGCTTCTATGGGTATTCAATAGCGCAACTCACATCAATGCTCATATCTGACCTGAACATGCTGGACCCAGAGCAAATCAGATTCGAGCGGAATCTGGCATTGGAAGAAAGTAGAAATTTCTTTGTGTTTCCTCACCGCCTTGCCGGCGGAGAGATTCGTACAGTTGAAGTCCATTCTTCTCCCATCAATACTGAAAGAGGAACACTGCTGTTTTCAATCGTTCATGACATTAGTGAACGAAAGCAAGCCGAGGAAAAGCTCAAACAAAATGAGAATTTTCTGGAACAACTGGTAGAGAAGCTTCCTGCCATGATTTTTGTAAAGGATGCGCTAACTCTGCAATTTGTAAGATTGAACGGGGTGGCCGAGCAGCTTCTGGGACATTCTCGTGAGGATTTACTGGGAAAAGACGACTATGACTTCTTCCCTAAAGACCAGGCTGATTTTTTTACAAAGAACGACAGAGAAGTGCTCGCATCTGGAAAGGTAAGAGAAATTGAAGAAGAAATAGAGACCAGGAATGGGATCAGGATATTAAACACCAAAAAGATTCCCATAATGTCCACTGAAGGACACCCATTATTTCTGTTGGGTCTCTCCAGTGACGTCACCAGTAGAAAACAGACGGAGGAATCGCTCAGAAAGAGTGAAGAAAAGCTTCGAATTGTGGCTGAATATGCGCATGACTGGGAATACTGGGTGGCCCCGGACGGTAGCTTTATTCATGTTTCCCCCTCCTGTGAGAGAGTCACCGGATATAAACCACAGGAATTTATTGAGAACCCGACCTTGATTAGAAATATTGCTTTCGAGCAGGACAGGCACATTGTCTGTGACGATCTGCTTCTTTCAAAAGAGGCTCCCGCCAAAGCTACACAATTCCGAATTGTAACTCGTCACGGACAAATCCGCTGGATCTCGCATTTCTGTGAAAGTGTGTTCGGAGACGATGGCCGGTATTTGGGGCGTCGCTCCAGTAATCATGACGTCACCTATGAAAAAGAAATGGCACAGGAATTGTTGGATGCCCAGGCCAGTCTATTCAATTCGGCCAGACTTGAAAGTCTGGCTGTTATGGCGGGAGGGATAGCTCACGACTTCAACAACCAGTTGATGGTAGCATTAGGAAACATGGAACTGGCGCTAATTAACACAGACCGTGACTCCAAGGCTAAGGACAAGATTCTACGATCCATTCAGGCATGCCAGAAGTGCGCTAACCTCAGCAACCAATTACTTGCATATACCGGTCAAAAATATTTTCAGTCTGAACATGTTGATTTGAAGAAAGTAGTAAATTGTGAATTGGAAACGCTCAGGTCTTCAATTCCAGAGTCAATCACAATGGATGTTCGACAATCGACTGACGTTCCTCTATTTTGGGGGAATACCGACCTTATAAAACGGATAGTGATCAATCTGGTCACAAACTCTGCGGAAGCAATCGGGGATGAAACAGGTCAGCTAGTCATAAGAACAGGGTTTATTGATTGTGACAACACCTGTTTGTCTCAAAGTAGACTGGACCAAAAACCTGAGCCGGGTCTATTTGTATTTCTTGAGGTTTCCGACAATGGTTGCGGGATGGATCGCGAAACACAATCCAGCATGTTAGATCCATTTTTCTCCACAAAGTTCTGGGGCCGAGGCATGGGACTGGCTGAGACCATTGGCACAGTACGAAGTCATCAGGGGGCAATAATGTTGGAGAGTGAGCCGAACCAGGGGACCACTGTTCGAGTTTTGTTTCCCGCTATTCCTGAGAAACAATCACCAGTTCATTCTCTTGCAGGCATTGTTCAGAAAGCGCCGGTGACACACCAGGACTGCCTAGGTGAACGAACAGTCCTTTTGGTTGAAGACGACGAAAGGGTCCGTTGTCTTTGTTCTGAACTCCTTAAACTTTACGGCTTAAATGTTGTCACGGCGGCTGACGGGCTTGAAGGACTGGAACTTTTTCAGAGCGATCCAGAAAAGATAGACCTGATCTTGTTGGACCTTATCATGCCCAGGATGAACGGAATTGAGGCTTTTGGAGAATTCGTTCGAATCAGGCCGAACATAAAAATTATTATCAGTAGTGGTTTTACCGAAGAAGCTGTTTCTGACAAACTGATGGGCGCTAGTCCGGCCGGTTTTTTGCATAAACCGTATGACATGGAGTCCCTCCAACAAGAATTGGATCGTGTAATCGGTCTCTCTCTTTGACAACTATTCTAATCAGGTGAACGGTGTTCATTTTGTTTTCTTTCGGATGAACCGTTGACCCCTTTCGAGATGACACTCTGCAGTTGAAGGGTTTAGCGCTGTTCTACAGGTTGGCTGCGCCGGAAAGGG
>CAZVOU010000272.1:0-4854 GCA_964628605.1 uncultured Syntrophaceae bacterium
GGCAATTTTCGTGCCAATCGAAGTTTCACCTTTTTTACACTTTTTTCTCTAAATTCCTGTAATAAATTTTTTTTAAATTTGGGAATTTCTAAGAATCGAGTATATTAGCAGAGCAATGGTAGTCAGAGGTAGGCTTTCTACCTGCTAATTTATCGATCATATATTGGGAAATTGCCTTATTAAAGGACTTACAGTTAACGAGAATGGGGATAGCCTGGCCGGTAACCTGCCAGGAATCACCATTAAACAGGCCCTCTGACATCCCGCAATGGCATGCACGCCACTCGGGAAGCATCTTTACCATGTCCTTACATACTGGACAGTACATTAGCATCATGGATATTACCTCCTATCCTCCGGTTTTCTTTGAGTATTGCTACTCAATTCTTCCTTATTCCATGCTATTACCCTAATTCCTTGGGTAAGATAGACAATGGAAGCCATAATTGAAGCTGACATGCCTAGTACCAGGTGTACAGTATCTTTAGAGGAGAGGTAGATGTAGATGCCTGCTCCCCCGCTAAAGAAAGATAGCAGAAACATGATTCCTGCTAACTGCATCTTTTTCAGTACCATAGATGTTCTCCTTTTTAGCCATAATTTAAATGGCTTAAATTATAGACATAGTTAAGGTTAGTTCTATTCTTCTTTTTTACCCTTTTTCCCATAATGGGAAGAGGTTATACCCAAAAAGAGGTAGTAGAGAGATAGATAGATATAGAGATAGATATCCAGTAGTAGTTATTTAATGGACTACTATGTGGATATCGGTTTCGGGTCGCCTGCAAATTCCCATACCATCCTCCGGTCACGTATGGGTGCAGGTTAACGGGCCTCCTGTGTAGGTTGGTTCAAATAAACCAATGCCTCTTCTAATGAAGGCCTACGCAAGAGCTGTCGACATCGCCCGAAGGTCACTTACGACAGTGTTCATGCATTTGAACAGTCCTATTGTATCCATGTGTGGAGATGCCAACGAATAAAAGTCGTTAGCTTTTACCTGTTTATTCAGGTTAGTCTATGTGCTGCTAGGTTTACCCTGGCCTAGGGACTAGCTGCGCCGTAACTCGCCTGCCGGCTGGGCGCTCCACACAAGTTCTATTTTCTGAAGTATCTTTTTATTAGTCTATAAATTCCGTAGAAGAGTAAGAAGATCCAGAATCCTTGGATCATGAGAATTTTGAGGCATCCGAATCCAATGATATCCCACATGGTAGCCTCCTTGGGATGGATACCGGGATTTTGATGTAACTCAAATAACGAGGTAATTCCGGAAACCTTTGTTATTTGGAAGAATCGCAGGTGAGGTACGCTAGATACCTCAAGAAAAGAGAAAGAAGGGGCTTGTTAGGCCCCTTCAGTATCTGAGTTTCTGTTTCACTCCTTCAGACATCTTGAAACCCTGTACTTTTTCGAAGTGGGTTTCAAAATATCTTTCTTGTTTACGTTGTTCTTTGCGAGACAAGGGTCTCGCGCTGGTCAGTTTCCCGCGGGAACCGGAGTGGCGTCCTTGGGGGCTTCCTTGCTCTTGGCTTCGAGCAGGGCCAGCAGCTTGTTCATTTCTTCCATGGCCTTGGTGAACTTGTCGAGAGCTTCCTTGTCTTCTGTGGTGCTCATCTTTTCATTGAGCTTGTTCACCTCTTCGTCGACGAGAGTGATGTACTTGGCTGCGTCGTTCGGTTCCATGTCCTTGATCTTCTTTTCGGTCAGAGTGGCCAGAGAGAGGGTCTTGCGGGTGCTGTTCCACACATCCTTGATGCTCTTGATGGGGTGGCGTACGGCGTTTACCACGCCGTCTGCGAAATTGTCCAGCGCCTTTCGGAACACGCGGCCCAGGATGTAGCCCAGAACGATTCCGAGAGCGCCGATGCCGATGGTTTTCCAGTCAAACTTAAACATGATTCATACCTCCTTCAGAATTTTAATGTTGCGTATCTCCAAGTTCTGCGGAAAAATCCGCAGATTTCCTTTCTCCAAAGAAACACGTCGAACATTGCACCAATCGTTAGTGCAATAACAACTACTGCTAGGTTTGGTGCGCTGAACATGCCAGCTAACACCAAAAGGGGCATTCCCAGGTCAAAGATAATTTGAGTGATGGTGTGGTTTTGAATCCACTCTCTTTGCTTCTTGGGTATGCGGAAATAGAGGGCTATCAAGTTAATGAAGCCCGCGAGCGATGCCCAGAGCATTATCATGGTTTATATCTCCTTAAGAGTTTTTATCCATTTGAATACGATAGGGCCAAACTTGCTTAGTGCTTTGGTGGCTATAGTTTTAGGTCCTTGTGATCCTAGTGTATCCATCATAGGTATCACTTCTGGATCGTTGTAGATCAGTTTGTATAGTTCAAATGTTCCAAGATTGCCATCTTTAGCACTTATGAGTTTTTCATATGTTTTGGCTAGTCTTTTGTATTCGTATGCATGTTCTGGTGGGGTTTTGATGTATGTTTTTCTTGCCTTAACGTATCGGATTGGCTCCGATTTTTGTTTGGCGTAATCTCTCACTTTGGTAAAGAACCAAAAAGTGAGAAATCCTTGGATGATGAGATAGCAGATACCTAAGAATGTTAGCATAGTTAGCTCCAGAGGTATTTAAGTAGTAGCATTCCTAGACTGAATCCTAGAAGAATGTAGATGGATATTCTTGGGATACTGAATAGGAATGTTTTTACTGCTGTAGCTGCGAACATTCCGACGCGGTCTTGTGCTTTGGTAAAGACAGGTGGTTTAAATTGTGGATGATCAATAGTTTGCTGTATATGATCAGGAACTATTGTGTCCAGTTCTTCTAGGTATTCTGCATATCTTTCGAGTTCTTTTTTTAGTCTGTTGGCTTCTTCATAGCCAGCTAGACAGCTTACCCAATCGTCTTCTTTTCTTGCTCTTTCGTCCGCAATGTTCATGTGATCAATAATTTGGTTATTGATCCTATTGCATGCGGCGAGCAGATCTTTTCTGCGCCTTCGTTCAGAGTTTGGGCAGAAGATGTCTTGAAGTAGTTCTATTGCATCCATGTATCCTCCTTAGTTGTAAAATCTACTCAAAAAAAGAGAAAAAAGACATGAAAAGTATCATAGCAGGCTACGTTTGCATGAATCCCCCTAAAATAGAACATGGGGTTACAAAGTAACCCCATGGAGGTGATAAACATGGGGTTACAAAGTAACCCCATGGAGGTGATAAACTTAGACTCGCAAAGCGAATCTAAGGAGTTTATTCAACCGATGACGTACGCTAGCATGTTGAAAATGTCCAGAATGATGTTCATGTATTAGACTCTCCTTTGAACTTAATGAAACACTCACATGTTTCGAATTCAGTCGTCGAATGACCGAGTGAATAGAATTCAGGCCAAAACACTGAACTTATAAAGGTCCTGATCCTTCGTCCTGCTTCGACCCAACCATTCTTCTTAAGGATAGACCAGTAGTCGTCGTAATGTTTTTTACGAACTTCCCATAACTCCATTTATCCTCCTAAGTTTGGTTTTATATAACAGAGGGAGTGCCCTCTATAAGTAGAGCGTCAACAGATGGACACGGCGAGTCTGTTGCCGTACTCGGTTAAATTTACTATTAGAGACATGTCGTGTCGCGGTGTGGGCCGTGGGGCTAGTACTCACTTATAGAGGTTCACCTCTGTTTTATTTTGGTTTTTGAGAGAGTACATGCTGTTATATTTCTTTTTATCATATCTTGCTTGCATGAGAGCAGAAACTCCAATGAATGCAGCAACTATAATGGGTCTTCCTACTTTGTATATTGTTATTGCGAGATCTGAAGCTTCTGCCACTTGGCCGAGGATTGGAACATGCTTACCTAGTTTTTTTAGATTTTTGAAGTATTCATTCATATTATCCTCCTAGGTATCCTATAAATTTTAGAAAATAGGGAGAGGGCAAGATGCCGGGTATGGAGTTATGCGTCGGGGCGGTCACATTCAATGTTCCGCGCCATGCCACGCACTATCCGCCGTACTCACCCTCTCCCTGTGGAGGATATCATCAAAAAAAGAGAAAAAAGAAGGCGTAAGCCTTCTTTTTGATTACAGTTTGAATTCTGTGGTTGCCAGGTTGACGATCCGAATTCCGCATGAACGGGCTAATCGGAGAGCTTGTTCTGTGCCACCATGGCCGGGGCTCCAACAGATCACCACATCAACCGGTGTCTTGAGGTCGGCGCCGAGAATCTGGTGCATGTTGCGGGCGTGCAATAAGGCCGCTGCCCGTGAGCACATGTGCCATGCCGGGTGATGATCTGCGGCTAATGCCAGCGCCGCTTGTGAGGGCCTGTTGAGTGTGGAGTTAGACCCATTGAAACCTGGCCAAGGCAAGAATATCTCTTTCTTACCGTTGGCGCGGTCACACCCACGCTCGAATGCCGAATCGGCGCCATCAGCCGCGCCGGAACGCAACGTCCAGCCCTTCAGCGCCAATTGTTCACCAATAGTCTCCATCATGGACAGAATGTCCGCTGGAGTTTTTCTGGAACCAATACCCGCGTATATCATGGTAACCTCCGTAGTAAGATACCATCAAAAAAAGAGAAAAAAAAGAGGGCACGGGCCCCCTTTAGTTTGCAAGCAGTTTGTTGACTAGGTCTGTGTCGAAATCTGGACTTGAATCGACGTTGGGATCGAGCGTCGCCAAGACGTTACGCAATTCGGCATCTGCCTTAATCAAATCTCTGAGAATTTTTACGCTTAGTGCATTGTTCATGTCTTTGTTTGTGTCCATGGCCCATATGAGGGTCTTTATCATATAGTCGGTTCTTCCCAGGGCGTTGCATAGCGCCATCATGAAAAGCTCATTAATGCACGGCATTGGTATACCTCCACAAAAAATAATAAG
>CAZVOU010000273.1:0-1934 GCA_964628605.1 uncultured Syntrophaceae bacterium
ACTTCCATGGACAACTCAACACTTTCAATTCGTGATTCCATCAATCGGCTTCCCATGTATCATTCCCCCCTGATTTTACGATGGCGACGGTTAAGAGCTTGTATAAGTATACTTCATGTCAGGATGGATTTCAAAAAACTACTTTTCGAGGTTGTCTCCGTGGATTAACGTAGAGCGGAGCAAATACAGGGCCGTCTGAGTCCAGCATGAAGTCTTTTGGATTCTGGACACTAAACAAGATTGGCCATGTTTTTTTCTTTTGCGTCCAGTGTTTCCCGTATCGTCACCAACAACTCATTTATAAGGAAAGGTTTGCTTACAAAACCCTTGGCTCCTTTTGAAATCAGAGTTTTCGCGGACCCATTTGCGGAATATCCACTGGCCAGAAGAATCTTTGCCCCGGGATTGATCTTCAGAATTTTTTCCATGCAGAGCTTACCGTCCATTTCGGGCATTATCAGATCCAAAATAATCAGTCCTATACGGTCACCGGATTTCTTGAAAATCTCGAGGCCTTCCTTGCCGTTTTTAGCAGTGATGACGTAGTAGCCTTTTTGCTGCAAAATTCTGGCGCCGAGATTCCTTATATCCTTGTCATCATCAACGAGTAGAATTGTCTCGGTTCCACCGGGCATGGTTATGTGATCGTTAACAGATACCGGTTTCTCGTCGCCAGGAATGGCGGGGAAATAAATTTTAAACGTTGTGCCGTGTCCCGGTTCGCTATAGCAAAAAATATAGCCGTTATGCTGCCTGACTATTCCATAAGCCGTGGCAAGCCCCAAACCAGTGCCTTTTCCAACTTCCTTAGTGGTAAAAAATGGTTCAAATATATGAGAAAGGGTCTCAGCGTCCATTCCGGCGCCAGTATCTGAAACTGACAGCAACACGTAGGATCCTGGGGTAACCCGGATGTGGCGGCTACAATACTCTTGGTTTAAATCGACATTCTCCGTCTCGATGAGCAGTTTACCTCCTTCTGGCATAGCGTCTTTTGAGTTAATCGCCAGATTCATCAAAATTTGCCCAATCTGAGACGGATCAGCCTTGACCAGTTTCGGGAATTTCTCCAGATGGAGCTCAATCACTATGTTTTTGGGTATCGTGTGATACAGCAGCCGTTCAATTTTCATGGCTTCATCATTCAAGTCCACAGGGACCATTTTGGCCTTTTCCTGTCTACTGAAAGCTGACAGGCCTTTCACCAAATCGGCTCCTCGTTGCCCTGCATCGTAAATTTTCTGTAAATCACCATGATCCTCGCCCACATCTTTCTTTTGTTGGAGCAGGAAGTCGGAGTAACCAATTATCACCTGAAGAAGGTTGTTGAAGTCATGAGCTATGCCTCCGGCCAAAGTTCCAATAGCCTCCATCTTCTGGGAGTGGGCAAGTTGTGATTGCACAGATTTTCGTTCAGTTACGTCCTCTACCATCTCCACCACGAACTGAACATCTCCAGATTCATCTTTTACAGGACTTGAGACTATTCTGTAGTTACGAACCTGATTGCCGGCAGGTGTTTCAGTCTCACACTCGTGGACTTTTCCATCCTGGAATGAAAGTAAGCACGGACAATAAGAACAAGGGGACGATCTCGGAGGATCATTATAAGTCGAATAACAGACCTGGCCAGTTCCCGGTTTAACATTCGGATAGAAGGCCGCAAAAAATGGGTTGACGGCCACTATCTCCATGCTGGAATTGATCACCGATATGCCCATCTGGAGGTTATCTACAAGCGCTTTATACCGTTTCTCGCTGTCACGCAGAGCCTGCTCAGCTTCTTTTTGAACAGTTATGTCGCGATTGGAGGCTCTTCTTCCTGATGGCTGCCCATTTAGTCCGTATACCGGTTGACACACGTGCCCGATCCAAGCGGTTTCGCCGTTCCGACGTATGATCCTGAAATCAATCTCATGGGCTTTATGATAGTC
>CAZVOU010000274.1:0-10385 GCA_964628605.1 uncultured Syntrophaceae bacterium
TTAATATTGGGATTGGTCCCATCGTCTAGCGGCCTAGGACATCGCCCTCTCACGGCGGAGACAGGGGTTCGATTCCCCTTGGGACTACCAAAAAACAGCCGTAAAACCAGCCTGTTACGATTTTCATTTTTCCCATTAAATTCATCGCCTGAAAATTTGCCCCCGGTTTGCCCCCGTTTTCTCAAATTGTTATTTTATCAATGTTTCAGGAGACAGAATTTTTGGAGCATGCTACGAAACGTTTTTAAAAACACCAGGCCAATTTTGAACCGATGGCAACGCCGCATTTTGGCGATGTCAACAAATCAAAATGAATCTGAAGTCCATGTCTGGCAAATGAGCTGCCAGAAACCAGGCATCGATCCTAGTCCGCACACGACAACAAATCTAAATAGAGTAAAATATTGACATCAAGATAAGCCAAAGGCTAATAATTCCGTAGGCGCCGCATCTTTCAAACGTCAGAACACAGCTCTTCCTGTCCACCCTTCACAACGTTGGACAGTATAGTATAGTCTCCCAAAGTTCAGGAAATTCACGAAATGGCTCGTATACTCGTAGTAGATGACAACCCTAGCGTTCTGTATAGCACAAGTAGAATCCTTAATAAGGAAGGCTACCAAACCATTGAGGCAGACACGGGCATTGACGCTTTGCGTTTGGTAAAGGAATTCAAACCGGATTTAGTGTTGCTCGATGTGGTGCTTCCGGATATTGATGGTTGCGAGGTCTGTCAGAGGATAAAGGCAGACAAAAATTCTGCCGACACCTATGTCCTAATGATTTCAAGCATAAAAACAGATGGGGAACATCAGGCTTTGGGACTGGAAATCGGAGCTGACAGCTATATCTGCCGGCCAGTATCCAATCGCGAGCTTTTTGCTCGGATTGAATCCCTGCTGAGGATGAGGAGGGCTGAGAAGGAACTTCGAGAAAGCCAAACACAACTGGCTCTGGCAATTGAAGGTTCTGGAGTCGGCCTATGGGATTGGAGAGTTCAGACTGGACAAACTTTTTTCAGTGAACGCTGGGCACGGATCATTGGCTATACTCTAGAGGAGTTGGAGCCAATTGATATCAATACATGGAGAAAACTCGCTCATCCTGAGGATCTGCCGAAGTCAGACGCATTAATCCAGAAACTCTTTGCATGTGAAACTCAAGCTTACGAATGCGAAGTAAGAATGAAGCATAAGGATGGGCATTGGGTCTGGGTACTCGATCGTGGCAAAGTGACAGAACGTGATGAAGCCGGTAAACCAACTCGCATGACGGGAACCCACCTCGCTATTACAGAACGAAAAAATGCAGAGCTAGAGTTACTGCGGTACCGCGAAGATCTCGAAGATATGGTACGAGAACAAACCGCGGACTTATGCGATAGCGAACTCATCTATCGCACAGTCGCTGACTATACCTATGACTGGGAATACTGGGTAGCGCCCGACGGCAGCATTCCTTACATGGCTCCGTCATGTCAACGCATTACAGGCTACCAGGCAGGCGAGTTTACAAATGATCCAAGACTGCTCAGGGAGATAATACATCCTGAAGACAGATCGATTGTAGGTGATCACTTCGACATGATTGATTGTTGTGACCCACATACTGTTGACTTTCGTATCGTTACTCGCTCAGGAGATGAGCGTTGGATTGAACATCGCTGTCAGGCAGTTTTTGACGAGTCTTACAAATGCCTGGGTCGCCGAGTCAGCAATCGTGACATTACTGACCGCAAACGTTTCGAGGACGAGCTGCGGCGAAGTGAGGAAAAGTTTTCGAAGGTCTTTCATTGCGCCCCTGCCCTTATGACTATCAGCAATGCGGATGACGCCACTCTTATAGACGTTAATGACACATTTTGCGAGTCGTCGGGTTTTTCCCGTGAGGAATGTATTGGAAAGACCTCAGTTGACATAGGCTGGCTGGATCCGGAAGAACGAAGTCGTTTAGTTGGGGAGTTTCAGGCGCATGGAAGTGTCAGAGGCATGGACCTCAAAACTTACACCAAGGACAAGCAAGAAATGGAGTTGCTCTTTAGCGGTGAATTGCTGGAAACCTCCGGTCGACAATTGCTTCTGGCCACTGCTCTAGATATTACCGGGCGGAATCAAGTTGAACGCCAGCGACAACGTCTGGCTAAAGTAATTGAGCAGGTGTCAGATGGTATCCTTATTACTGATGCAGAGGGAATAATTCAATATGTCAATCCGGCTGAAGAGATGATTAGCGGGTACAGCAGCTCCGAATTGATAGGCAGAAGGCTAGATGTCCTCCAAAACGACAAACACGGTGAAGATTTTACCGTAAAGATGGGGGAGACCATTAAATCTGGAGAAGCCTGGTCTGGGACATTTATCAATAGAAAAAAGGATGGAACTGAATACCATGAACAGAACAACATATCTCCAATTTATGATGAATCCGGAAACCTGACGAACTTCGTCGCGGTAAAACACGATGTGACCCAACAGCTTGATCTTCAGAAACAACTTCTCCAGGCTCAAAAAATGGAGGCGGTAGGAACTCTCGCTGGAGGGATTGCGCATGATTTTAACAACATTCTCCAGGTGGTGCTTGGTCATGCGGAACAATTGGCGGATGATGATGAAATGCCGTTGCGTCTCAAAGATCAACTTGGCACATTGAAACGTGCCACATTGAACGGGGCTGAGTTGGTGAAGAGGCTGATGCTGTTCAGTAGAAAAGCCGAGACCAACCCAAGAGAACTAGATATTAACGAACAAATTCTCCAAATCAAAAAACTGCTCTATCGTACGATTCATAAGAACATCGAAATTGAAATAGTGTCCACGAAAGAAATTGATCCAATAAAAGCCGATCCCATCCAAATTGAACAGGTAATAATGAACCTCATCCTGAACGCTAGAGATGCCATGCCTATGGGAGGGAAAATAAAACTAGAAACTGCAAATGTTTCACTCGATTCGGCATTTTGCGCCCATAACGTTGGTGCATCTCTAGGACGATATGTTTCATTGAAAATATCAGACAACGGTTCTGGAATCCCTGAGGATGTCCTGCCGCACATTTTTGAGCCCTTCTTCACAACAAAGGCTCAGGGACATGGCACTGGTTTGGGTTTGTCCACGGTTCACTGGATAGTAAACAGTCAGGGGGGGATAATTACATGCGAGAGCAAATCTGGATTCGGGACAACATTTGTTGTTTACTTGCCTGTCCTTGACGCCCCCCAAATCCCTGTTAAGTCGCTAGAAAAAAGTAGGCCCCCTGGTGGCGGCGAAACCATTCTGGTTGTGGATGACGAGGAGTTTGTTAGAGACGTCGAGGAATCTATTCTTAGGTCAGTGGGTTATCAGGTTGTTACCGCATCTGATGGAGTTGAGGCATTAGATATTTATGAGGCGAAGCAAGACTCGATCATGCTGACCATCCTAGACATCGTCATGCCCAGAATGGATGGGTTTGAGTGCATGAAACGGATACTTGAAATAAACCCAAAAGCCAAGATACTGACATGTTCAGGTTTGACTCAGGGCTCAGAACCCGACAAGCTTCTAGGAGCAGGATCCAAAGGTCACATTCACAAACCGGCGAAAAAGAACGTGTTGCTTGAGAAAGTCAGGAAAGTTATAGATCAGGACTGAGGGGCTTTTGCTACCAAAAGTTTGCTAATGTGTAGGGTTTTAGAAGTAATGAATCCATAACAACTCCCTCCCCCGGAAAGAGTGCCAGACCAATGACAGAGAAGAAAATTCCCAAGTCCAAGGTAAAAGCGTCTAAGCAAATTAAATCAACAAAGGCCCTAAAGGGTGGCTCGAGAGGCATGGAGTTTCCTCCCGGATTTTCATTTCCCGAGATCCAACCACCGGATGGATTCCGTAAGCTTGCAGCGTCTCAAGCCCTGATCGAGTTCGGAAAGCCCCTTTTTGAAATGGTTCCCGAGCCCAATGACGTGTCCAGGGCTAATGAAGTTTTCGGAGTGGTTCCGGAAATATGGAATTTTACCATTGATAAGCAAATAGGGACTTTAGGCAAGAAGACCGAGAAGCAATTGATAACGCTCATTTCTAAAAGACTGGGATGGGACCAAGAGAAGGCTCGTGACTTCCTGTCCATGATGGTGGACAGGAAACATTTCCTTTTTCCTGAAGAGGAACAGCCGACTGGGACACCTTACGTGTTCATGCGCAAGGAAGTGAGTCATTTGATCGCCAGATTCGATTATGAACGTTTGAACATTGGTTCAGGCATTATCCCTGCCAACGGTCTGGACTCCAAAGTTCTGAAAAATCTTGAGAAGTTGGATCAAGGTATCGAAAGCTCTGAGGACTACGATAAACTCGAAAAACATTTCCTGGATGTCGAGCTCGGTCTCTTGAAAAGATTTTCAAGATGGCTAGTCCAGAAGGGAGTGGGTGAATACGCGGATCAGTTTCGCTTTATAGTTGGGATATATGTTGATTTCATTTATGGGTATGAACACCAACCACCACTGACACTTAAGGCTGAGCCGGGTAAATATTTGGTGGAGTTCACAATAGATTTTTTACTGAGAAAAACATCCATGGAGCCGTGGGAATATACACTAGCTCCGGCAGCTCTCAGACTACTGTATACATTTTTGTATGAAAAAGGGTATCTTAACGAGCCGCCGACCTTGATGATTGGATTCATTGACATAATAGACGGCCACTTTATCGATCACTTAAAGGAACAATTCTGACAGACATTCCAGACTTACGCTCCCTTTTCCAACTATTTATTTCAGCATTAAGACGCCTCACATCAGTGCAAAGGTTCTTTCCCGTTGGCCGGACGTTCACCCATCAATAACTCTAACAAATCCTTCAGAGCTGCAAGGCGGTATGGTTTCATCATGAACGCAGTTGGTGTCAATTCTGATTTGAAATCATCTTTGATTTTCTCTTCATTATACCCGCTGCATATTACTACCATCAGCTCAGGTTTGAGTAGCTTTAAGCGGTCAAATGTTTCAACCCCTCCCATTTCCGGCATGACCAAGTCAAGAATTACCAAATCAATTTCAGGATTCTTGGTGAAGACATCTAAAGCTTCCTTGCCATTCATCGCTGAAAGGGTCTGGCAGCCTAAATGGCCTAGCTGTCTCAAAACCAAATCCAAAACCTCTTGCTCGTCATCTACCACTAAGACCGAGAATTTCTTTGTTTCCGGAGACTTGTCCTCAGTCAATGCTGTGCGGGATTTTGGGCCATGTAGGGCTCTTTCAGCATGTTCTGTTCGGTAAAGAAGCGGCAAATAGACTGTGATGGAGGTCCCGACTCCGGGCTGACTATCAATTGTGATTGCGCCACTGTGTCCTCTTACAACTCCATGAGCCACCGACATCCCTAGCCCACGACCAACGAATTTTGTGGAGAAAAACGGGTCAAAGATGCGGCTAACAGTCTCAGCCTCCATACCACAACCATCGTCTCTTACCCTTATGAATGCCATATCCTGAGGCTCAGGCTTTTCCGGTAGGAGACTTTTGGAAATAAGTGATCTTTCACAGTACTGAGCGCCAGTTGAGATCTCTATAGTCCCGTTTTTGCCTTCCAATGCCTCAGAGGCGTTAATCAGCAAATTCATGATGACTTGCTGAATTTGGCTTGTATCCGCTTTGACAAATATGTCGTCATCGGAATACTCGACACTGAAATTGATATTTTTGGGCACTGTCATTCTAAACATGTCAATGTTGTTATCAACCAGTTCTGAAAGATTGACGTCGCTTAACTCAAATGCGCCCTTGCCGGAATAATCGAGCATCTGCCTGACCAGACCGGCGGACTTCATGGACGCGGACATAGCTCTTTCCAGAAAAAGTGCTTTCTCAGCCGAATCAAAATCAATTTCCTGAGCAAGCTCTATGTTTCCAATTATCACAGCAAGCAGGTTGTTGAAATCGTGTGCAATGCCACCTGCCAGCACACCAAGGCTCTCCAGCTTCTGTGACTGTAGAAGCTTTCTCTCCATTTCTAGGAGTTCTTCCTGGGCTTGTTTTCTTTCAGTGACATCTTCAAATATTAAGCAGGTTCTGTCAGTCGATTCAGTTGGCCTATAGATGGTGCAGTAGTAATATTTTTTCATAGGCGCATGATACATTTCAAAAGATTTTCCCATTCCGGATAGCGCTACATCTCTAAAGTTTTGTATCCAGGCCTCCTCCGTTTCCGGCCAAACCTCGTAAATCGTTTTACCTATTAGCTCTTTTCCATTAACGCCTTGAATCCTGTCGAATGCGTCATTGGTGAGAACATATCGGCAATCTACAAATTCCCCGGTTTCATCAATAACGGACTCAAACAGGACAAATCCATTTGTCATGCTTTTCATTAAGAGAAGTGTTTCATTTGATGAAGCTTGTAGTTCTGCTTCAGCCATTTTTCTATCTGTGATATCCTGACTGAACAATAGATAACGGTCATCAGAGAGTTTAACTGCGGAAATAGATTCACATATGATGGCGCCACTAGCGTTTATAACCTCTGTTTCAACAGCCACCTGGCCAGTAGCCTTGAGACTTTCAAAAGCTTTCGCGCCTCTGTCGAGGTAGCTCGGAGCGACTGCGTCCATTATGTTCATTTGCAACAGTTCGTCATGTGTATATCCGGTAACCATGGTAGTAGCCGGATTTGCGGAAATTATCCGACCTTCTGAATCTGATTCGAAAATGCATATTGGCGAAGATTCTACGTAATTTCGGAACTTGCTCTCACTTTGACGCAGGGCTTCTTCAGCCTCTTTTTGTTCTGTAATGTCCTGAATCACCCCCCAAAGTGAGCCAGCCTCTTCATTTATACCTGCAATTGAATGAACGTGAATTATCTGTTTGTCATCCTGACGTACAAATTTGAATTCCACATCGTATGGTTTGTGATGCTCAATCAAATCCTCCCAACAGCTACGCATCACTGGTTCATATTCTGGAAGGACAGTTTGTTCGAGTTCATTCAGGGGTATCTGCCGTCTCAGAGTACCTTCTATTCTGGAAGCGCCAGGTGAAAGATGTACTATATTGTCGTGAGGGTCCAATTCCCAGTTTCCAAACTTAGCCGCCACTTCAGCCCGCTCCATGCGTAACACATTTTCCTCAAGCTGTCTGGCCATCTTCCGCGATTCGCTAATATCCGTCAGAACAAAAACAATCCCTGCTGAAATGTCATCTTTATTAACGGCTGATAGATTCATCAAGGTTTCGACAACCGTTCCATCCTTTTTACGAAATAGGGTTTCGATAGTTGACTTACTCTTAACGGCAATCTCTGAATACATCAACGCACCCGCCCGCTCATATTCTTGGTCGCTAGCATAAAATTCTCTAGTTGGACGCCCAACCAATTCTTCCGGCAAGTATCCGGTCAGCGGCTCCATGGCATCGTTAGTCCATTCAATGACTCTATTCTTAATCAAACCAATACCAACAGAGGCAGCCTGCAACACAGTGTTAAGAAGTTCCTTGTTTTGATTGAGCGCATCCAAGGTTGCTTCTCGAGACTTAATTTGGGCTTCCAAGTCATGTTGGGCCCTGAGTCGGGTCTCGGCAAGCTCAATGGATACAGCTTTCCCTCTCTGAAGAGATGACACGTAAGTCAAGACCATTCCAGTCAACGCAAGAAAACCAAAAAGGCTGAAAAAAGGCGTCTTGGTATTTATTAGCCACCGAGGACTCCCAGGTTCCGGTACGCAGATGACTAGCCACTTTCTCCCCCAAATATCCGACTCTTTTTCCACACGTAACCGAGACAGTGAATTTGACTCTTTCCTCATTTCTGATGATGAGTCAGTTCTGTTCACACCAATGCCACAATATATTGGCTGCTCTGATCCTGGAGCCGATAGTTCATATACGCACATGCTAATGCCATCGGAATTCTGCTTCCGAAAACTCTGGGACAAAAAATCCGTGGTTCGAAAAATCCCCGCAAAAAATCCCTGAAGGTTGTTGTGCCGTTCCTCAATAGTATTGGTCGAAGCCCCCTTCAAATAGACTGGGACAAAAACTACAAATCCCAACTGACTTTCTTTTTCTTGAACAAGTCTGATCTGTTCTGTGGCAATTACCAGCCCCGTATCCCGTGATCGATCCAGAATTGCACGCCTTCTGGGTTCGGATGCGGCATCAAACCCCAGGGCAGGTTCATTGCCATGGTATGGCTCCACATAATAAACTGGAAAGTATTCGGTCTGATCGCTGCGTGAGATGAGTTTTCCCTGAGAGTCTTTTTCCTTGATTTCAAAATTGTGCAAACCGTCCCTACGGGCTGCATCAACAAAACGGGACGACGTGTCGTTTGTGACCTTGGGGACCCATTCCAGAGCCTGCAGCCCCGGATTCCCTTTCAGCACTCTTTTCACGAAAATGCCAAATTCATTTCTCGTAACTTCATCAGATGCATGATAGAAATCTTGCAATGAACCGAATGCAGCCTCAATGTCACTAACACTCTCCATCAGTGACAAGAGATTTCGATTGGCGGCAATTTCAAAGTTGAGCCTGTTCACGGATTCTTCTGCTGCCATTTCAACATGGTATACCGCAAAAGAAACACTGACCCCCACAATGGCAATCAGGACCAAAACCGTCCATTCCAGCGGAGATCGGGATTTGCGATAAGCTCGAAGTGTTTTTAGTAGTGACATCGAGAACCTCAACCAGATAGAGAGTCAGGAGCGAGCCGACAATAATTGGAAGCACCGCATCCTATGAAATAGCTCACTGTTTTAGAAAACGTCAAAAATAGCGGACGCCGATAGGAGAAATATCATTAAAAAAAAGAAAAGGCCGCAAGTTGTCTGGGACTTCCTGCAGTTTGTTGTTGAGCCTTTGTCTTGATCTCATATTTGTAATCCTGCATATCAGTCTTTGATGTCCTTCAACCGGATATTACTCACTCACATGGTTCATCTGATGGAAGCTCCTGCACCAATAGGCGAGACTATCGAACAAAGCTAGTCGTGATGGAAATGCTTTTGAGATCAATTCAGACCCCTTTACAGGCCTTACAGATGTAGGTGATATGGTCGATGGCCCTAAGGACTAGCGCTTACCTCGTTGGTCTAGTTCCGCTCCATCCAAACAAGCTACAGACATCAGCTCTCCCTTTGACGAGTGTGTCTTTAAACATATAGCAGTATTAGTTCGAAAATGATAAGGCTTTTAGCAATAAATACATGTCAGGATTGGCTGATGGGGACTCTGAGCATCTTGAAAGGGCTCTGTGCGATTGAGAATTTCATCTGGGTAAACTCATTCTTTATATGCCACGGTTGCGTCCGTTTCTTTCATTCAGACTGACGAAGTGTCTTTAACTTATCAACAGTTGTGGAGAAATCTACGGCCTACCGTTTTTCAAATTCCAGTTGTTTTATAATGACTAGTCAATCCCCTTTCTCTCTGAAATGATTAAATAAAATAACACAGGTCACCTGTGGCGCAATCTGCGTAACCTCACGAAAAAAGGAATAAAATATTCTATTTGGCGGAGTTGGTCACAGAGTTATCAACAGCAAATGTGAATAAGACAGGCCGCTGGGTAGGAAAAACAAGTAATCATGCCAAGCTGAATTACAGTCTAAATACTTAGGTTGAGTTTGAGACCAAATTCATATAGGTAGCGGACCGCGCATGTCCGAAAGCCAGTTTAGTATATTTCGGTTCTCGTTGGACACATCCTGAGAAAAGATCTGGTCGCCTTCTTATTCAAAAACCGCTTTCCCCCGCTTTCCCCCGTTATGCCGGAATGTTTGGTAATCTCGGATATTCTTGAGGGATGTCAAGGGCGCTGGTTTGGAGGTAATTAGGGCTAACCTGTTGATATTAAATGTGGTTTGCTTCGCCCTCTCACGGCGGAGACAGGGGTTCGATTCCCCTTGGGACTACCAAAAAACAGCCGTAAAACCAGCCTGTTACGGTTTTCATTTTCCCCATTCAATTCATCGCCTCAGAATTTTCCCCCGTTTTCTAAAATTGTTATTTTAGCAATGTTTCCTGAGTCAGGATTCTTGGAGTGGACACAGACATGTTTTTATAAACACCAGGCCGATTTTGAATCGATGACAACGACGTATATTGGCGGTGTCAGAAATTAAAGGCCATTGTACTGTTTCAGACAGTTCTAAAAATGCAGGCAACTGCCAATCACAAAAGGTTGGACCTTTTCACTAACGAACCGAATTGATAACTTGTTTGAAAGATTATGTATACCTCACAGTTATCAAAAAGAATCGTTTGCTCGAGTTGTTGTTATGGGAGAAGTTGGGTAGGTCAGATGAATATCTAGCTGGGGAGGCTAAAGATGCCAGTTCCGACGACTAGATATATTTTAGATTTTATTTGAATTTCAGAATTTTTAAAAAACGGATAAAAACTTCCACAC
>CAZVOU010000275.1:0-2054 GCA_964628605.1 uncultured Syntrophaceae bacterium
ATATTGTCATGGCCATCGTCCATGCTATCATGTAATAACCATACCACTCCAGTGACAGAATTGTACTCAATATTATCTTGTCCGATTGCATCAAGGCTATAGATACCAAATGTATCGCCATCATCCCACCGGCGAACCTCCACACCTCAGTCAGCAGTTTTTTACGGAATCTGGGAGTCTCATCGGCATGCGGCAATGTTCGCCAGATGCAGGACCGAATGACCATAGTTTCGAGTAAACCTACACTAGCCTGCGTGGCAAAGAATGTGGTTATAGACGGGCTAATCAGCCACAATGCAAGAATGGCTACGATGGCTCTCAAGAATATAAAGACAGAAATCAGCAGATTGGCAAGAACCTGTTGTTGTAAACCATTTAGTCCTCCCTGATAAACACCCAGTGGCCATCTGAAAAGTATTACTACCCCCATCAAGGTTATGGCATTTTGGACATCATTTTCTGTCAAACTTTGAGGTTTAATCCAATAGTTTGCAATCGTGGGAGCTAACGAAATAATTAGCATGGCTATGGCTATGGCGGTAAACCAATAGATTATTTCCAGAGTTCTCAACAGGTCGCGTGATGACTGTTCCTGCCCTGGCGCACATGAACGTCGAGCTAATTCCCTGTTGATTGTCGCTCCAAGGCCCATGTCCATGATCGAAAAAAGCGATTCTAAAGTTGCATAAAAGCCTATGAGACCGTAGGATTCAACCCCCAGGAACTTTACATAAAGAGGAACTGAAACCAATCCCACCACAACACGGCAGATCGACCCTGCGTAATTGGCAATTATGTTAAGCTTGAGTGAAGCCATGGAGTTTGTGCAATAATATATACATGTGACCTATGTAAGCGTTCGGCTATGTTGCTTTTTATCAATACCGCCTCACGCACATTTGCTATCAGCTCGTCCAGGGAATCTCCCTGTGTGACACAACCGGGGAGCGCTGGCGCCTGGGCCCAATATCCCCGTTCTTCAGCATCATGTAGAAGGACGGTAAATTTCATTGCAGTTTACTCGCTCGATGGTTTAATAAACAGCCGGGAGTTGGAAGTTGGGGCTGGCAGTTAGGGAAGATATGAAAAACCATAGATGTGATTCGGTAATTCGGATCATCTCGGTCTTTAGGTCTTATTTGTTGCACCCCATCTCCGATCTGCTAACTACGTTATTCGGGACGGAAGCCATAGACTGCCCTACAAGACTACAAAATAACTGATGCAGGAGGCCACCGGCGCTACGCATTTGATCGTCCCTGTAATGAATTAACGACATGGCTGATCAGATTCGGGTTCACCCTAAAACCATGCAGCTGCAGTTTCTTGAATACCGGGGCCACTTCGGCAATCAGTTTATTTCTGTAAGCCAAAACAATTAATCCCAAGGTTCCGATCACCCTTATCCCTAGAGCATCGGCACAGTTTCTTGCAGCCCGGTCATCCAGGATTGCGTCATAATCCTTATTCAAATGAACCCAAGCCAAAACCTGTGACTCGCCTTTTCCCAAATCCCAGGCGCTGATCATCGACGGAACATCTCTAACATCAATCTTGTACCGGTTTCCCTCCGCATCTATCCATTTACGGGCCGGATCATCAATCGGACCATCGTTAATTTCCTCTACCACTCCTGAAGGAATGACCAGATGATCACACAATTTTTCCAGCAGCCAAACCATGTCGATCTTCGCAAGGACAATCAGAGGAGAGGCGTTCACTACCCATCTTCTATTCACCGTTCAGTATCTCTTCTATCTCTGCGATATTCTCTTGAAAAGGCGAAACATTGAACTTCAAAAGCTCATCCAGAAATTCCTGCCTGCTGACTCCGGCAACCTCAGCAGCTTTCGACTGGGAAACAAGACCCAACTCATACCATTTGGCGCAAGCCGCAAGCAACATCTCGCGTGCAAATCGCTCACGGTTTGTCCTGAGAGCCGAAAAAGCATCATCCGGTAGTAGAATCGTTATTTCAGTTGTCATGAACCAAACCCTTTTGAGTGAAAGAGCCCGGAGATCTAAAACAGCCGGGAGATGGGAGTTCGGAGTTG
>CAZVOU010000276.1:0-4659 GCA_964628605.1 uncultured Syntrophaceae bacterium
TTGAGATCAAGATAGTAGAAAGCGGAGAGCCGACGTGAAAGCGGTTGCTGACCTGTCTCAGACGAAAGTCGCCAATACCGGGCCTACCGATCAGGTGGTAGTCAAGGAGAGGAACAGGTCCATTCTGAAAGCGCTGATAGCGTCCGGCATAACCATAAACGTTTTTTTGGCCTGTGCGCTCGTGTACCTTTTTTCCCGAGGCGCTCCATACTTCAATCTCAGAAATGTCGAGGTTGTGGGGAATCACAAACTGTCTGTGACGGAAGTGGTGGAAGTGGCCGAAGTGGAAAGCGGCGTCAACCTGTTGACGGTTGAACTCGATTCCATAGTTCAAAGGCTGAAACGTCATCCTTGGCTTCGGTCGGCGGCAGTTTACAGGCGTTTTCCGGACCAGTTGATAGTGGAAGTGGAAGAGCGAACCCCCAGAGGGGTCCTGGCGGCCGATAAACTTTATTACATTGACGAAAATGCAGAGATATTTACTCGTTTGTTTCCTGGAGATTCAGTCGATTATCCGTTGTTCACGGGTTTGAAGCCGAATGAAATAATAAATAATGGGTTAGCGGTTCAGGACACCCTTCGCAGCGCCTTGGGACTGCTGGACAATCTGGAGAAGTTCAGTTCCGAATTGTCATTGCAGGAATTGTCGGAAATAAGGCTCGGCCTGGACGAAGGCGTTTCTTTCTTAACACGGTCCGGTCAACTTGTTGTTTTGGGCAAGGGCAATTTCGAGTCTAAACTCGGTAGATATGGTCAGTTGAAGAGAATTCTCACCGACAAGGGAGAATGGCGTAACGCCCGTATCATAAACCTTGACTTCGATGACCGAGCAATCGTCCGTTCCTCGGAGGAACCGCTCCATCAGGGGTAGAATATGGCACGTAGCGAGAACATAATATGTGGTCTTGATGTTGGAACCACCAAAATATGCGCCATCATCGGTGAAATTAACGCTGACGGTGTTATAGACATCATAGGGGTCGGGACGGCGCCTTCACGTGGCCTGCGCAGGGGAGTGGTCGTCAACATTGATCATACCGTTTCGAGCATAAAAAAAGCGGTCAATGACGCCGAACTTATGGCCGGTGTTCATGCCGAGAGCGCTTTTGCGGGTATATCCGGCGGTCACATAAAAGGCATCAACTCCCACGGCGTCATCGCTATCAAGAACCGTGAAATCACCACCCAGGAAGTAGCTCGTGTTATAGACGCTGCCAGAGCCGTCGCCATCCCCTTGGACCGTGAGGTCATCCACATCTTACCCCAGGAATTCATGGTCGATGATCAGGAGGGGATAAAGGAACCGATTGGAATGGCCGGGGTGCGACTTGAGGCAAAGGTTCACATAGTAACCGGAGCTGTTTCAGCCGCCCAAAACATAATCCGCTGCGCCCACAGAAGCGGACTGACCGTAAATGATCTGATCCTCCAGCAAATGGCCTCTTCCGAGGCTGTTCTCTCATCCGACGAAAAAGAGCTTGGTGTTGCTCTGGTCGATGTAGGCGGTGGAACAACGGACATTGCAGTATTTTTTGAGGGTTCCATTCAGCATACAGCCGTCATCCCCGTCGGTGGAGACCAGTTGACAAATGACATAGCGGTCGGACTCAGGACCCCCACAGGAGAGGCTGAAAGAATCAAGAAAAGATACGGATGCGCATTGTCATCCATGGTCAACAAGGATGAGACCATCACAGTCCCCGGTGTGGGCGGACGACAGCCTAGAGTTTTGGCAAGATCGGTTTTAGCGGATATAACAGAGCCCCGTCTCGAGGAAATAATGACCCTCGTAAGAAGGGAACTGGACAAATATGGACTTATGAACACCATAGCGTCCGGCATGGTCCTCACCGGAGGAGCCGTGGCAATCGATGGCATTGTGGAGTTGTCAGAGCAGATATTCGATATGCCGGTAAGACTCGGGTATCCATCCGGCGTTAGCGGACTCGTTGATGTGGTCAACTCACCCGTTTATGCCACAGGTGTGGGCCTTGTCCTCTGGGGAGCCCGGAACAAGGGAATCGACGTGACAATGTCCTATGAATCCAATCACATGTTCACCAAAGTCTTCGGACGAATGAAACAATGGTTTGCTGAGGCCTTTTAAGGTTTAATCTCAGTTTTGGAAGGGCTGGTATTGATTTTTATTATAGGAGGCGCCGGCAAATGCTGGATTTTGAATTAGAATCAAATCGAAGTGCGGTTATAAAGGTTATAGGGGTCGGCGGTGGTGGTGGAAACGCCGTGAACAACATGATCAGGGCCGGCCTGGGCGGAGTGGAATTCGTGTCCGCAAACACCGATTCTCAGGCTCTGGAAAACAACCTGGCCTCTGTCAAACTTCAGATTGGCGGGCAGCAGACGAGAGGATTGGGAGCCGGCGCAGACCCGGAAATGGGACGCATTGCCGCCAATGAGGACTATGAGACCATTCGGGATTCCCTTGAAGGGGCCGATATGGTTTTCATAACTACCGGTCTGGGCGGTGGAACCGGCACAGGAGCCGCTCCGATTATCGCAAGAATCGCACGGCAGGAAATAGGCGCCCTGACTGTCGCAGTCGTTACCAAACCCTTCCTCTTTGAAGGAAAGAGAAGACTCCGGCAGGCTGAAGAAGGAATTGAACAACTCAGACGTGAAGTTGATACCCTCATCATTATTCCCAATCAGAAGCTGCTTTCCCTGAAAAAGGACATATCTTTCGTCGATGCCTTCAGGAAAGCCGACGATGTTCTTTTGCAGGGTGTCCGTGGCATTTCCGATCTGGTGACGGTAAATGGCCTTATCAACCTTGACTTTGCGGATGTCAAAACGATCATGTCCGAAAAGGGTGTGGCCTTGATGGGAACCGGATCGGCCATTGGAGACGCACGCATCGAAGAGGCCACAAGAATCGCCATCAATAGCCCCCTACTGGAAGACATGTCAATGTCGGGCGCACGTGGAGTTCTCATTAATATTACCGGCTCTTCCAACATGTCACTCAGTGAAATTAACGACGCTGTTTCAATTATTCAGAGTGAGGCACATGAGGACGCTAACATAATTTTTGGGGCCGTGATCGATGAGGAAATGGGAGACTCGGTTAGTGTGACCGTAATCGCCACAGGATTCGGCCGGGCCGAAAGCGCAAGCATCGACACTTCCGAACTCAACCAGGTGAAAAGAGCGCACGCGCCAATCCTTGATGTCAATTATCCCGAAAAACCGACCTCAAGAACCGTCGTTCCCAACAAGACCAGAGAGAGCAACTTCCCGGCATTCATCAGAAAAAGCCAAAGGGAAAAGAACAGCAGACACCTTAGCCTTGTTGACGAATACAACGTGGAAACTGAAGAAGATCTGGATATCCCGACCTTCCTCAGGAAACACGCCGAATAAATTTGACTTTTATATAAAATCTGTCTTATTTTGTTCGGATATACTTGAGTCTCCACTCAGATAAAGCCCCCGTAGCTCAGGGGATAGAGCGACGGATTCCTAATCCGCAGGTCGCAGGTTCGATTCCTGCCGGGGGTACCAATAATATCAATAAGTTATTTTCAAGAATCTGCTTTTTGAAAGTTTTCCACAGAATTAAATCGAAGTTGTTGTGTTAGAGTTGCAGAACATCGGATTTGACAAAAGCTCAAATCGTGGTGTCCGGATAGTCCCGTTGTATTCTGCCGAGAAGGTAGTCGGCATTGTTTCCATAGACCTTACAATCGTCAGGTCTATCTCTGTCCACTGTGAACCTATTAGTTCCGTGAGATCGCAACTTCCGTCCGGTCTTTTCTTTGCGGGAAATGTGCCTTGGTTTAAAAATCGATAATCTCAATTTTGTTGTGTGGATGGTATGAAATGTGTCCGTCGCTGTCTATCCAAAATACATACCCCGCCCTGCTTGCCTTGGTCCTAAACTTCTTGCTTTTTGTCAGAGACTTTAAAAGAATTGGGATATCCATCATTTTAGTATCTTCTAATTTAAGACACACGATGGATATGTTCTTGCAAGGGTGAGTTTTTTTCCAGAAATCTTTTGTATTGATGGTAACAAAGGTTGGTTGTTTTCTTGTTTTGCTTAAAAGTTGGGGAATAGCTTCGTCCTTGATAATTGTTTTGGGCCGAAGCTCACGGACAGAAACAACCTTGCCGTCGTGGAATTTCCCTATGGCCGCAATCAGTGACAGGCTAAGCTGTTCGTCTAATACAATCAAGCAGCCAGACTTTTCCGAGCGGGGCGCCTGTTTCTCATCTTACTTACAACGTCAATAGCCTCGTTTATGGCCTGCCTGCTGACTCTATTCCCATAACTTTCAATTATTGACATGATGGACTCACCAGCCATGTATCTGCTGACAGTGCCTTTTATTTCTATTCGGGTGTACTTGAATGTCGGCCGCCCCCCGCAAACACCTTTAGCTTTGACCACATGATCACCCAGAGGGATGTATTCATACCTCTCTCCGTTGACATTTTCTGTGATTAGCTTTGGCATTTGTCTGTCCTCTTTGGTTAATTTAATAATGTTGGGTTAATAAAGTCAACCAAAACTTCCGGGTGGTCTTTCCTCAACCGACGCAGGGTGTATTCGATGGATTTGCCTTGGGTAGCCCTACTGTCTGTTTGGTAATTCATTATATTATCATGATTTACCACTTCCTTTTTCTGATACTGGTT
>CAZVOU010000277.1:0-4051 GCA_964628605.1 uncultured Syntrophaceae bacterium
TTTGGTTACTTGCGGACGGCGTGAATACAAATCATGACCGGCAAAAACAGCTTAAGCTATTGTATTTAAGAGGTGTTTTTATCTCATGGTCAATTCAGCGGGATTTACCTCAGACTAAAACAAAAAGGCATAGGGTGGAGGGATACGCGCAAATTTGGATGGAAAAAGAGATCTTGCAGACTGGAAGGCGAGTTTTTCATCCGTTAAAGCGGGGCCAATAGCTCCTACCTAATAATCATGGCAGAGAGCACATGCGTCAGTATTAGAAAGTCGCAATCCCCTCTAATCGGGGTGTAATTTTTCACATTATTCTGACCGGAAAGGGGTTATTTTTTCACAGTATATTGACCTGAGGGGAACAATTATCAGAATAGATGGATATTGAAAGAGGCGGCGCTTAAAGGGAAGAACCACCACATCCATTTACGGGCCTGAGGCCCCTAAAAGGTATTCTGATGATATTCCCAGTTCCTGTTTCTATCAAGGAGATTGTTTCTATGGGGCGAGATTTTCCATGGATCACACCATCATTGTGCCCTAGGTATGGAGGTGACAGGGTCTAGGAGCATGACATTGTGCCTGCGATCTTGACGGTTCTCGAGGATTTTCCGATAATGCGATGACTCTGAATCATACTAGGCGCTGTGAGGCGAAACCATTTTTAGCCACCAGGAGTCCACTATGACTTCACATCCATCGGTTTGAGTATCTTCCATATTGTCCGATAGAATTTCCTGGTATCGATAGGTTTGACCAAGTATGCGGAACATCCGGCTTCCATGGCCCTTGACTCATCATCTTTCATCGCATGGGCTGTTAGAGCAACTACAGGAATGTTTGCCGTGGACGGGTTGTTTTTTATGGCCTTGGTTGCACTAAGCCCATCCATGCCTGGGAGTGATATATCCATGAGTATAAGCGCCGGGGTTTGTGTTTTAAGTATGGCTATGGCTTCTTCTGAAGTAAATGCTGGCAAAGCCTTGTAGCCAGCAAGTTGAAGAAGATCTGTGGTCAGCTTCATGTTGGCGGAGTTGTCTTCTACCACGAGAATGAAAGGCCTGTTGTCATCAGGAGTGTGAGCGTCCGAAGCGGCAAGTGGTTGGGGATCTCCGGATTCAGAACACTCGTCGGTGTCTTTGGGGCTGGCCAATATGTAAGGAATTTCAAAGGTGAAGATACTACCTTTGTTTTCCCCTTCGCTCTCGATCCAGATTCTTCCGCCATGAAGTTCAACCAGTTTTCTGGTCAGCGACAACCCCAGGCCGGTGCCCTCATGATGTCTGGAGAATGATGAATCAATCTGCTCAAATTCTTCAAATATCCTTCCCTGATCTTCGGCCTTAATACCGATGCCGGTATCAGAAATGCTTACCATTACTTCGTGGTCTTCTACTCTGGCTTTCATCCTGATCATGCCGCCGGATGGCGTAAATTTGACGGCATTTGACAGCAGATTCATCACTATCTGTTTCAGCCTGACATCATCGGCCATAACGTGTTGGGTGTAAAGTTCAGGAGCGATGTCGAGCGCAAGGTCTATACCTCCCTTGTGAGCCATCTCCTTGATCATCGTGAAAGAGTTTTCAAGTAGTTGGCTGAGATCAGTGGCAGATGGGTTTAATGTCATTTTCCCTGCTTCAACCTTGGCAATGTCCAATATGTCGTTGATCAGTTGTAAAAGATGTACGCCTGATCCATGGATAGCCCTAAGGTATGCAGACTGTTTCTCATTAATGTCGCCATAAAATTGACCTTCAAGAAGCTCTGAAAAACCCAGGATTGCGTTGAGAGGGGTCCTCAGTTCGTGGCTCATGTTGGCAAGGAATTTGCTTTTCGCCTCGCTGGCGGCTTCTGCTCTTTTTCGTAACTTTTCAGCAAGGATCATGGTTCTTTGAAGCTCATCAGCTACTCGTTTTTTTTCCGTAATGTCCTTAATGGAGACAAGGATGTGCCCATGCCCTCTTAACTGTATGGGGCACATGAAAACGTCCACATCGAAAAGCTTGCCATCTTTTTGTCGTTTGATCCTGTATTCCAATTGCTTGGTCTCACCCGATAATACATCATTCCATACCGAGTGCAGATCAAACGAGTCATCATCCGGACAATAGAACTTGTCTGCTTTCAGCTGTGGCACACTCAATGTAATGTCAGACAAAGTTGTGCCAAATATTTCAGAAACTTTCTGGTTCAACTGGACAAACGAGCCTGTTTTGTCATGAATCAACAGCCCATCCTGAACGCTGTTGAAAAGAGTCCCCATGGCCTCGACTGATTCTTTGTAATCAGTTTCTACGGATACCTGATCTGTGACATTGACACCGTACCCGACGAAACCGCCAATCGGGGGAAGCGTTTTCTTGATCGTAATCCCGTCAACAAAAACCCACTTACCGTCAGCGGTTATGCCGTGTCCCCTAAATATGCGAGACGCTCCATCTGGTTCCAATTCCAACTCTTCATAAACTTTTGACACTCTATCAATTTCCTGTGGAGGATATAAATCATTCAAGCTTATGCCTATAAAAGCCTCACGTCCAAAACCAGACACATTCACGAAGGACTGGTTGACATATTTCATGATTCCGTCCCGTCCCCAAGCTGAAATCATAGGAGGGATACTATCAAGAATTTCCTGCAGGAATTCGGCTCTTTCATGAGACGAGTGGTGAAGCCGTTCCAGTTCGAGCACTTTGGCCTCAAGCCTGGAGACTTCTTCTATAAGGTCCTTGCGCTCTTCATCATTATTCATGTTCCAAACCTATAAATCATTCAGGAATGTTTTCCGGATTAGGAGTCTTGTCTGGTATTCGCCATCAACCCTAATTTCAATGCCGCCTGTCCATGACAACTATCCGCAGTCATAGAATAATTCCCCGAGCCGTATTTATAAGACAACAAAAAGCTATAGGTTACGAACAGGGTTATATTTGATAAACCGGTTTCCATGCATAATGGCGGATAATCCTGGCAACCCATCCTGACTCCATGCATGGAGAATAAACAAGCGTGGCATCAAGAAAGGTTGATCGCATACAAAAAGAAGACAACTACAATTCCTCGCAGTAGGCTTAGAATAGACACGGTTTACACTGTAAGCGCCGATTTGATGTTTGCCAAACAAGTGTAATCAATTCAAATGGGTTGTGGCGCATAAGGTAACCAGAATTTGCCACAAAATCCAGAAAAAATCTGGAACCACACGTAACAAATTATTTTCATCCCTAAAGAATGATGGTTTTGTGATCCACAATTTGTCCACATCCAGTTTTGTGAATGGTGAACGTACGCTATCTCAAACACCGGAGAAATCAAGTAGATCGATTCATACATTGACTAGCTGATGTATCAGACTTCCCGTCCTCTGGCCTCACGAATAGTGTCAAGAAGCCACATGGAGCCGCTATCCAGACAGGAGATGGAACAATACCTCCTGCATCATCTGTCAATCACCGGTATCAAAACTAATCTGTTTGAAGATACAGCCATAACGGCCGTTCATCAAGGTTCAGGAGGAATACTCAGGACCGCGAACCACCTGGCCAGAGGGGCCCTGGTCGCAGCCGCAAAAGCTCAATCAATGAGCGTGAGCGCAGATCATGTTCGTCTGGCTTCCATTGAAATCTTTTAACCACCCGATTCCGAGCCGGGGGACCCGGCTCGGAACCCAGACAGTGAGAAAACAGAGAGGTTGTCCTAAATAATCAGAAAAAATCAGTTAGTTTAATGTGAGAAACAACACTACTGAAAAAGTAGGAGCCAACATGTTCAACCAATCAAAGTCGCAATCCCCTCTAATCGGGTCAATAGCTCCTACACACACTGATCAGTTTAGATGGAGCCCTGTATGGTAAAACGTCGCAATCCCCTCTAATCGGGTCAATAGCTCCTACTGGATATGATGACAAAAAGGCAAGAGGTAGAAGCAAATGTCGCAATCCCCTCTAATCGGGTCAATAGCTCCTACGCTACAACTTCCCTGGTGAAGACCAGGGAGTTTGGGTGAAGTCGCAATCCCCTCTAATCGGGTCAATAGCTCCTACCCATTGTG
>CAZVOU010000278.1:0-8106 GCA_964628605.1 uncultured Syntrophaceae bacterium
CATTGAGGATTGTCCACCAGTTTCAGGTCGAATGCCTTTTATCCATTGGATTGATATTTCTCAAGATATTTTTTTACACTGACCTTTTCTTTTGTGCGGTCAGAACTCATGTACCTGATTTTTCCGAAAATATTCCTTTCCGGTCCCCATGGCCTATCGTAACGGCCTAATGTCCAGAATATTCCAGAGTAGGAATTGGGATTCCTCCCATCCAAAGCGTACTTGTTGTTCAGTTCGATCATTACTTCCAAGGCTTCCTCGGCATTGGGAGTCCATTCGAGTATTTTTTTGCCCCATAACATTCTCAGATAATTGTGAATGCGGCCTTCACGTACTAATTCAACCTGGGCCGCGTTCCACAGGGGATCATGAGTTTGGGAATTTTCCAGTTCCTCAAGTGAATAAAGATATGGTCGATAATCGCTCTCATGGTCACCCAGAGTTTTAATGGCCCAATCAGGTAGTGATTCGTACCGGTCATAATTCTCGTTAACTGCGGACATGTTGTAACCTACTTCCCGCCATGTGATCAGTTCATCCAGAAACGACTCCGCATTAGCACTAACTCCCCACCATCCGGTTCGCTTTCCGGTGGCCTTTGCCCCCAGTTGTTCCGGCGTCCATTTTTCCTGTTCCATCAAACGCCAGAAAATCTCGTGAACAGAAATATGGCCCCAATGCAGAAAGCCTGACAAACCACTCGTCACATTCAGATCAGGAACATTTCTCAATTCACCATAAGAAGATAATTTTTCTTCCAGAAATAATTTCATGGCCTTCGCCGCGCTCTCATAACCACCGCGTGTGGATACGGACTTTACCTTGTGGTCTATGGGCAACTCGGCGATTTTCTGGGGATCGCACGAAAGTAAGTTGTCAGATGCCTGAGGCCATTTTTCAGTTATGGACTGTTCCAAAAACACCGGGCCAAAGCGGTTACGATTCTTCAAAGGATCGCTGTTAGGGTATTCGAGTATGATTTTAGGTAAAATATTTTGTATAAAACGTCTGAAAGCGTAAGCTGAAGGGTAAGCGTTTTGAGTCTCGGATAGCGGTATCAGACCATTGGAGTCTACCAGTTCGAGCTTGACTCTTGATTGTTTAGAGGCGGACTTGACCATTCTGGGCAGGAAAAAACCGGGAAAATTGTCCGTCACTATTACACAGGCCGATTTCGAAAGCTGTTCAATTAGCCCCTTTCCCATGCCGGGCTCTGACTCGATGAAGGGATAATAAGTTATGCCGGAATCAGCAAACGCGCGTTTATTAGCGCTCATTCCGTCCAGCACAAAGCTGTGAAATCTGTTACAAGCCCATTTATGACCGCATCTCAAGGCTTCAAGGGCCAGCACCGGTTTTTTTAGCTTTTCGGACCATTCCAAAGCTCTGTCCAGGCTGAAGTTCCAGTTTGGCCTTCGGTTGGCGATCATCCAATAAAGAACAAATTTTCCATCCGGATTAACCGCAGCGCTATTGACCTGCATGATCCGGGACTTTGGTGTCAACGACATAATCGACTCCACAATCAATTTTGGATTTTCACATCAATTCCTGATTTTCATCAAAATTTGAATTCTGGTGGTATTATCCTTCAATTTGTATTAAAGCCTCAAGAGTTTAGAAGATGGATGGGGATTCAGGTTTTCATGAATGGACCTTTGTTCATAGTATTTGAGGGGATAGATGGATCGGGAAAATCAACACAGGCGCAACGCCTGGCGGATTATTTCAAAACCAGATCCGTACCCGTTATACTAACTGCAGAGCCTTCAGACAGTCCCTCAGGACTACTATTAAAGTCCCTAAAATCACGACTGGACCCTGAAACTGAAGCGCAACTGTTCATAGAAGACAGACGCCATCATGTTCAAAATGTCATTTTGCCATCGTTGGCGGCGGGTTATTCAGTAATATGTGACCGTTATGTATATTCTTCCGTCGCGTACCAGGGATCGCGTGGAATCTCTCCGGATGAAATTCTCAACCGCAACTTTCAGTTTGCTCCAGTGCCTGACATAGTGTTTCTAATTGAAATACCGGTAGAACTTGCAATGGAACGAATTAGAAAAAATAGAAGCGGTAATTTTTCCGCTTTTGAAAAACTGGAAAGCTTACGACAGGTTGATAGAATCTACAGAAGCCTGGATCGCAAAGAAATTGTCCGGATTGATGGAACTAAAATTGAACAACAGGTCGCTCAAGCCATAATTGATACTGTGAAATCATTGGATCGGTGAAATTATTTTTCCGTAAAAAAAAGGAATTTAAGCTGCATTTTCAGATCAAATCTCTGTGCGATTTTTTCCGGCAATATAGGTCCTGATTCAATTTCATCTGCAAAAAGTCGCTGAGTAAACTGTTTCGGGTTTGCTCGGGCCGAAAATTTTGTGTTTTATTGCTTTGGTTATGACTCAAAAATTGGGTATTATAAGCGTTTTTACTCATCACTTTTACCGATGAGCCAAATGCGCGCTCGCCTGCAAGCTCATCGTATATTGGGAAAAAGCAAATAAATATAACAGGAACAACAATGTTAATTTCAGAAATGTTAGCCAACAACGCCCAACTTTACGGAGAAGAAATTTCGCTTGTTGAGCTTGAGCCTGCCAAAAACAAACGGGCCCAAATTACATGGAGTAAATTCGACGAGCTTTCCAACAGGATATGTAACGCTTTGCAGAGAAGCGGAATTAAAAAGGGCGACAAGGTCGTACACCTGATGAAGAATTGTCTGGAATGGCTGCCGATCTATTTTGGGATACTTCGAACAGGAGCGTTGGCCGTCCCTTTGAACTTCAGATTTGATCCCGATTCTGTCACAAGCTGTGTGGAAATAGCTGAAGCCAAGGCCTTTTTCTTCGGCGTGGAATTCATTGAACACGCCTCCAGGGTAAAGGCCACTTCCAAAAATGTTGAAACATATATTTTTCTGGGTCCGGATGACATGAAGCCGGGGTTCGCATTATCCTACGAAGACTTTGTGGGTTCCGGACAAAATGTCATTTCTGAAACACAAATTGATTTGCATGATCCTGCGGGACTCTATTTTACATCCGGCACTACCGGAAACCCCAAAGCGGTGCTACTGACCCACAGAAACCTCGAGGCAGCCTGTTACACCGAGAATGATCATCATAAGCAGATACATGCGGACAATTTCCTGTGCATTCCACCTCTGTATCACACAGGAGCCAAAATGCACTGGTTTGGCAATCTGCTGGTGGGCGCCAGGGCAGTCATCCTCAAGGGGATAGATCCTCAAGCCATATTGAATGCCATATCGGATGAAAAAGTAACCATAGTATGGTTGCTGGTTCCGTGGGCCCTGGACATTCTCTTTGCACTGGAGAACGGCAACTGTAAACTTCAGGATTTTGATCTTAGCAACTGGAGGCTCATGCACATTGGGGCTCAACCGGTTCCGCCCAGTCTTATCCATGAATGGAAGAGAGTATTTCCACATCACCAGTACGACACTAATTACGGTTTGACAGAATGCACAGGCCCGGGATGCGTCCATCTGGGAATGGAGAATGTTCACAAGGTGGGCGCTATTGGATTACCCGGAAAGGGTTGGAAAGCAAAAATAGTCGATGTCGATTTAAACGAGGTTGCCCCTGGTGAGGTGGGTGAACTGGCTCTCGATGGACCCGGCAAGATGAGGGAATACTTCAAGAACCCGAAAGCCACGGCAGAGGTGATGAAGGATGGATGGCTTTTGACTGGAGACATGGCGCGTCAGGATGAGGAAGGATTTATCTGGCTGGTAGACAGGAAAAAAGATGTTATCATCATGGGTGGAGAGAACATCTTTCCAGTTGAAATTGAAAGCTTTCTGCAGACTCACCCCAAAATTCAGGATGTCGCCGTAATCGGATTGCCAAATGAGCGACTGGGTGAAATACCGGCCGCAATTGTAGAAGTTAAACCTGGCCACGAACTTTCAGAAGAGGAAATGAGTGAATATTGCCGGGGTCTACCCAGATACAAAAGACCAAGAAGCATCATTTTTACCGAGGTGCCACGAAACGAAACCGGCAAAATTGAAAAACCAAAACTCAGAAAGCAATATTTTGAACTACAAAAAAACAAGTGACAACTAAAAGGATTGAAAATCGGGAGTGGTTCGGATTCCTTACTACAATCCGCTTCTTGTGGTTACGAAAAATGGTAAGGAGTTGAATGTTTGAAGATGAGGAGTCATGTGGCGGAGAGAGAGGGATTCGAACCCTCGGAACACCTTGTGGGCATTCACGCGATTTCCAGTCGCGCCCCTTCGGCCACTCGGGCATCTCTCCGTTAAGTAAAACTTGTAGAATATAGACCAAGACATAACTTGAGGTCAAGGAGATTTGTTATTGACAGACAATCTTAAAAAAGGCTTCCGGTCTTCCTTTGTGGGAGTGATCGGCCGACCAAACGTTGGAAAATCTACTTTAATCAACAGGCTATTGGGACAGGAGCTATCGGTTGTATCGCCAAAGCCGCAGACAACCAGAAACAGAATAGCCGCTATCGTGAACTACGATAATGCCCAAATCATTTTTTACGACACGCCCGGGCTCCACGAATCCACCAATACCCTCAACCTTTCGCTCGTAGCGGCAGCAAAAAAAGCCGCCACTGATTCCGACCTGATACTTTTCCTCGCTCCTCCCACCACCTTGGTCAAGGAAGAGGATATGGAATTACTGGAATTCCTCAGGCATTCCAAAAAACCGGTTGTTTTGGCAATTAACAAATCAGACCTCATGTCGAAAACCCAGATTCGATCAACAATACAATCGTATACAAAGACAGGAATATTCGAACACGTTCTTGCTGTAAGCGCTTTGACCGGAGAAGGGTTGGATTCACTGATAAAAACAATTATTGGATTGTCCCCTGAAGGTGTGCGTTTTTTTCCCGAAGAGGACATCAGTGATTTACCGGAGAAGTTTTTCGTTTCAGAGTTCATTCGTGAGCAAATAATACTGCTGACATCCCAGGAGGTGCCTTACAAGAGCGCTGTTGTGGTGGAAAAGTTTTTCGAGGGCCCTACAAGGGTCACGATTCACGCCGACATCCACGTTGAACGTGAGAGCCAAAAGAGGATTCTGATTGGTAAAGGCGGTTCCATGATCAAGAACATAGGAACAGCCGCCAGGAAAAAAATCGAGCAATTCCTGGACTGCCCTGTCCATCTGGAGCTTTTCGTCAAAGTGACCCCAAAGTGGACCACTTCATCGACTCAAATCAGGGATTTTGGCTATTGACCCGCTGAGCGGGCCGTTCTCAAATTATAACGGACATTCGATCTGCCAATAGCCTGAAAGATTCCGGAGCATCCACATCTACATCAGCCATCAATGTCCTGGCTATCCTCAGGAGGCAGATTTGGGCCTGACTCAGGTCAACCTCGATCTCCAGGTTACTTGCCATGTCTAGATACTGATTGATTTCCTGGGTTATCGAGTGGTCAGCCGGATTGGCCGCAAGTTTCTGGACAAGTTCATGAATATTCTTGGCAAGCATTTCGCGGGCTGCGCTGGTGTCAAGGTCTATGCGCCAGAAATGAACATCTTCCAGAACCCGTTCCAGTTCGTCGGGAAACTGACCTTTCGATAATTTTTCCAGTTCCTGCAGGAATTCCCTGTTCAGGACAAATCGGGCCGCAGCTCTGAAAGTGTCCGGCAAACTCACACCGTGACTGATGATCAGACGGGCCAAATCCTCATTCTTTCGGAAAAAATTCCCAAATAATGCCGCCTGCTCCTTGAACAGCGATCTCGTTACTATTTTAATAACCTTATACCGTTGATCCTTAAACAGATCTTTGAACGCGAAATAGTGTTTGGGGAAGTAGCTGTCCAGTTTTCTGATGAGTTCGGTTGATGAGGTTTTGTGGAATGTCTGTATAAGGTCTTTCTTTACATCTTCGTATTTTAATTCGGTTTTTTTGATGTCATCTATCGAACACCTCAGATCGAGCGCTCCCAGGTAAAGAACAGAAAAAATGAATTCCCTTGTCTCCAATGTTATCAGACTTTGTACACAGATCCGGCCAAATAGCATCACACGTTCCAGAAATTCCTGGTGTGTGAAATCGTTCATGCGGACCTCGTAGCAATACAATCTTTTTTGAGGCAGAACTTTTTCGTAAAGTGAAGTGATGACCTCATGAGCGGCAACCTGGGACAGGCCGATTATCAGCGGGAATATTTTCTCCTTGAATAATTGGTCACCGGAATTCTGGGGCTTGATATTGCTTCTGGCGGCTCCCAATTCACGCAGAAAGGCGTTCATCAGTCCGGCGTCGAATCTGAAAGCCAACTGAATGGCTCTGGCCGCGTAACTTAATATTTGAAGCGTCTCAATGCCCGTCAAGTCATCGAAAAACCATCCGCAGCTCGTGTACATCAGCATGCGGTTTCGCTGCATCTCCAGCAAAGTCAAGGCTTCCATAGTCTCTTCAGGCTCAAGCTCACGACCGGCATGATGGTCAATGAATTTTTGAGCGCCCTCATGGTTTGCCAGAATTACGGATATGTATTCATTCCTGGCTTTCCATGGATGCTTGAATAACCGGGACCCATTTTTTTCATAGATATCATCAAGGTCATTCCTGAGCAGGTCAAGAGAGCGTCTCAGTGGGCCTCTCCAGGCCTGGTTCCAGCCCTCCTTGTGCGATGTGGAACATCCACAATCGCTCATCCAGCGACCAACGCCGTGAGCGCAACTCCAGGCCGTATTCTCGAGAATTTCGACCTGAGTAGTGGCCGGATGCTTCTCCAGGAACTCTCCATAATTCGTCAACTCAACCGTTGTGTCTACCAGGAACAACCTTATGGCGTAAGCCAACGCCATTTCCCCGAATCGGTGATGATGTCCGTAAGACTCACCGTCAGTCGCTATGTGGACCAACTGAGGCCAGTTTCTCTGAGTAGAAAATGCGCTGGTAAGTCTGTTCTTGAATTCATCTCCACTATTGAGAAGCCCCTCAAACGCAATAGCCTGAGATATAGGGCCGTCGTAGAAAAATATCGTTATCTGTTTTCCCTTGGGGAGATTACATATATATGGCCTTGACGGATCTATGGGATGTGAATTTATGTCCGTCCATGGAGCGTTCGAAGAGGCTTTGAAACGTTTGGCCTGACTGGGGGCCAGGATAGTGAAGGTTATGCCGTTATCGACCAGTATTTCCAGGCTCTCACTGTCCACTGCCGTTTCGGGCAGCCACATTCCCTCTGGTAGGCGTCTGAATCTGGCCTGAAAATCTTTTATTGCCCAAACAATCTGCGTTTCTTTATCCCGCCAGTTGGCTAACGGTAAAATCATGTGATTGTAGGCTTGCGCCAATGCGTTTCCATGACCGGACCGTTTGGACATACTTACAGCGTCTGCCTGGAGAATGAGCTGATAGGTAAGAGGAGAATGAATTTCCAGCCACGATAAAAGACTGGGCCCAAAATTAAAACTTATGTATTCATAATTATTAACTATATCTTTAAGTTTGCCGTGTGAGGCCATAACCTTGGCTTGAGCATTTGGCTGGTAACATTCATAGCAAATCCTTTCATTCCAATCATGAAATGGATGAGCTGATTCCTGTTTTTCAATGGCTTCAAGCCAGGGATTCTCACGGGGGGGTTGGTAAAAGTGTCCGTGAATACAAACGTATCGGGTAAATTCTCTCACCATGTCTATTTCCCATCAATTTTTTCAGCTACTTGCGTATGAGGATGACGTCTATCTCTGGACATCAGAATATCATAAAGTTTGGACTGTTTATGATTTCAAATCGAATCTATGGAATCCAGATAGAATCGTCAAGCCTTTTGAGGCTGCATCTGGACTGGATGAAATCTTTGTGGGGCAGGTAAAATTCAACGAAGCGCAGGCTCCTGTTAACCGGCGCTTCGCTTTTCAGTTTCAACAGCAAGAATCTTACTTTTCAGGATTAACCTGATTAATGTTTGTATTGCGAAGTTTTAATGTTTTTGGCTTTCTTTGTCTGGCTCTTTGCCTTTTTGATCATGTTTTTGCTTTGACTTGATGAGGTTTTGCCCTTTTTAGCATAACTTTTCTGAGCTTTTTTCGAAGAATTGATCTTTGATTTCTTGC
>CAZVOU010000279.1:0-1977 GCA_964628605.1 uncultured Syntrophaceae bacterium
TTTATGCAATAAAAGTATTGACAAAAGCAGTTCGCTTTGCTCATAATAGAAAGATACATATTTGGAGGTACTGGCGTATGCCGACAATCAATCAACTGGTCAGAAAAGGTCGAACTCAGCCGAGACGGAAAACGTCAGCGCCGGCTCTGACCAACTGTCCGCAACGCCGTGGGGTATGTGTGCGAGTTTATACGACTACACCGAAAAAGCCGAACTCAGCCCTTAGAAAAGTCGCCAGGGTTCGTCTTACAAACGGCTATGAAGTCACTTCATACATCCCCGGCATCGGCCACAATTTACAGGAACACTCCGTTGTTCTGATCAGGGGCGGAAGAGTAAAAGACCTTCCTGGTGTTCGTTACCATATCATCAGGGGCGCCCAGGATGCTTACGGAGTCACAGATCGAAAACAGGGCCGATCCAAATACGGCACCAAGAGGCCAAAATAATCCTCGTCATCCTGCAGGCGGTCGCTTGCTGATGAGCATGTTTAAATTGACCAGATCGATCTGACTCAATAACCAAGACTTGAGGATTACACACATACGGGTCCGGATAAACCGTCTGGAAAGACGGGGAAGGTTTAGAAGGGAATTTATTCAAGAAGGTTCATGCGAAAACAGTTTCGCGGCCTTCTGAACCTGTCCAATCTGGAAGCTGCCCGTCTCAGCTTGTTCTAAAAACCGCCGTTTGGCGAGCTTGAAATATCGTGGAGTTGACCGAATGCCTAGAAAAGGTAAAGTGCCCAAGAGAGATATTCTTCCCGACCCAAAATTCCACAGTAAACTTGTGTCCAAGTTTGTTCATGGCATTATGTGGGAAGGCAAAAAATCTACTGCTGAAACTATTCTCTATGACGCTCTGGAAATCGTAGGCAAAAAACTGAACGAAGAGCCTCTTAAGATATTCGAGAGAGCGGTTGAAAATGTGAAGCCGGTCCTCGAGGTCAGGTCCAGGCGCGTTGGTGGAAGCACTTACCAGGTGCCGGTCGAGATTCGCCCCGAAAGGCGTCAGGCCTTGGCGATACGCTGGATTATACAGTATGCCCGTTCGCGTTCTGAAAAGAGTATGAAGGAAAAACTCGCGTCAGAATTCATGGACGCGGCGTCTAACAGAGGCAGCTCCGTTAAGAAACGGGAAGACACGCACAAAATGGCTGAGGCAAACAAGGCTTTCGCTCATTATAGATGGTAGGACGGTTTTAGAGATAATTACTATGAAGGTTGACTCATTAGCAAAATCCCGCAACATTGGCATCATGGCTCACATTGACGCGGGGAAGACTACCACCACTGAGAGAGTTCTCTTTTACACGGGAGTATCTCATCGAATCGGTGAAGTGCATGACGGCGCAGCGGTTATGGACTGGATGGAACAGGAGCAGGAGCGTGGCATTACGATAACTTCAGCCGCCACAGCCTGCCAATGGCGCAATCATAAAATAAATATCATCGACACTCCAGGCCACGTTGACTTCACCATCGAAGTGGAGCGTTCCCTTCGTGTGCTCGACGGAGCAGTTGCGGTCTTTTGCGCCGTTGGCGGCGTCGAACCACAGTCTGAAACAGTTTGGAAACAGGCAGACAGGTACCAGATTCCGCGTGTAGCGTTCGTCAATAAAATGGACCGATCCGGAGCTGACCATCAACGCGTTGTCGAAATGATTAAGTCTAGACTGGGAGCGCACCCGGTTTTACTCCAGATGCCCATGGGTACCGAAGACAGATTCAAGGGAGTCATCAACCTCGTAGAAATGAAAGCGGTGAGTTATGATGAGTCCTCTATGGGAATGAAATATACTCTCACCGACGTCCCCGATGAGTATCGTGATGAAGCCGAAGCCGCTCGCCAAACAATGATGGAAATCGTTTGCGAGCAGGATGACGCCCTTCTCGAAAGATATCTTGAAGGCGATTCTGATATTTCACCTGAGACCCTTTACAGAACTATCCGCCAAGCTACCATAGAGCTTAAACT
>CAZVOU010000280.1:0-1929 GCA_964628605.1 uncultured Syntrophaceae bacterium
GTGACACACTAGCCTGCATAACGGGAGGTATCGCTGAGGCTTTTTATGGGGTTCCGGAAAACATTAAATCAAGAGTCCTCGAAATTCTTGACGATGAATTACGTTCAATTACGACGGAATTCTGCGAAAGGCTTTAGCCAACTCCAGAGATGGTCACGACAATATTTCCGTGTTGATAATCCGGCAGTGACAGACTATACAACAGTTGATCCAGCTACATCGCCAGTGTCTTCAAGAAGTGGTACATAACGCCCAATGCAGCGCATCCTGCAATCGTGTAAATCATACCTATCCTGAATTTGAACAGAGCCATCATGGCTGCAATGGTTATGAGGAGAGACGGCCAATTGATTGTTTCAATCACTGGGATCTGTAAATTTGCTCCAAAAAAGTTGACATTCCGAAGGGAGCCAAAAATAGTGTTTAGGGCGAACCATACAGCCAGATTTAGCACCACGCCTACCACCGCCGCAGTGATAGAGGTCATCGCCGTGCCAAGCGCCTTGTTCCCTCGCAGCTTCTCTATGTAGGGGGCGCCCAGAAATATCCACAGGAAACAGGGGACAAAGGTTACCCATACCGTGAGCATGGATGCCAGGATTCCAGCAAGCATTGGATCGATGGCGCCTGGGTTCCGGTATGCTCCCAAAAAACCCACGAATTGAAGCACCAGGATCAGAGGACCTGGAGTGGTTTCGGCCAAACCCAACCCATCCAGCATCTCACCCGGTTTTAGCCAGCCATAAGATTCCACAGCCTGTTGAGCGACATAAGCTAAAACAGCGTATGCACCGCCAAATGTCACTACCGCTGTCTTGCTAAAGAAGACACCTTGTTGGAAAAAGACACTTTGTGACCCAAAACTGTAGTATATCAAAATGATCGGAGCAAACCACAATGAGGACCAAACCAGCAAGACCCTCAATGCCCTGAAGAGGGAAGGATGGACATGAGATACGTTACCTGAGTCAAGCATGACATCCACTGCCGGGCCATTACAGTCCGGCTTATTATCGGTGGTCCCATGCTTCAATGCGAAGGCCTGTGGTATGACTCTCTCGCCAAGAAAACCCATAACTGCTGCCGATAAAATGATCAAGGGAAAAGGCACGTCAAAAAAGAAGATTGCTATGAACGCCAGTGCAGCAAAAGCGACCATGGTTCTGTTCTTTAAGGCCCGCCTGCCAATCCTGAGCACTGCCTCCAACACTATTGCCAGAACCGCCGGTTTGAGACCAAAAAACAGCCATTGGACTATGCTCAAGTTGTGGTATCCAGCATACAGGACGCTCAACAACAACATGAACAGAAAACCTGGCAATACGAACAGCGTTCCTGCAATGATCCCTCCCGGGGTCCTGTGTAACAGCCATCCAATATAGGTGGCAAGCTGTTGCGCCTCCGGTCCCGGTAACAACATGCAATAGTTCAAGGCGTGAAGAAACCGGCTTTCACTTATCCACCTTTTTTCCTCAACCAGGTATCGATGCATCACTGATATTTGGCCAGCCGGTCCGCCGAAACTGTTCAGGGCAACTTTAACCCACACCCAAATGGCTTCCCTGAAACTGATCGGCACTGACGGCGTCCCATCACACTCAGTATCTTCCGACGTGATTTTCAAAGTTTCCATTTTGCTCACAAAATATCCCTTTGGGATTGTCAAGACTGCTCTATCTAATTGATAACTGCATTGTTTCAGGAAAGCGCTATTCCTGAACAGGACCGCCGTTTTCTTTCCACACCGTGATGCCCCCTTGCAGGTACCTTATGTCGGGGTATTTGACCGAAAGCTTTTCAGCGAGCGACTGGCTTACTGATCCACCCCTAACACAATAAAGCACCACTGGTCGATCTCTTGGAACAGAATCTTCCCACTCACCAACAAGCTCCGGATCATGCCATTCCGCGCCTACTATTTTTTCTGGA
>CAZVOU010000281.1:0-18747 GCA_964628605.1 uncultured Syntrophaceae bacterium
TGCCTCGCGTGACGACTCTTGTTCCGGTCCAATGGGAGGCGAGACACGCTGAACAGAAAAAGCTTTATGAGGCCGTTACCCACTACGTCCGTGAAGGCTACAACCAGGCCATGCTGGAGAAACGCAGTTATATCGGTTTTCTTATGATACTCATGCAGAGGATGATGGTATCCAGCACACGGGCCATTAGACAGACGCTTGAACGTCGATTGGCCGTGGTCAACGACACGAGCGAAGACCAGACGGCGCTCAAGGAGTCGGAACAGGTGGAAATCGATTGGGAAGACATGGATGGCCAGGAACAGGCCGATTCAATCCTGAACTCCCGCCTGAAAGCCCTGGAAATTGAAAAATCGGAAATAGAGGTTTTGCTGGAAACAGCCTCCCGAAGTGAGTCACTAGGGCCGGACGCGAAAGCCGAAGCGCTCCTGGAAAGGCTTTACCGGCTACAGCAGGAGGAACAGGAGGCCGATCTCAAGGTCCTAATTTTCACTGAATTTACCGCCACCCAGGAGATGCTGGCGGACTTTCTGACTGAACGGGGTTTCTCCGTGACAAGTCTCAACGGCGCCATGTCCATGAAAGAGCGCCAGGACTCCCAGGAGCAGTTTGCAAACAAGGCGCGAATACTCATTTCAACTGACGCCGGTGGGGAAGGGCTCAATCTCCAGTTCTGCCATGTGGTAGTCAATTATGACATGCCGTGGAATCCGATGAGGTTAGAGCAGCGAATAGGGCGGGTTGACAGGATCGGACAGCCGAAAATCGTAAAGGCGCTGAACCTGGCGCTTAACGACTCGGTCGAAATGCGTGTGCAGGAGGTCCTGCAGGAGAAGCTTGCGGTAATCCTGGAAGAATTCGGAGTCGATAAGACGGGGGATGTGCTGGATTCATCCCAGGCCGGGCAGATATTCGACGATCTGTATGTAAAAGCAATAATCAATCCTGACGTGATTGACACGTCGGTAGAAAATCTTGTCGCGGAAATCAGGAGTCAGGCGGAGATACACCAGCAGAGCATAGCATCACTGGCGGAATCAGAGGAGCTTGATCCCAGAGCGGCAAAAAACCTGCTCAACCATCCGTTGCCGTACTGGGTGGAGGTTATGACGGTGAACCACACGCTGGGGAATAACGGCAAAGCAGTAAGGACAAAGGGCCTGTGGAAACTCGCATGGCATAAGGATGTCAGGGCCATCGAAGTGGTGTTCAACGCCAGGGCTGCCGCTGAAAACCAGGCTGCCACCTACCTGTCTCTCGAAAACGCCCAAGTCAGGCGGATGATTGAGAGCCCGGCTGAATTCAGTGAAGGCATGCCGATCCCGAATGTCCGGATGAAAAACCTGTCACAGGACATTAGCGGCATGTGGTCGGTTTGGCTCATAACACTGGACAACGCCAGGCTCACTCAACGGCGTATTTCCCCCATTTTTGAACACACTGACGGCAGGTTGCTCATTCCGACGGCATACCGAATACTCGACGACCTTGTATCAGAAGAGTTCGAGATTGTGAGCCACATGAGTGTCAAAGAATCGGTTCCTGCTTTTCGGCGGGCATACAAGATGGCGGTGGAGGCAGGCAGATCACATTATGACAGTCTGATCAATGAACATGATGGGGCGCTCAAACGTGAAGACAGGCTTGCCAGGCAGTCTTTTGAATCGAGACGCAAAACGATAGAACGTATCGGCCTGGATGCGGTGCGTAACTACAGGCTGCGTCAATTACGCGATGAAGAACAGTTCTGGCGTGATGGCCTCGGAAAGCGTTCGATGCCCATTCCGTCGATGAAGCCGTTAATGCTGATGAAGGTGGTTAATTGAAGTCCATTACTGACTGGCGAGATCAAATATTGCGAGAAATAGGTCGGCACAATGGACGGACCACGGTGGCGTTCGACCCTGATGAGTTGCTGCTCGATGAACGCATCCTTGCCGAAATACATCAGCGGCAAATCGAACTGATAAACTACGATGACGATTTGAGCTTCAGGTTTATCTTCGAATCGAGATTTAGATCACGCTGGGACCTCGGTGAAAAAATCCAGACTCGCGCCCTGATCAGGACATCGGGGAAGGACCCGGAAAGCCTGCCTTATGACATAGTCTCTTCTTCCGTGCAGGTTTCCTTCGACCTGGCGTCAATATTTCCTTCCATCAGTTATCAGGTGGTGGCTACCCTTCCGAAGACAGATCTGGATGGCCTATACTCGGCGCTGCAAAGTTACAGTCCCGAAAATTTAAGTATAAACGAAGGGATGGACTTTGTTTTGATGCATGTTTACCAGGTTGCGCCAGAACTGGTCAAGCAGCCGGAAGATTTGCTGAAGTTCCTTATACGCAGGCATTACACGAACCAGGCCATTCCGGAGGCGCTTGAGAATCGTCTTGTGGGCAAATTGACCAAAAACCCCAGTCTGGCGAATTGGCCGCTGGAAACACTATTGAAAAGCCGAAAAGCTTTTTTTGAATTCCTGCAGGAACGCTGGCCGATTTTTGTGAACACGTTCGGAGATGTCGATGGTAAATCCGGACAGCAACATCGTGACGCAACCTCGCTTAAACATGACGGGCCGCCTCACATCCCGTTTGACAGCCATGACGTCAGGGTGTTCATGGACAATATGTTCGTTGAAGGATTGCTCAAACCGGTAGATTGCGATAATCCGGAGAAGCCTTTGCCCAAATGGATGGCAATGGGTGTCAGGAATTCGGAAGTCTCGCATGCGCTGCAAAAGCTGGAGATGTTGCTGAACAGTGTGGCTATCAACATTCCTGACTCGGACTCCACTGCTTCGCAATGGCAGTCCTTTGCTTATAAATGGGCTGAACTATCACTGAGCGTTCACACGGAAAACATTCAAATTCCTGATACATGGACTGAGAGGATATCAACTGCCCAAGACACGATGGACAGTAATTTCCTGGGCTGGCTTCGAAACCGGTATTCAGGCCTGAACGCCATGGCTCCGAACCCTCCGGTAATGGTCAGTCACATTCCAAGATACCTGTCCAGGCGTATGGACGGGAATCCGGGATGCAAGGTTCTTTTCATACTCGTGGATGGAATGGCGGTGGAGCAGTGGCTGGCGATCAAAAGAGACATGGAAATCAGCAACGCAGGCTGGAAGTTTGATGAGAATTCCGTATTTGCCTGGGCGCCGAGTCTCACATCATTTTCCAGGCAAAGCGCTTTCGCCGGTAAGGCTCCGGTCTTTTTTCCCGCCTCCATTTCCTCAACCGACAGGGAAAAAGCCCACTGGAGCGCTTTCTGGAACGGTAGTGGTCTTAGGCCTGACGAAATACGGTTCGAGAAATACACCCAGGACCCGAAACGGGCAGATATTGAAAGCCTCCTGAATGAGCCTGATGTGAGAGCGATTGGCGTGATACTGACGCAGGTGGATTCGATAATGCATGGAGCGTGTCTGGGTTCCGCCGGAATGATGAACCAGGTTCGGCTGTGGGCGTCGCAAAGCGCCATGGCCAACATTGTGGAGATGGCTTTGGCGAAGGGCTTTGAAGTATATATATCGTCCGATCACGGGAACGTGGAATCTGTTGGTATAGGGAGGCCCTCTGAAGGAGTGGAAGCTGAACTGCGGGGTCAAAGGGTACGCATTTTTGACAATCCCGATTCCAGGGCCAGGGTCCGGCGCCGGTTTCCCGATGCGATAGAATGGCCACCTGACGGGCTGCCGGAGAACTGTTTTGTCTTGTTCGCTCCAGGCAACTCAGCGTTTGTGACGCCGGGAGAGCGTGTAGTCACTCATGGCGGATTATCCCTGCAGGAGATGATCGTGCCGTTTGTCAGGGTGGGGCTCGATTGATGCAATGCAAGAGGCGGTCGGTCATAGGATTCAACCAGGCCATCAGCATGTCGTGGATGGCTTTCACGGCGGACCAGGTTATTAGAAGTGTCCCACGCCGCGACATACATTCGGCGCTGGACGAAATGCTCAAGGATCGGCTTTCCGTCAATAGCAACGCCAAGCGGGGAGACAGGCAAAAGGCCATATCGATTCTACTCAGGATATGGGCTCGACCTGAACCTTCGATGAAGAGTTTCATGGAAGATGGGCTGCGGTTGTTTTCAGAAGCCCCAGGTGGTTTTCGCCAATGCGTTGATTATGGCATGACCATATCCGCCTACCCATTCGTGTCCGTGGTGGCTCAAACACTCGGACGCCTGTTCAGGCTGCAGGGCTATGCGACGACTGCAGAGGTTCAACGGAGGCTGAAAGAGCGCTATGGCCCTCGCTGGACGGTGACCAGAGGGGCCAATAGGGTTTTGAAATCTTTCACGGACTGGGGATTTATTGTCCAGGAGCCGGGCGAAGGAATCTGGAAGTCGGGGGTTCAAAGAGTCATTTCGGAGCCAGGCCTTGGAAGCTGGCTCGTGGAGGCTTTATTATACTGCTCGGAATCCGGGACCGGCCTTTTTCAGTCATTGGTCTCCAGTCCCGCACTGTTTCCCTTTTTACTTGATTTCCAGAATGAAAGGCCTCCCAGGATGTCGGATAGGGTCGAAGTAGCGCCACATGGATGGGATGACTTCATCTTGAAACTGAAGAACTAAATAGCCGGGGCTATGTGACACGCGCTGTGCCGGGTGTAGTCGGGAATTATAAGGTTTTGAGGTTAATTTCAGAAACTTGCCTTTTTATGGGCATCGTTTTATTATATCCTGTTGCCGTCTGAAGCGGTCATGATCCTTAATCGGATGATGTCGCAATAGGCTCACTCATGTGTGGCTTTGAGCGTCAGGGCGCGTTACGGGTAACATGAATAGGCAAACTTTTTGAGGATATAGATGGAACCAGAGAGTCACGACACGGTTGAAGAAGCCCGGATGTCATTCTTCGATCACCTTGAGGAGTTGCGCTCAAGGTTGATCAGGGCCGTCATAGCGATAATGATCGGATTCATTATTTGCGTGTTTTTCAAGGAAAGACTTTACGCAATAATAGCCGATCCGATTCTAAAACTGTTGCCAAAGGATTCTTCACTTGTATTCACCGGACTGCCGGACCCATTCTTCATCCATCTGAAAGTGGCCTTTGTAGTTGGACTGTTTCTAGCTTTTCCTTACGTGCTCTATCAGTTGTGGTTGTTTATAAAGCCGGGACTGCTGGAACATGAACGCAAGCTGGCCCTTCCGGCTATTATCATAGCGACCCTGCTTTTCTATTCCGGCGCCGCTTTTGCCTACTTCGTAGTCTTTCCGGCCGCTTTTTCGTTTTTCCTCGGTTATGAGACAACGGTGCTAAAACCGATGATCGCCATAAAGGAATACGTCTCACTTGTGGCGCTGCTGATGCTTGCGTTCGGGGCAGTGTTCGAGACACCGGTCCTTATAGTGTTTCTTGGTCTTCTCGGGGTGGTTGACAGCGCGTTTCTCAAAAAGGGGAGGCGCTACTTTGTGGTAATTGCGTTCATCATAGCGGCCATTCTGACGCCAACGCCCGATGTTGTGAACCAGGTTCTAATGGCTGTCCCCATGCTGATTTTCTATGAAATAGGTATCCAGATTCTGGCCATACTGGAGAAGAGACGCCTTAGGAAAGAGGCTGAAGAAGCCGCCGAACTGGAGAATTCAGATTAGAGGTTTCAAGTCTCATTTCGCATGATATATTCCGACGCCCGAATTACTTTTGATGTTGGAAACTTTATTTACACTCGTTGTCCAAAACCATAAATTCAACGGGGCTCGCGTCTGATGGAAGTCGAGTCCCAATTTTTTTGGAGGATCCCTCTCGGGAGAAATAGATTTGTCAGGAAGCGCTTCATTTATTAAAAGTTCATACGTTAACGTGTCACCGGGAAACCAGAAATGGTCGCAATTCATAACTGTTCTGCGGGCTTTGGTAATCCGGGACGTGACAAGTCGTTACAGAAGGTCATCTCTGGGCATGTGGTGGGCATTTCTTCAGCCTCTGATTCTCATGCTCCTGTTCAACATGCTGAGAGGATTCGTCAATATTCCAAGCGATGGCATTCCCTATGTGCTGTTCAGCTACTCGGGCCTGTTGCCATGGACCTTTTTCACCAACTCGGTGGCGGCCTGCGGGCCGAGCATCACGGCCAACGCTGAGATTATCAAGAAAATAGCCCTGCCTCGTGAAGTGTTTCCTCTGGCAGCCGTAACCGCCACTCTTTTTGATTTCGTCATGTCCAGCGTGGTAATGGCCTTGCTCATGATTTATTACAAGGTGGCGATAGGCCCCGCTATTTTGTGGTTGCCCTGTCTCATTCTCATAATGAGCCTCACAGCTTTTGGCGTAGGCATCTTCATTGCCGGACTGGGCACTTTCAGGAAGGATTTTATATTCGCCACACCGTTTTTGACTCAGGCGTGGCTATTCATAACTCCGGTCATTTACCCACTGAGTTCCGTCCCGGAAAAATGGCAGTTTGTTTACATGCTCAATCCGATGGTGGGTATTGTAGAAGGGTTCAGATCGGTATTGCTGATGGCCCAGGCCCCCGCCTTTGAACCGCTGGCAATGTCCGCGATCGTGACAATGGTTCTACTGGGGATATCATGGCCGATGTTCAGGAAGCTGTCAGGATATTTTGCCGACGTGCTGTAACGGACCACTTCATATATGGAGTGAACTGGGGGCCTTTGACCGGAAAGATGGACATACGCAACAGGATAGAGTGAACACCGAAGCAGAGGGTGTTTAAATGCCTGTTATACCGAGAATTTAACATACGAGCATTGGGAAAGTTTTTCAAAAAATAAGTCATGTCAGATGTAACTATAAGAATAACAGGTTTGTGGAAGAGGTACGGACTGCCTGTGCCGGAAGTTGTTCGCAAGGGCGTGGCGCTGGCCAGGCGCGCGTTCGGTCGTGAAAGTGATTTCCTCAAGGAGACCTGGGCCCTTAGGGACGTCAACCTCGAAGTCCGTCGTGGTGAGACGCTTGGAATAGTCGGACGAAATGGCGCAGGGAAAAGCACTCTTCTGAAGGTTCTGGCAGGTGTCACAGCGCCGACTCACGGGAAAGTCGAAATATTCGGCAGGATATTCCCTATGATTGAGTTGAACGCCGGTCTGCACATGGAATTAACGGGTCGCGAGAACGTGAAGCTGCTTGGCGCCGTTATGGGACTCGCCAAGGAGGAGATCGAAGAGAAGCTACCGGATATTGAAGACTTTTGTGAGCTTGGGAACTGGTTTGACCAACCGGTTAGAATGTATTCCAGCGGCATGCTGGGACGTCTCGGATTCGGTGTGGCGGTAAACATTCGGAGCGACGTCGTGCTTATCGATGAAACATTTGCAGTAGGGGACCTTAAATTCCAGAACAAAAGCCTGGCCCGTATAAAAGAGATGCGGGAAAGCGGCGCAACCATACTATTGGTTAGCCACAGTCTTGAAACACTTCAATTCGTCGCCAAGAGGGGCGTTTTGCTGGAACAGGGACAACTGCTGTGGGACGGCACATCGCTCGAGGCCATAAACGCTTATGAAAAGCTGGTGTTCAGGTCAGAGCAGCAGAGACTGGAACATCGTGTCAAGAACAGGATATCCAGCGAGGACGTCTACATATACAACGCCCGGCTGTTCAACAAAAACGGTGAGACCTTAAAAGAGGTTGTTTCCGGTGAGCCTTTTGGGATAGAGGTGGATCTGCACCTGAACCGGGAACTGGAAAAGCCCATGTTTTCAATGGGGCTTCTGAATGCCGCCGGCATTCTGTGTAAATGGAACATCTCGGAAGAGGACGGTCTCGTGGCTTCCGGTGAGCCAAACAGGTATATCCTCAAGATATGGTATCCTGAGAACCGTTTGGCCAATGGCGCTTACGAGGCTCATTTCGCCACAAGGGACGCCACATCGTTCGAGACACTCGAACGCATTGCGGGAATAGTCAGCTTCGCCGTGGTAGGCCCGAAGAGGGCCCGTGGAATCGTGGCGGGAACTTGCGAATGGCGTCTTACACCGGTGCTTGAGGGTGAAGAGCCCAATGGCAAACCAACTATCAAACAGGTTTCGCAATGATCGAAAAGAACAGGCAATTCTGGGGCAGACTTATGAAGTGGCGAAGCGAATGTCACAGTCGTTTCGGCTCGATCCTCGAAATCCCTGTAGCGTCCTACGAGCAGGAACTGAAAGAAATCATCGAAGGCAGACGCACGATGCTTGATGTCGGAGCTGGGGCGCATAAGCCTCTGAAAGCCCTGGTTGAAAAAGCGGGTGTGATATACCGTTGCCTCGATACGGATCCGGATGGAGTCTTTGATTACCGGTCATTTGATGAAATACCGTCTGAAGTCGCCTTCGACATTGTCATAGCCAACCAGGTGATCGAACACATGGGCGTCGATGAAGCCTTTGACTGTGTACACAGCATTTTCCTGAAGCTGACGTCCGGCGGCGTGTTTTTTGCCACAGTGCCGAACGCCGCTCACCCTGTACGGCAAAGGGACTGCACACACATAACTCCATGGCCTTCAAATGACCTCTACAGTCTGCTTAGAAGCGCCGGCTTCGAAGTTCTCAAGTTAAGGCGTTACAATAAATTTGCGCCTACGGAGGACCCCTTCAAAAAGTGGATCGTTAAAACAGTGTGTCAGGAATTCAGGATAGACTGGTGTGACAGCATCCTGATCACAGGGCGGAAGGTATAAAAAGATGCATTCTTTTCGTTCATTTACAGTAAGCGGTGTCAACTACGGTGAGTTGACAATGGACGGCCAGAAATACGAGCTGGAATGGAAAAGAAATGTCACCCAGCCTGACGACGCCCCTCGACTCCTGATCATCTCCCATATAACCAATCCAAACGCCTTGGAACTGCTAAAGACATGTGTTGAGGGAGTTCAAAAGTTTACCCCTGAGGCTCATGAGCTTTGGGTCATCGATAATAACTCGCCACAGGAATGGTCGCAGCATTTAAAGGAGATTCCGTCCATCAACCTGGTGTTCAACAGGACTGAGCCGAGGCCGCCGGAAATAAGAAAAAACGGAATAGGTAGCCTGGAGAGTCAGGAGCAGTTTCATTACGGCAGTTACGCAAATGCAATAGGTCTGGAAATAGGGGCCTACCTGATAGAATCTACATCCAGTCACCTGGTGACCATGCACATGGACACTATGCCCACAAAAAAGGGATGGCTGTCATATCTGAAATCAAAGGTGAATGACAGGACGGCTGCAAGCGGTGTTCGTATGGACAACACCCGGACCAAAGACGGCGTTCTTCATGTTCTTGGGTACATGGTCGATTTTCAGGTCTTCAGAAAACTGGGTTTAAGTTTCTTCCCACAAATGCCCGATTACGATGTCGGAGACAAGGTGACAATCGAACTCAGGCAGGCCGGCTACAATGTCTTTGCCTGCAGGAACACTTTCCGGAACCCGGAACTCGAAAAATTAATACCCTTGGATTCCCCACTTCATGATCTGCACGTGGACAGATCTTTCGATGATTGCGATGAAGTTATATTCCTGCATCTTGGCAGGGGTGTGAGAAGATCTTCCGGCAATCATACTCGTGGAACCAGCCTGGAAGAATGGCTGAGCGCAACCAGGGCAATACTCGACCAAAAGGTCTGATTGCCGTTGTTTTGCACTGAATCCACTCAAACCCGACTGACCATGAAGGACATTCAACGCCACGGCCATAAACAGTCAATGAAGCCTGAACAGGTTAGGGACATATCGTATACCCTGAGGCGTCATTATGTGGACCAATTTCACAGTGACGCTTTCAATCAGGATATTACCTGTAATGATCTGATTCTCGACGTTGGAGGCAACAAAAAGTCGAAAAGAGGGCTTTTTGACATTGATTGCTATGAAAACACAGTAATTTACGCCAATCTCAGCGATGCCAAATGTCCAGATGTAGTTAATGACGCCTCATGTCTGCCTTTCCGATCGGAGACCTTTGATTCCGTCATATGTTCGGAACTGCTGGAACACGTCTATGATCCTCGAAAAGTTATTGTTGAAGTGCGCAGGACCCTTAAACCCGGCGGCAAAGTCATGATCTGCGTACCGTTCATGGTCGGCATCCACGGAGATCCTTACGATTTCGGTCGCTATACGGACAGTTTCTGGTCGCGTCTGCTGGATGAAACGGGTTTTACAAGCATAGAAATTCAGGCTCAAGGGGCCTATTACAGTGTTTTTTATGACATGCTACGATCGATGATATACAAGCGCATAGCGAACTGGGGACCCGAGCGGAGAATTTCAATCTCTGCCATAGGAAGGATTCTGGGAATGCTGAAGACAAAGGCCCTGGATCTGGACACCAGGTCGATGGCAGATAGTGGGACTAAAAAACCCAATATTACAACCGGATATGGAATCATAGCGGTTAAGAAGTGAACAGGATAATGAATAAAATTAAGGTACATTTGACGGGCGGAGACGGGGTGAACTGGGCAATTGATGAAGACCTCAAGCTGGCCCGCAAATCCCTCGAGGGAATAGTCGAGTTTGTCGGTCTGGAAGAATGTGAAGTCATTCACTGTGTTTGGTGGGAAGGCCTCAACATGTTGGACAAATCTGTCCTTAACCGGAAAACGATTGTTTGTCAGGTCCCGGCCGAACCCTTCAGATACCTCGCGCTTCCGGCCCATCGTCATGTCATGGATATTGTTGATGTCTGGATAACACGCACAAATCAGGCTACCGATCAACTCAAAAGCATCGCTGTTAACAATTTCCTGATACCTTATCTTGTTGATACTGAAACCTTCAAACCGTTGGCCAGTGACGATCCGGAAATTAATGAACTCAGGCGCAGGTTTAATATTCCGGAGAATACCTACCTCATAGGTAATTTCCAGAGAGACACAGAGGGACAGGACCTTTCTTCGCCCAAACTGGTTAAAGGGCCGGACATTCTTCTTGAAATATTCAGGGGGCTGAAGAAACGAAATATTGATTTCCACGTGGTTCTTGCAGGCCCGAGGCGTCACTGGCTTCGGAGCAAGCTGAACGAGCATGGTATAGCGTTTACATTCATCGGAGACGTGATTGACGGCGATGACCTTGGAGTCAATTCATTACCGAGAAAGACGTTGAACGCCCTTTACAACATCATCGACCTGTATGTTGTGCCCAGTAGGTCCGAAGGTGGGCCTCATTCCATTCTCGAAGCCTGCGCATCCAGAACAAAGGTGATCAGTTCGGATGTTGGACTGTCAAGGGACAATTTGCCGGACAAGGCGATCTTTACGGCGCCGGACATTGCCGTGGACATGATCGAATCCGACATCAAGGACTCTTATCTGGATGACACTCTGGATGGGTGTTTTCAGAAAGCGCTTGCAAACAATAACCCTGAATCCGCCAGGCCTTTTTTTAAACAGCTGTACTCTGACCTGGACGCCGTAAGCTGTAAAGATGTGTCTCTACGCAAGTCAAAGGTTATGGGCGCCGATTCTCCTCAACCGGCGACTCCAGGGGTTGTGAGGCATGAAAGACCTTTCACTGTCGGTTTGTGGCACAGCTTTTTCAAGCCGCCTTATGGAGGTGGCAACCAGTTCATGATGGCTCTGAGAAAAGGTTTGACCCAACTTGGGATTGACGTGCGAGAAAACGAACTGACTGAAGAGATAGACGCTTACATCCTGAATTCAATCCATTTTGACGTGGACCGGTTCCTGGAATTCGGCAAGAAGCACCGCCTAAACGTGGTTCACAGGATAGACGGGCCGATACACATGATTCGGGGTTTTGACCTTGAAAAAGACATCCTGTGTTACGAACTCAATGAAAAATTTGCCGGTGCGACCGTGCTGCAATCGAACTGGGTTTATAAGAACATAGTGAAGCTGAATTATCGCCCGGTAAGCCCCTCAATCATAATCAACGCGGTGGATTCGGACATATTTCATCGACAGGGGCGTGTGAAATTCAGTAAGGACCGGAAAATAAGATTGATATCGTCGAGTTGGTCGAACAATCCCAGGAAGGGTGGTCCGGTGTATAAGTGGATTGAGGACAACCTTGACTGGAGTCGTTTTGAATACACTTTTGTCGGAAACGCATCAGAGGAATTTAGCCGGATTCGTCGTGTCGAGCCTGTTCCTTCGGAAGACCTGGCCGATTTACTGAGGCAGCATGATATATACATAACAGCCAGCCAGAACGACCCCTGTTCAAACGCAGTTATCGAGGCATTGTCGTGCGGTCTCCCCACGCTGTTCCTGAACGACGGAGGACATCCCGAGCTTGTAGGCTCCGGCGGGCTACCTTTCAGCTCGAAGGAGGAAATAATTCCTCAACTCGATAGGCTGGTTGAGAATTATGAAATGTTCCAGAACCTCATAGTGGTTTCAAGGCTTTCCGACGTGGCCGCAAAATACTTGAGCATAGCCCGGGACATCGCAAAATGAAGAAGCATTTAGGCCTGTTTTTTACCAAGGGCGTGTCGCTTGCGATGTGGGCTCAAGTCGGTAACCTGACAAGGGAACTGGCGATTTACAAACGTCTGCTCAAACACGGATATGAAGTTAGTTTTGTAACTTACGGCGACAAATCGGACCTGGAATATTCCGACAGCCTGGGCGGTATAAGGGTAGTCTGCAATGAAACCGGGCTGAGTCCAGAACAGTACGAGGACGATCTTACTGAAATTCACGAGCAAAAAATTAGAGAATTCTCCGTAATAAAGACCAACCAAATGTTCGGGGCCGATATTGCCCTTAGAGCGGCCCAGAAATTTTCCAAACCGTTCATAGCCCGTTGTGGATACCTCTGGTCGGTCAATTCAGCAAAAGAGAACGGGGCAGAATCCGAAAAAGCCAGGGAGGCGGACAGGGTAGAGAGATTGGCCTTTTCATCGGCGCACAGAATATCACTTACGACAGAGGCCATGAAAAGAGATGTCTTGAGGCGGCTACCGGAGTGTGAAAGCAAGATCAGAATCATACCCAATTATGTGGACACGGAAACATTCAGACCTTCATCAGAATGTGAGAGGATCCCCAACCAAATCATTTTTATAGGGAGAATAGCCCCGGAGAAGAATCTGGCTTCGTTGTTCAAAGCCATAAGTTCGCTGGACGTGAAACTCGTTCTCATAGGAGACGGACCACAGAGGAAAGAACTCGAAACAGACTTCCCCGAACTTCAGCACAAGCTCACCTGGCTTGGGAATCTGCCCAACCGGGAATTACCTCTCCACATAAATCGTTCATCAATATTTGTCCTTCCATCGTTGTACGAAGGCCATCCAAAGGCCCTTATTGAAGCCATGGCATGCGCTGTTCCGGTGATAGGTTGTGACTCTCCTGGGGTGAGAGAAATCGTCAAGGATCTCGAAACGGGTATATTATGCTCTTCGGATTCTGATAGTATCAGGCAATCCATTAACCGGTTGATGGATGACGCCGGGCTGGCCTCAGGTCTCGGAGCCGCGGCGCGTCAGTTCATTTGTGACTGCTTTTCGCTGGACAAGATTGAAAAACTGGAATTACAACTTCTTTCAGAAGTCGGTCTGTAATGAATTCCGGGAGGAATGTTTAGATTCTTATGAGTCCAACCTCGATCACGGTAATAATGTCGGTACACAACGGCAGGCGTTTTTTGCCTGCAGCCATGAACAGTATTTTGCAACAGACATTCAGTGATTTTGAATTCATAATAATTAATGACGGTTCCACCGAGCCGGTTGACGACCTCATCGAAGGGATCTTTGACCCGAGGATAATTTATATCAAACAGAGGAACGTGGGGCTGACGAGGTCACTTAACCGGGCTATCGACATGTCTCACGGGGATTACATCGCCCGGATGGATTCGGATGACGTAAGTGACATAACACGTCTTGAAAAACAGGCGCGGCAGGTTGAAATCAACCCCAATCTGGACATGGTAGGGACTTTTTTCGACATAATTGACAAGAACGATAACCTGATTCGCTCGAAGATACTCCTGACAGATCCGCTTTATCGTTTGTGGAGGCTTCAGTTTCACAACAACTATGCTCACGGCTCGATGATGATGAAAAAATCTTCGGTACAGAGGATAGGGAAATACGATGTGTCGCTGAAATATGCTCAGGATTACGACCTTTGGAGACGTCTGTCAAAAAAAGACAACACCATGATAATTCCGGAAGCTCTGTATAGATACCGTCTGGTGGAAGACAGCGCTCAGGCCTCGGTCAAAAATTACGACGATCAGCTCGGGGCAGCCGTAACGATCAGCAACAACAGCCTGCGAACCTCTGTGGAGGACCTGACGGACGAAGAGTTGATCCACGTGAGGTCCGTTTACTGGAATTTCCAGTTACCAACAGTGTCTGACGCGGGACTTTCAATAATCCCGAGACTGTTCGAGGGTTTTTGCGTTAGATATGGTTTGAGTCTTGACGAACGTGAAGCGCTCTGGAAGATAATCGATGATGATTTGGCAAAACGACGGGATTGCGAATCCTACGTTAACGATTAAATAATACGCCGGGGAAGAAAACATGAAAATCAAAATTTTTTCTGACTATATATGACCGTTTTGCTACATCGGCATGGGTATTGTCGAAAAGTTGAAAACGGAGTTTGATCTCGAGGAAGAATGGGTTCCTTATGAATTACACAGCGATACACCTGCTGAGGGGGTAGAGATTGTCGAAAAATTCCCTGATCTGAGTCTGGAAAAGTTGCGCGCAGGACTGAACTCAAAGGGCGAACAATACGGTGTCAGCTTCGGGAAATTCAGCAGGATTTCGAATTCGTCCATGGCGCTGCAGATAGGTGAATTGGCCAAGGAAAAAGGATGTTACGGACAGTTCCATGAGAAGATATTCGAAGCATATTTTCGCGATGCGTTGGACATTGGCAACCTGGATGTCGTGCTCGATGTCGCCACCAGGAGTGGACTAGAGCGGGAAGTGACACTGGAAGCCCTGAATTCCGGAAGATTCCTCGATAGACTCGAACAGGCGCGCGTTGAAGTGTCAGAATTGGGAATTACTGCAGCTCCGACATTTATTATCAACGGCAAAACCAAAATGGTAGGCGCTTTGCCTTACGTGCGATTCGTGAAAGCTCTAACCGGAAATTAATTTTTCTGAATGAACAAATATGTTGAATTGCCGGAAGTTACTAACTAGTATTAGTCGTTTTTATTGATTCGGCGCTGATTGTGATTTATTTTTCCCGAAACATGGAAAAAATGGTCAAAGTTGGAACAATAAAGAGATGAGATCGTCATATCGCTAAATGATTCAATTCTGGTTAGTCGGTTTTCAGGAGGTCCTAGATGTCTAGTCCAAGCTTGGTGAACAGGCTAGGCTCATGGTTCAAGAGAGTTGATTCCAGGGCAGAAGGCTCTGAAGTCTCTCAACTAAAGAAAAAGGTTCAGGAACTTGAGAGAGAACTTGATCATGTCAAGAAGAGAAGTTCCAATGGTTCGTCGCCTGGCAACACAGTCCGGGTGGAGTCCTGCAAAGTTGAGGAATCCGACCTGAACGAATTGAGAGACGAAATAGAGCTGCTCAGAAATGAAATGCAGGAAAACATAGCTGCAATTCATCGCCTTGAGATTTTGACTCTATCGACCAGAATCGATCTGCTGAACGAATTCGGAAAGGCCTTGCCACCGACTTTTGCACGCAGGACACGGACATCTTCCAAACCCAAAGGATATAGTTTTGGGATAATCACAAACGGTCAACGTCCCGCCAAACTCTTCAAGCTGATAGACTCTATCAGGTTTCAGCGAATAGTTCCGGATCGTTTTGAAATCCTGATTGCCGGTGTGGTGGACGTGCTGAAAAATCAGGAGGGAGTGAGCCTGTTTCCGATGGAGGAGGCTGCAGCCCAAGGTCGGCTTGGCGCTATGAGAAATGTTTTGGCGACAAACTCACGTTTCAACAAGTTTGTCAGCCTCGACGACGATTTTCTGCTGCACCCAAACTGGTCTCTGGCTGTAGACCAGGTCAAGGATGACTTTGACCTCGCCACCGGCATCATAGTTAATCCCGATCTCTCACGTTACTGCGATTGGGTCAACATCATAGAAAATTACACGTTCCTGAGAACTTACGACGAAACATTTGACAAATGCCAGTATGTTACGGGCGGATACGGTATTTATAAGGACTTTGTCTTCGAGGAGCACCTCTGGAATGACAGCTTGGGGTTTTATCAGGGCGAAGATGTGTCTTTCTCGAGGAAACTGTTTGATTCAGGATTTCAGTTGAAGTTCATCCCTAAAGCGATTGTGATGCACGATGATGAGCGTTATCGTCAGAAAGGCTACGGCGTGGTGAGGTTAAAATCGGCTCGCAGCGCTATTGGAGACCCGAATCTCGCCCTGAAAATGGAAAAACTCTGTCCCAGGACACTTTCGTAACCCGACAGGATTTTATAATAAAAGGCCCGGATGAAAAAATTATTCATCCGGGCCTTTTTGTTTGCAATAATCTTAAATGACCTTTTGAAAAGCTTATTAAATAACGCCCATGCCTTTAAGCACCGATAGCATTATGGCGGCGGCCATTACTGATCCGACCTGACCACCTGTGTTTGCGCCCATGGCATGCATTAGCAGGAAGTTGCGTTTGTCATATCTGGCGCCCTGTGTCTGAACGACTCTGGCCGCCATCGGATATGCGGATATTCCAGCTGCTCCGATCAACGGGTTCATCTTGCCGCCGGTCAGGACATACATCAGTTTGCCGAGTAACACACCGCCGACCGTGTCAAGGGAAATGGCAAGGAAGCCGAGTCCAAAAATCATCAAGGTCTCCGGCTTGAGAAAAGCGTGCCCTTCCATGGTCCCGCCAATGGCCAGACCAAGGAACAATGTGACCATATTGGCTATTTCGTTCTCAGAGGACTTTGTGAGTCTTTCAACCACTCCACTCTCTTTCATGAAATTTCCCAGCATGATCATTCCCATGAGAGGAAGACCCTTTGGAGCTATGAGACCCGTCACAGCCGTAACCACGATGGGGAAAAGGAGCCTGGTGTTTTTCGAGACTGAGGTCTTGGAGATGGGCATGCGGACTGTTCGTTCCTTCTCCGTGGTCAGGAATTTCATTATCGGAGGCTGTATAATGGGAACCAGGGCCATATACGAATAAGCTGCCACCGAAATGGGGGCCAGCAGATGGGGGGCATACTGTGACGTGACGTAAATGGCCGTTGGGCCGTCACATGCGCCAATAACCCCAACACATACGGCTTCCAGTTGCGTGAAGCCCAAAGCCAGCGCCAGGATCAGGGTCAGGAATATCCCGAACTGGCCCGCCGCCCCGAACAACAATATTTTCGGGTTCTCCAGAAGCGGCCCAAAATCGGTCATGGCCCCGATTCCTATGAAAATGAGCAGCGGAAACAATTCCGTCGCTATGCCAATGTCGTAGAAGTATCGAATTACCCCGCCGGTTTCCATCAACTCACTGAGAGGCAAGTTCACCAACAGGCATCCAAAACCGATAGGCAACAACAGGAGAGGCTCAACTCCCTTTTTGATAGCCAGATAGATCAGCACTGCAGCCACTATCAGCATTACAATGTTCGGCAACCCTTGAGTCACCAGATATTGTCCTCCCAAAGTCAACCCACTTAGACCATCAATGATACTCTTGAGCATCTGACCACCCTTTTATTTTGAATTTACTAGTTGTCCTTCTCCGGATTAAAAGGAAACACTTTCTTGAGGCCTTCCACGAACAAAATCAGAATGGTCAGGGTTATGAAAGTGCCGCCTAAACCCACGACGGTCATTGTGAATCCAAATGATGAATTCTCCATGTAAACCTCCTGAATTCGACCAAGATTCCGAGTGCTGAAAAACTGTCAATAGACGAATGATAGTTTAATATCCAATTAATCTTGGATTCTAAAGATATTACAATAACACTGAGAGTAGTTAAAGTCTTTTTATTTTTCATCCTGTTGAAGTTTTAGCCAAGACGATTTGTGAACCAATGCGCACAGCCAGAGAGAAAAAATCTTCGTTTGAGTGAAAAAAAGGAGCGTCCAATTCTTTTAATCAGATGATAAGCTGATGAATTATAAACGGAAAGGAGGAAAATATCCGGAGCGCTATGGCCCTGGCGCTGGAAAATATATCCACAGCCACCGTATAGGAATCAGGGCACAGTGAGTTGAGATGAAGTTAGCATTGTCATTTTCGGAGTGTGTGAGCAGCCATGAAATAAGGCTTTATCCGCTTGCAGACATGAACGCGCTGAGTAATAAACATCTGTGTAAACTGAAAGATAGCTCATGCGCGATGAAAACCGGAGAATAGGTTGAGAAAAATGTTGACCGGTAGGCCGATAGGAGGGGTAGGTTACGGGATCAACTCATCAACAGAGTCAATCCCGGCAAAAAATCATGAAACAGGTTTTAGTCCCAGGGAAGTCTGGTTTTAGAGGGCTTCTCGAGGTCTTCCCAAACTATTCCGAATTTTTGCTTGAACAATGGTCCAAGTCTCTCAAAGAGTTTGCGCCAGTGGCTCTTGCCCTCCTGAAGACCAAGAAGAATTTCGGCGGTCAACTCTCCCAAAGAGCCCATTTCCTCTTTTGGCAGAAACGATACTGCGCCCAGGCTCATGGCCCTGTTCATACTCCGAATGTCTGTGGCCTTGGCTGTAAGCATGGCAGCCGGATGACCCATTACACTACATAATTCAAGAAGCTGAAAACCCTTTACTCCCATAATATCAAGTATGACCAGATCGTATTTCTCGTTTTCCAGAAGTTTCTTAGCGCTCTCAAAATTGTTTGCCGTAACCAGTTTACAGTCCGAAAGCTCTTCG
>CAZVOU010000282.1:0-5872 GCA_964628605.1 uncultured Syntrophaceae bacterium
ACATTTCTAAGTTCCCGAACGTTTCCGGGCCAGTGATAATCGCAAAGGCGACTGTAGTGGAGAACATCCATGGCAGGCGGCACGTTAAGGGGGATGTCGCAACAAAGTTTCTGAATAATTTCATAACAGAGTGATGGTATATCTTCCAACCTGTGCCGCAGTGGTGGAATGATAATCGGAAAAACATTTATTCTGTGAAAGAGCGGTTCCATGAATCGTCCGGCGGACACTTCCTGATCGAGTCGGCGATGGGTTGCGACGATGAGGCGACTGTCTACAGTGATAGTCTTTGAGCCTCCAACTCGCAAGAACGATTTGTTGTCGATAAAAGACAACAACTTTGATTGAAGATTGATCGAGAGTTCCCCTATTTCATTGAGGAGAATGGTTCCCCCTTCGGCAAGCTCAAGCAACCCTCGTTTCTGGACAGCCGCTCCGGTGAAAGCGCCTCTTTCGTGTCCGAATAATTCAGATTCGGCGAGGGTTTCTGGTAACACTGCACAGTTAATGGGAACAAACGGACCTGAGCTTCGCCTGGAATTCTCGTGAATCCATTTTGCCAGGTGATCTTTGCCGGCGCCGCTTTCCCCGAGCAAACAGATTGTTCCATCCGAGGAGGAGGCGGCCTCAGCCAAAGACATCGTCTGTCTCATTGCGACTGATTCGAACGTGTGGCGTTTGTCAACTTCGCAATGTTCCAATCTGCTACGTTCAGTGATGTTCCGGCAAATGCAGCAAAGCCCCACAACTTCCCCGTCGGCATTCTTCAGGGGAGTTACCGATTCGCTGAAAGTCATGGTTATCCCTGAGACGGTCCTTGTCTGCTCATATTGCGCTGGCGCTCCCTTGAGAACCCTTGAGAATATGCTCGAAAGTTTGAAGCCTATTTCCGGGCCAAACACATCCTCAGGAGCGCATCCCACTATACCGGACTCAGGCAAGCCAAGAAGATTCTGCCCAGCCTCATTCACATGAGTGTATCTTAGCTTGTCGTCAAGAATGAAGACGCTATCAGTAGCGCTGTCAAAAACAGCCCTGAATCTCACTTCTATTCGGGAAAGCGCGTCCTGCTGAGACATGGTTTGGCTTGTGACATCGCGCCCAACCGCCTGAACCTCCTCAAGCATTCCTCTCCCATCATGTAATGACACTTCAGTCCACTGTTGATGACGCTTTTTTCCATCCAGTCCGATGTCCTGGGTCGCATAAGAAACTGTATTTTCCTCGCTTCCCGACGAAATCCGGAGCAGCGGCAAGTCCCGGATTTTGAATCTTGTTTCGGGAAGCCCCTTGCTGGTTCCAATTAGACTCTCTCGATCCGAGTTGTAATATTTGCAGTATGAGTCATTCACATAGGTCAACTTCCCATCGGAATTGTAACGACACAGCAATTCCACCTGGGTCTCGACCAGAGCGCGATAACGCTTTTCACTCTCAGCAAGGCGTTGATCCACGTCAATCTTTGCAAACGCCATCTCAATCGCCGTTTTAAGAGCTGGAGAGTGAATAGGCTTTATCAGGTAGCCCAACGGTTGAGTCCGCTTGGCTCTCTCTATGTAGCTTTCATCAACGTGAGAGGTCAAATAAATGACAGGGGATCCCCATTCATTACGAATGCGCTCCGCCACCTCTATCCCGTCCAAGGCGCCTGACAGTTTGATGTCCATCAGAGTCAGGTGTGGCTGGATGTCGGCTACTATGGCTATGGCCTGTTCCCCCGAGGTGACTACCCAGTCAGCCTGATACCCCATGTCCGTCAGACGTTCCTTTAGCATTCTGCCCAGGAAAATTTCATCCTCCACAATCACAATGCGTTTTTTGTCAGTCAATTTGAGGCGCCCCGATCCGGTTAATTACTTTACCGCCTTCTCATTAAGAGGCCTCGCTTTCCAGATGGTCCTGGAGTATTCTTCAATAGACCTGTCTGAGGAAAACTTTCCCATGCGAGCCGTGTTGAGTACGGACATCCTTGTCCACCTGGATTTATCGACATAAGCTGCTGCAACCTCATGACGGCATTCAACATAAGACCTGAAGTCGGCGAAGACCATATAATAATCATTATACAGCAATGAATCCAACAAAGGTCTGAAAAGAGACCTGTCACCCTTCGAAAAGACTCCTGCGCCCAGTTGCTCCACCACCTGCCTGAGTTCTTCGTCTTGATCATAATATTGCCCTGGGTGATAACCTCTGCTCTTCCTTTCCATCACCTCTTCCGCTGTCAATCCAAACAGAAAGAAATTTTCATGACCTACCTCGTCACGTATCTCAATGTTGGCCCCGTCCAGTGTCCCGATGGTCAAGGCGCCGTTCATTGCGAATTTCATGTTACCTGTTCCCGAGGCTTCTTTTCCTGCTGTTGATATCTGTTCGGACAGGTCAGCGGCCGGATAGATTCTCTGGCCGTTCTTGACACTGAAATTGGGTATAAAGACCACCTTCATGAAGTCTCTTACAGCATGATCACTGTTAATAACATCAGCCACAGAATTAATCAGTTTGATGATTAGCTTTGCCATAAAATATGATGGAGCGGCTTTACCTCCAAAAATAAAAGTCCTCGGAGCCACTAAAAAATTGGGGTCTCTTTTTACTCGATTGTAGAGAGCTATAATCTCAAAGGCGTTAAGATGCTGCCGTTTATACTCATGTATACGCTTCACCTGGACGTCAAAAAGAGATTCAGGATCAACCTTTATATCCAGAGCTTTCCTGATGTAAGACGCCAGATTGCTTTTGGCGTTGAGTTTTATTTTTCGCCATTCTTCCTGAAATCCAGCGTCATCGGCGAATTGTTCGAGCTTGGGAAGGTTGTGTGTAGTATCCTTGACCCAGGCGTCTCCGATGTTTGAGGTTATGAGAGAGGCAAGTTCGGGATTGCACAACGCCATCCACCGGCGAGGAGTCACTCCGTTGGTTACATTGACGAATTTATCGGGCCACAATTCGTAGAAATCCCTTAGAGTCTGGCTTTTTAGCAACTCTGTGTGAAGGGCTGCTACCCCATTTATCATGTGGCCACCGACACATGCCAGATTTGCCATCCTGATGTACTTTTCTCCGTGTTCGTCAATTATCGAGAGATTTGAGATGCGCCCTGGATCATCTGGATATTTTTCACGAACTTCATCCAGGAATCTCCGGTTTATTTCATAAATTATATCGAGATGCCTGGGCAGAAGACTCTTGAACATGGGTAGACCCCACTTCTCAAGAGCCTCAGGTAGTATTGTGTGGTTTGTATATGCGAAAGTCTTTGTTGTGACATCCCACGCAGTGTCCCAATCCATGAAATGTTCGTCAACCATGATCCTCATGAGTTCTACGACCGCTATAGCCGGATGTGTGTCATTCAACTGGATTGCAAAATTCTGGTGGAATTCTTTTAGTGGAATGTCCAGGTCCTTGCACAGACTGACAAGATTCTGCAGGGTGCAGGAGACGAAAAAATACTGCTGTGATAGCCTCAGTTGTTTGCCCTGGTAGGGCTCATCGTTCGGGTAGAGCACTTTGGTTATGGTCTCGGAGTAAATCTTCTCGTTGACTGCGCCATAATAATCTCCCACATTGAAGGCGTGAAAATCGAATGATTCGCAGGCCTCAGCTTTCCACAGTCTCAGGAAATTGACTGTTTCCGATCTATAGCCGGGAACCGGTGTGTCACAGGCTACTCCCCGGACCATCAAATCCGGGCGCCAGATAACCCTGTAATTGCCATCGGCGTCATAATGTGACTCGATTGTGCCACCTAACCTGACGTTGAAAGAAATCTCAGGCCTGAGGATTTCCCAGGGATTACCAGAGCGTAACCATTTATCGGTTCTTTCCACCTGCCAGCCGTCGCGGATTAACTGGTCAAATATTCCGAATTCATATCGAATCCCAAAACCGAACGCGGGGATTTCCAGAGTAGCCAGAGAATCCAGGTAACATGCGGCAAGTCTACCTAGGCCGCCATTCCCTAGCCCCGGCTCCAGTTCGCACTCCAGCGCTTCATCCAGATCAATGCCCAGGGTGTGCATGCACTCGCGGGCCTCATCCATTATTCCAAGACTTAGCATGGCGTTGCCCAACTGAGGGCCCATGAGGAATTCTGCCGACAGGTAACATACTACTTTCAGATCAGGGCGCATCATGATTGAGCGAGAGGTGTTGATCCAGCGTTCTGCAAGTCGGTCCCGCACGGCGCTGGCCAAAGCCAGATACCAGTCGTTTGTTGTCGCAAACTCAGGAAGACGAGCCTGTTGGTAATACAGGTGATCAAGAATACCTCTTGCCAAACCGTGGCTTGTATAACTCAGTCTGGCGTCTTCCATCATGCTCTCATCGCACTCATTAACCGTTTTTTTGGGTTCATCGGTCATGGCGGCGTCCACCTCACGCATCATTAGACGTTGTTTCTAAAAGGTAGTAACTGGTTCTTTCGGTCTGGACATTTTTTGAAGAATATCCAGTAATTCCTTCACCTTGACCGGCTTGGACAGATAGTCGTCCATGCCGGCTTCGATGCATTTCTCACGGTCGCCTTTCATGGCGTTTGCCGTCATTGCCACGATGGGTGTGAATGTCCCGTTTTCCCTCTGGTGTTTCCGTATCAGGGAGGTGGCTTCAAATCCGTCCATTTCAGGCATTTGAACATCCATCAGTATGAGGTCAAAAGGATGATCGGCCGCCATTTCGACGGCCTGTTTACCATTGGTAACGCATGTCACGTTGTGTCCGGACTTCTTCAAGGCTACTTCCACAAATTTCTGACTGATAGGATTGTCTTCGGCCACCAGAATATTCAACCCTCTTAAAGGGCTGGACTCGGGCATGGCGTTTGCCTTTATCAGCTTGAATTCGTGTTTCTTCTGTTTTCCAAGGACAATACTGACCTCATCGAGTAGTTGGGCTCTCTTGATGGGCTTGGTAAGATAACCCGCTATCCTGAGTTCTTTACACCTCTGAGCGTCATCAGGGGCGTGAGATGATGTCATTATTATGGCTGCCCCTTCAAATAGTCCGGGATGTTCATTGAGATATTCCACAAACTGGTAACCGTCCATTCCGGGCATCTGGACATCCACCATCATCAGTTCAAAGGGAGCGTTATCGTTTTTTGCTTTGGCCAGCGCTTCAATAGCCTCTTCGGCTCCGGGAACTTCCGAGACCTTCATGTGCCACTGAGAGAAAGTCTGGATAAGAATGAGCCTGTTGATGGGATTGTCATCCACAATGAGAGCCCGAGTGCCATTTAGCAGTTCATACTGGTCAGGCTTCTTTTTTGCCAGGACATCTTTGGAGCATCCAAATTCGACAGTAAAATAGAAACGGCTTCCTTTACCTGGTTCACTCTCCACCCAGATATGCCCGTTCATGAGATCAATCAGACGTGACACTATGGTGAGCCCGAGGCCGGTGCCTCCATACTTTCGGGTCGTCGATGCGTCAGCCTGTTCAAAGGGCTTGAAAATGGAGTCAAGTTTGGCGGGGGCGATCCCGATTCCTGTGTCACTGACACAGAAAAGAAGTTTCAGGGTCTCGTCGGAAATGGAGTCCAGCTCAACAGTCAGATTTACAAAACCCTTTTGAGTGAATTTGATGGAATTACCCACCAGATTTGAGATTACCTGTCTAAATCTGACCAGATCGCCAATCATCCTCTCAGGAATGTCAGAATTGATAAGACACGATATTTCAACGTCCCTGCTTTTTTGGGGGCTTACGGCGAGGGTATTTATTGTGTCTTCAATGAGTTCGTAAAGATTAAATTCGGAGTTGGAAAGTTCAATTTTACCGGCCTCGATCTTGGAAAAATCGAGAATGTCGTTCACAATGATCATCATGGCTTCAGCCGAGGTTAAGACAGCTTCCAGGTATTCCTTCT
>CAZVOU010000283.1:0-23377 GCA_964628605.1 uncultured Syntrophaceae bacterium
TAATAATTCGGCCCCGCAAATCCTATTGGTGTACCAGTGTTGGACGTATTCTGGACATTCATATCCCCGAACAAATCCCTCGACCCATTGGCTCGCCCAAAGTAGCGATAACGCCATTCGAATTCACCTGTCATAGAGAATTCCCAAGCATTGGCGAATTGAGTAAAGGTTAACAGAGCAATTAACACAAAGAGAAATCTTTTACCCATTTCTTCCTCCCACTCCTAAAAAAAATAAAAAACAGGTCTAGCGACCGACAATCACTGGAAATGTATTCAAATCCGTCAACTTTTTAATAAGTCACCCCAAGCCATTAAGCATGACGGATCGAGAAACCTTTTTTTTGAGTCCGATAATAGTGGGAATATGCAGTGCAAGTATGGAGCCACAATTAAATCATAACTCCGCTTTTCATAACGTGCGGATTTTATACGATTGTGTGTTCTAGCTTTGCGGAAATGAGCCACCACATTGTTAATATTTGTGGTCCGAAATGTTTCCCATTAACGTTTATCAACTTTAGAGTTAACACCTACAGGGCTTCATTCAGAATTCCCGTAACATCGTACTTACATGGATGAGAATTACGGGCGCTGTGATTTAAAAAAGTTCCACAAGGAGTAGCAATGTGTTAAAGACTCTGTAAATGTTAACAGTTGATGGAGGAACAGGTATGGCCGTCCCGTATTCCGCCGCCGAGTGGAAATCGCTTGTGGATTTGATGGCTGAAGGAGTGATGATAATAGATGAAACGGGTAAATTAGCATGGCTAAACAGGTCTTTGCTACGATTGACCGGATATGATCGCGATGAATTAATAGGTATGCCGTGCTCTATTCTGACATATGAAATGTGTCAGATTGAACTATGTGAGCAGGCCTGCCATGGATGGTGTTCTCTGTTTAGAGACGGATATATGGAAAGAAAGCGCGGTGTATTGACCAGAAAAGATGGGACTCAGACGCCCATACTGAAAAACGCGGCCATCTTACGTGATGGGGCAGGAAATATCATTGCAGCCGTGGAGACCATCACGGACATCAGTCAGTTAGTTAGAAAAGAGCAGGAGATATCGCAACTTCATTGTAAGACAAACCCTGAAAATTGCTTTCAAAGAATCATAGGCGCCTCGGAATGCATGAAACGGGTTTTTGATATGATTCGTAGCGCCGCCCAGTCGGATGCTCCAGTAATAATCGTGGGAGAGAGTGGAACCGGCAAAGAACTCATTGCCGACGCCATACATGAATCAGGGCCTCGCAGAGACAAGCCGTTCATAAAAGTTAATTGTTCGGCTTTGACAGAATCATTATTGGAAACCGAATTATTTGGACATGTGAAGGGAGCGTTCACGGGGGCTTACCGCAACCGTGAGGGTAGATTTGAGGCGGCCAGAGGCGGAGACATATTTCTGGATGAGATAGGCGATCTTCCTCTCAGCTTCCAGGTAAAGCTGTTAAGGACGCTGGAACAGAAAGTAATCCAGAGGGTAGGGAGTAACACGGACATAGATGTGGATTTTCGTTTGATAACAGCGACCAACCGGAACCTTAGGGAACTGGTTAACACAGGAATGTTCCGCGAAGATTTGTTTTTCAGATTAAACGTCATTCCGATTGAAGTTGAGCCTTTGAGACGCCGCAAAGAGGATGTCATGCTGATGGTCGCGCAATTTCTGCAGCTTGGCAGGAGCAAAACCGGAAAAATGATCCAGTCGATTTCCAATGATGTTAAAAAAATCTTCCTGGATTACAAATGGCCTGGAAATGTCAGAGAACTGAAAAGTGTTTTTGAATACATCTTCGTAGTTTGCAACGATATGTCCGTAAAACCCTTACACTTACCTCACTATATGCTCTCTGAATCCAAGGTCAAGCTCAAGGAAGTCAACACCAATTACACGAAAGAAGATCAGAAAACCCGCCTATTGGAGACACTAAGAGATGTAAAAGGAAATCGTTCAGAAGCTGCGCGTCGTTTGGGGATATCCAGAATCAGCGTGTGGAAATGGATAAATAAATACGGAATTGAACCTGAGGACTTTTCATAAACCCTGCCAGACTTGGAACAGGTTTGCCATAACTCGTCCTGTCGTCCGCATTTGGCACAGTTAAACAAAAGAGCGCTTGATCGCAACAAACGAAACCGGAAAAACTCTCTGAGTGTAGATTGCTTTTCCGGTTGTCATTTTCAGAACCAAATATTATGTCCAGGCTACATTCCGGACCAATCCTTTTTGTTGCCGAATGCAAGCCAAAATATTGCTGTGCCCACCGATACGAGGAATAATACTTCCATGTCCCTCACCTCCAACATTAAAAATTACATCACTACCATTTTTCCTGTCAAGAGTAATTTCGAAGTATATTGACGGCAAGACCTAAATATTTATATATCATTAAAATACTTATGCTTTTAATATTAGAGTCGTCCTTCCATGGAATGTGCGTATCCTACCAGTTCAACATAACCTCGACCCGTGACACGCTGACCTTTTCGGTTACCAGTGACATCAATGGCGCCTTCCCAATAAACCACCTGGGTGCTCTCCCCCGTAGAAAGTTCCTGGTCAGAGATGACAGGTCGAACGCTCAATTCGATTTCTTCATCTTGCACTATGATCTTCCACCCTGCAGGATATTTTGTTTTGGTCCTGGGGCTTGTCCATGATCCGAGCGGAATGATCCTGATACCCTTTTCAGATAATTCCAGGGCCTTGCCGTCAGCCTGAACAAATGTGCCAAAAGGCTTCTCAAAAAATCCTTTTCTGTCCCTCAGGCTAAAGACCATTAGTTCGGTATTGTCGTCAAGTTGTATACTGAACCAATCCCATCCAGCCTGATCGCCGGACAATATCGAAGAGCCAAATTCGTGATCCATCCATACCAAGCCGTTTACTTCATGGGATTTTCCATCAAACGTCAATGTCCCTACGGCTTCCATGCGGGTGAAAGAGTAATAATATGACGCCTGGCCGGCATCCTTGCCTTTCCGGCTGAAACCGTTGTCACCGTGCAGAACTACCGGCTTGGACGGTTTGAGTGTGAGATCAATGCTGTATGGTCCTTCTACGGCGTGCAACCTGATGTTGTGCCCATCTCGATATGCCCGCCAGTTCTTCACCGTGACGTGCAGGTCATCGTCCTTGGAAAAAGCCAATCCAGGGCCTTCACGGGACATGATTTCTGAATGGAAAAAAAGGGAATCCTTCACGTTGGTGATAGCAAAATGAGCCGGATACACGTCTCTGATCCCCCACGCGGAATCCTTGAAAGCCTTTTCCTTGAACATACTTCGACGAAAAAAGGTCAATTGAAAACCCCAGCGGTCATCTTTTGAATTCAGATTTCCCGTAAAGTACCACCACTCAGTCTGACTCTCAGGATGCTTGCCGTGATCTTTTGGGAAGGACAATATCCTCCCGGGCGATACTTCTTCAAAAGTTTTTTCATCGCAGAAACCTGCGGGGGAGTTGAAGGTCACAATAAAAATCAGGAGGAGAATTACGCGCAACAATTTTTGCTCCATCGGGGTAAAATTTGGTGATAAGCAGTATCGCGCATGAAAATTACTATTTCTAGTCGCTCCGATTTTATTTTCGGGATAATCGTTTTCAGGACTATTGCCTTTTTGCGATCTTGTGTTGTATGTCAAGGCGTCTTTCTCTTCAAACGTTAATTCTGCCAGAGGTTTTAATGGTCTCATTCGTCAGGTCTAATTCTAATTTATTTGCAGGTTCCTTTAACCGCCCTGTCAGTTCAGGACTATTGCTTCTCCTCCCCTTGATCATCTTCATTTCATTCGGGCCAGTTTCACTCCTTTACGCCCAAACAACGGCCCCTGGAAAGGGAGCAAAGGATTTACAGGAGTCATTCCGTTCGGTGGCCAAAAACGTGAAACCCGCTGTAGTAAATGTTTCTTCCGTTGTCACCGTAAGAAATAGAAATCCGATGGGTGACATGGACCCATTTCTCGAAAATCACCCATTCCGTGAGTTTTTCGGGGATGACTTTTTCCGCAGATTCTTCGGCCAGCCAGGAATGCAGGGTAATGGTGGCCCACAAATGCGACAACAGGGCATGGGCTCAGGTTTCATCTTTGATAGTCGGGGTTACATCTTAACTAACAGACATGTAATTAAAGGCGCTTCGGAAATCCTGGTGACCCTTGAAGGGAAGAAAAAATATAAAGCCAAGGTTATTTGGGAAGACCCAAAAACAGACATTGCGATAATCAAAATAGACGGAGGCAAGTTCCCGGTGGCGGCATTGGGAAACTCTTCATCGCTGGAGGTCGGCGATTGGGTTTTGGCCATCGGAAATCCATTTGGGTTGACTCAAACCATAACCGCAGGAATTGTTAGCGCCAAGGGCCGATCAGATATGGGAATTCTGGACTATGAAGACTTTATTCAGACGGATGCGGCAATCAATCCCGGAAATTCGGGCGGCCCACTGGTGAATATTGATGGCCAGGTCATCGGTATCAATACGGCCATTCTCTCCAGAAGCGGAGGTTACATGGGCATAGGGTTCGCCATACCCATCAACCTCGTGAAACAGATCCTCGATAAAGCGCTCGACAAGAAAAACAGTTCCAACGAGAGAGCGGAGGTTCAGCCTAACCCCAAACGGGCGCCTGGCGTTGCGCCTCCTAATCGCCCATTTGACAGGCTCCCTGGCCCTACGCGCCCAAGAACTGACATTTAACTGAAGCGCTCTTTCTGTTTAGCGCCACATAGAAATCGTTATATCAGGTTGATGCATCTATTATTTAAAATAGTTTTTATGTTTTGAGTGAGATTAATCCCTCGGAATTTACTTAATAGATGTGTCTGGGAGAGAGTTTCGGTTTAAAATATCGTTTGGGTAAACATGAAACACTTCCACTAATTATAATAATTAAGTATAATTAGGCCACATGGTTTGTTTTTGGAGGATCTAGAATGAAACTGGGTTGTCGCCGATTGCGTTTCATGGTCTTGATGACGTGTTTTTGTTGTTTTCTCTCTCCTGTGGTTTTGTTTGCTAAGATGCCGGAAGGTTTTAAAGATATCAAGCTGGGCATGAAGCGTTCCCACATAGTGGAAACACTATCCAAATCGCCCGGGCACTATTCTTTCGAAGAACTGGGTGATGAAATAGCAGAAGTCATCAGGGGGGATAACCTTTTCAGATTCGCCATCTACCGATTTAATGCCGAAGACGAATTGATGGAAATTGATCTACAAATGAGGGAAATACTTGGTAGGGACAGGGTTCTTGAAATCTACAACACGGAGCACGGACTTTCACTAAGCCCTAACAAGGTATCTGTAGAAGCCAACAAGAGTATTGAGGTCAAAGACAACCGACTCATACTGAAAATGGCTTATGATCGTGACAAGAGGTCTGCTAAAGGAACAAAATAACAGAAACGGCGCCACACACTACACGTGATTCCCCGAACCGTTTTGCCACAGAGAAGTTCAAAGTGGAGTCACTTACTGATTTGGCTGCGATTTATCTGACTCAATCTTTAAAGAACGCGACAGATTCCTCCACCACCTTTGCTATGGCTTCCAAGATTGGTCTTGTTTGCTGATTGCCGTCCAGGATTCTCCTGACTTCACGATGCTGGTAAATTGTTCCCATGACTAGCATGTCGGTCATGACGCCTTCCTTCTCATAATATGAGTCGCTGCTTATGGCGACCTCAGCGCCGATGTCGTTGTAAACTGTTTTTACGAACTTCGCCTGCGCTCCAGGGACCTGACGGATTAATAAATTTACATGAATAGCCCTGGTCGCCATCATGCCGGTGTTGTTGGCTCCAACCGCCTCTATAGCCTCTATCGCGCTTTTGACGTTTTCCAGTTCAATCTTCTCGGCCAGCATACGTTACTCCTCATGTTGTGAAAGACTCCATTAATCCAACCATATATTAATCAACTGGTTGGGGTTTTCAAAGTATGTTGTAAAGCAGGCCTAAAAAGTTTACAGTAAAACACCTTTTGGCAAACCATTGTCAACGTTTGGAGGATTTGATGTCGGATTTCAAAGTTAATAAAACTTTTGAAGAAATAAACGAGAAAATCAGCGCGGGAAAAGTGGTTGTGGTCACTGCAGAGGAAATGATTGGAATCACGCGTGAGCATGGCGCTATAGAGGCGGCGCGCAAGGTCGATGTGGTCACCACCGGCACTTTTGGAATAATGTGCTCATCTGGAGCATTCCTGAATTTTGGTCATACCAGCCCACGCATCAAAGCCAACAAGGTATTTTTAAACGATGTCGAAGCCTATGCGGGAATAGCCGCCGTAGATTGTTATATAGGAGCTACCCAGACCAGGGAAGACGATCCTCTCAACAAAGTTTTCCCGGGTCGCTTCAGGTACGGCGGCGGACACGTAATTTCTGATCTTGTCGCAGGGAAACCGGTAACCCTTAAGGCGTATGGATACGGCACCGACTGTTATCCCAACCGGGAAGTCGAAAAGGCCATGACCATCAATGATTTTCGCGACGCCTTACTATACAACCCGCGTAACGCATATCAAAACTACAACTGCGCAATCAACAATTCCAAGAAGACCATATACACTTACATGGGTATTCTCAGGCCGGACTGCATGAATGCAAACTATTCCACTTCCGGTCAGCTAAGTCCCTTGTTAAACGATCCTTTCTACAGAACAATAGGTATGGGAACCCGCATTTTTCTGGGCGGTGGAGTTGGTTATGTCACCGGCGCGGGAACTCAACATACTCCGCATTGCAAAAGATCTGACAACGGAGTCGTGATGGGAGGCTCCGGAACCATTGCCGTACAGGGCGATATGAAACAGATGTCAAAAAAATTCCTGCGCGGCGCCTCCATTACGGGATATGGATGTTCTCTCAATGTTGGTTTGGGGATTCCAATTCCCATTCTTAATGAAGAAATGGCGGCATTTACGGCAGTGAGTGACGATGAAATCTACGCCCCAATTGTCGATTATGGTTTGGAATACCCGACGGATGGGGGATCGGTTTTGGGATACGTGTCTTACGGCCAGCTTCGTAGCGGGGAAATGAATTTTGCGGGCAGGAAAATAACAACTGCGTCACTTTCAAGCTATTCAGCAGCCCTGGAAATCGCAAGCGTCCTGAAGGACTGGATAAATTCGGGACGGTTCTTGCTGGGTAAGCCCGTAGAAACATTGCCTTCAACAGACTTCAAAGGGTTCCCGGATCTTGGATGAGACCTCCGGTCATTATAGATGAGCCTCGTAACTACAGAAGCTTTGGTTCAGATGATTATTTAAAGACCTTTCGGGTCACTGTGGAAACATCGGACCTCTATGTCAAGGCCACAAGCTATCTGCAGGATGAAACGGAGAGTCTTGTTCGTGAATGCCGGTCTCTAATAGAAAAATCGATAAAAAATCGTCCCCAATTTTTAACGAGTTTGATCCCTATTGATTCGTCTGCCGACGAGTCCATTGTGACTCACAGGATGATTGAAGCCGCTCGAAAGGCGGGTGTCGGTCCCATGGCCGCAGTCGCCGGCGCTGTCGCAGATTATGTGGGAAGAACTTTGATGGGTGTTTCTGATGAGATCATTTTAGAGAATGGCGGAGACCTGTTCGTTTTTGTCAAAAGAAGCATCGTAGTGGGAATATACGCCGGTTCATCTCCGTTTAGCCGGAAAATCGGTCTCAAAATAGGGCCTACAGTCATTCCTGTGGGTGTCAGCACATCCTCGGGGCAAGTGGGGCCATCCACAAGCTTCGGAAAAGCCCATGCCGCCACCATCGTGTCCAACGATTCGATACTGGCGGACGCTGTCGCCACCGCCATGGGCAATCGAATTTCCCAACCGGCTGATCTTGAGCCGGCATGCCGTTGGGCGATGTCCGTAGAGGGTGTGACTGGCTGCATAGGAATTCTGGACGACAAAATGGCGGCTTTAGGAAAAATAGAGCTAGTCCCGATCAATTAGTTTTTTTGAAAAATCCATTAATAGAGGTCTGCAGATGAGTTCAAAAAATGTTCTGTTGATTTTCAAGTCCAATATCATGTACAAACCTGTGATCTACAGACTGGCCAGAGACTTTGACCTGGTTTTCAACATCCTGGAAGCCAAGATACTTCCCAGAAGAGAAGGTAGAATACTCCTCGAGTTGCGGGGTCCTGACGAAATTATTGAAAAAGGGATAAAGTTTCTCGAGGATCATCACGTCGTTGTTGAACCGTTATCGGACAAGGTCTGGCGAGAAGAGGAAAACTGTGTTCATTGCGGCGCGTGCGTTGGGTTGTGTCCAACCGGGGCGCTTTCAGTCCATGAACCCGACAAAAGGGTTGAATTCGATGTGACAAAATGTGTGGCGTGTGGAATGTGCGGTCTCGTTTGCCCCTTTGAAGCAATGCGAGATGTCACATTGTTTGATCCTTTTGCAGAAGGACGCTCAAAGGTTTGAACTGACAAACACTGAACCCAGACTCCTGCGATCCTTCAAAAGCGCATCAATCTACTGGAAACGTCGATCTCAAGATAAAGGAGACTCTGAAAGATGAGAAGATTGCTGTCCATTTTCCTGGCTTTATCCTTTTTAGTTTTTACGTTTGCCGTCACAACGGTTATTGCTGCGCAGGCCCCGGTAAAACTGGGATTTGTTTACATCATGTCCGGACCTTTCGCCACCTATGGGCAATTTGCCAAGCAGGGAGCTGAACTGGCCATTGACGAGATAAACAAGGCCGGTGGAATCAATGGCAGGAAGATAGAGGCATTCTTTGAGGATACAGCGGGCAAGCCGGACGTTGGGATCAGGGTCATACGAAAGCTGGTCTATGAAAACGGAGTAGACGCAGTCATGGGATTGGATTCCAGTGGTGTGGCCTCAGCTGTTGCCCCTATAATGAAAGAACTCAAAACACCTCTGATAATCACCCATGCGGCGACACCGGATGTGACTGGAAAAAACTGTAACCGGTACACTTTCCGAATCTCACTTAATGAGAATCAAAACATGAAAATGGCGGCATCGATTGCCTCCGACCTCAAGGCTACTCTATGGACCACTATAGGCCCTGATTATTCTTTCGGCCACCAGTCATGGGAATATTTTGAGAAATACCTCCGGGAAATGAAACCGGAGATGGGTTTCATACCTACTTCGGAAGTTGCGTTTGCTCCCATGAAAACTACGGATTTCTCGGCCTACATCACCAAAGTTATGAATTCCAAGGCTGATGGAGTGCTGGTATCTCTGTGGGGTGGCAACCTCATAGACTTTGTCAGACAGGCTTCGGACATGGGATTTTTCGACGGCAAACGCCAGGTTTTGTTAACTCTGGGAGCAGCCACTGAAGTTCTTTATGCGCTGAAAGACAAGATGCCTGAGGGGCTTTGGGTGGGAACCCGTTACTGGTTCGCCGGTAATGAGTCCCCTGAAAACAAGGCTTTTGTAGATGCATACAAAACCAAATACGAAACATATCCATCATATAACGCTCATGGAGCCTACGCTGCGGTAAAGGCTTACGCCGCCGCTGCAGCGAAGGCCCAATCCACAGAAAAAGAAAAAGTCGTGGACGCATTGTCCGGTCTTTCCATGAAATTACCTGTTGGCGCAGTTACGATTCGCCCTGAAGATCATCAGGCCGTAACAGATGGAATTTGGGGGAAAACAGCCTTTGACCCGCTACTGCCAATTCGATCTCTAAAGCCGGTCCGGAATTTTCCCGGTCCCGACATAACTCCGCCTCTCACTGAAACTGGCTGCAAAATGGAGTGATTCATGTCTGTTGACCAAAGGCGCTAGTCTGATGGCATTCTTGACTGTTGGAAAAGGCCTGATGTTTTTTTGGGAGACACTTGTTTGGATGGAATTCTGATAAACGTGCTGAACGGTTTGTCTTGGGGAATGGTCTTGTTCATGATTTCCATGGGACTGACCACCGTTTTTGGAGTCATGGGCGTTCTTAATTTCGCCCATGGCTCCTTGTTCATGCTGGGAGCTTATTTCAGCCTTCAACTGGTGCGTTGGTTCTCATCATTCTGGATCGGAATTTTTGTCGCTCCAATCCTCGTGGCAATTCTTGCCATCATCATAGAACGATGTCTGCTCAGGCCTGTTTATGGACGGGACGTCAGCTACCAGCTTCTTCTGACTTTTGGTGTCATGCTATTCCTGGATGATGGTGTCCGAATTATCTGGGGACCGGCCCATCATATCGTCAATCCGCCGGACGTCCTCTCTGGAGTCGTACACCTGTTGGGCCAGACTTATCCCGTTTACAGGTTATTTCTGATTGCAATAGGACCGGCTTTGGGATTGCTTCTCTGGGCGTTTTTCAGCTTTTCCAGGTCGGGTAAAATCATAAGGGCCGCCGCAATGGATCGTGAGATGGCTGAAATCATCGGTGTGCGCGCTCCTGTTTTATTTACGGCCGTCTTTGGCTTTGGGGCCTGGCTAGCCGCTCTAGGAGGGGCCCTGGTGGCCCCGAATCAAAGTGTTGGACCTGCAATAGGTGAACACATCATAATTGAAAGTTTCATAGTGGTGGTGATAGGCGGCATGGGCAGTTTCCCCGGAGCTTTCGTTGGAGCGTTAATACTTGGATTGCTCGGATCATTCGGCGCCACCATGGCCCCCAAATTTCAAATGGCGCTTCCTTACATCCTGTTGGCAGTCGTCCTTTTGACTCGTCCAAGGGGTATTTTTGGGGAGGAGTCCTGATTTGCCCGGGTTCTTTCGAAATAAGTTTCTTGCTGGATTGCTCATCGTAATCCTTCTTGCGTTGGCGCCCCTTGTAGTAACCACTCACTGGGTCATCATCCTGACCGAAATTATTATCATGAGTCTGTATGCAATGAGCTTTAACCTGCTGTTTGGTTATACAGGCCTTCTATCCTTTGGTCAGGCCGGATTCTTTGGTGTGGGAGCTTATTTCACCGCTTTAACGCTGGCACATTTTTCGGGCTCTTTCTGGGTTTGCGTTCCAGCAGGAATAATCGGCGCCGCCGTTTTTGCCGTTGTGATAGGTTGGTTCTGCGTTAGGCTGGATGAAATCTATTTTGCAATACTTACTCTCGGCTTTGGAATGATGCTGTTCACTCTGGCTCACAACTGGCTCTCAGTAACTGGAGGAAGTGACGGACTGACAATATTGAAGTTACCTTCACTCAGCCTGTTTGGATTCAGTGTTGAACTTTTCAACCCAAAGTATTTTTACTGGATGTCACTTGTTCTTGTATCGCTCGGAATCCTGATTCTACACAGAATTGTCAACTCACCTTTTGGACTCTTGCTGACTGCAACCAGGGAGAATTCCCAAAGAGTATCTTTTGTGGGTCAAAACGTCAGAACGGTTCGATTGATGGCATTCGCAATAGCAGGGACATTGGCGGGCTTGGCTGGGGTGCTGTTCGCCATGTTCAATCGGATAGCCTCGCCAGAAATGCTGCACTGGTCCTTTTCAGGTAAAGCGGTTTTGATGACCATACTTGGTGGATCAGGCGTCTTTTTGGGGCCTGTCGTGGGAACAGCTATATTTTTCGTTCTGGAACATTTCATAACCTCATACACCACAAACTGGATGATCTTTCTAGGGGCTATTTTAATCGCCTTGGTGCTACTCTTTCCCCGAGGGGTTCTCGGAACCGTCGCCCTTTCTATTTCAAAGCTGGACTCTAGAGCCAAAAATGACTGATACGCCTTTGCTGGAAATAAAAGATCTCTGTAAGAAATTTGGTAAGTTCCACGCCCTTAATAAGGTGTCCATGACCGTACCCGCCGGATGCTTGACAGCTTTAATAGGGCCTAATGGAGCCGGAAAAACTACTTTTTACAATGTAGTTTCCGGTAGGTACAAGCCGTCTAGTGGAAGCATTTTTTTTATGGGCCAGGACGTGTCAGGTAAGCCAACTCACAAATTGGTGGGAATGGGGCTGCTGAGGTCTTTTCAGATTACCAATATTTTCCCCAACCTGACCGTTTTGGAAAATGTTTTGACCCCTGTAATCATTCACAATGGAAAAAGTTTCTCAATGTTCAGGTCGTTAAAATCCAGAGATGATTTTAAAGAGCAGGCAGAACGTGTTCTGGACATGGTTGGGCTTTTACCTCTTTCCAACAGGTTGGCCTCGACATTGGCTTATGGGGACAAGAGATTAATTGAAATTGCTATAGTCCTCGCTAGAAAACCAAAGTTAATTTTACTCGACGAGCCTACCGCAGGAATGAATCCGGAGGAAACCGACCGGATCATTCACCTTATAAAAGAACTCGCATCAAAATCGGGAGCCACATTTTTCATGACGGAACATGACATGAAAGTCGTTTTCTCAATAGCGGAACGGATTTATGTCCTTAATCAGGGCACGCCGCTCGCATCTGGCTCTCCCGACGAAATTAGATCTAACCGCAGTGTTAGGGAAGCATATTTGGGTGGGAGTCTGGATGCTAAGGGTATCTGATATTCATGTGTTTTACGCGGACAGCCATGTCCTCCATGGCGTAAGCCTTCAGGTCAATCCGTCGGAGATAGTGTGCCTGCTTGGTCGTAATGGAGCCGGCAAAACAACTACCATGCGTGGAATTGCAGGGTTGAATCCCGCGTCTTCCGGAAAAGTGTATTTCAGGGATCAGGATATAACTGGAATCCCTGTGTATTACAATGCCCGCGCAGGTCTGGCTTTTGTGCCGGAAGACAGAAGAATTTTCCCACGGCTTACGGTAGACGAGAACCTGGAAGTCGCTCAACTTCCGGCCAGAGATGGACAAACACCATGGACCAAAAAGCGAATTTACGATGTCTTCCCGATGTTGGCTCATTTGAAAGCAAGAAAAGGTGGCGCTCTTTCAGGAGGTGAACAGCAAATGCTGGCTATTGCCAGGGCATTGGCCGGCAATCCGCTACTTTTGATGCTTGACGAACCCTGCGAGGGACTGGCGCCGGTTATCGTTGAGGAACTTGCCGATATCATAGTCGGACTTAAATCTGAAACCCCAATCCTGCTGACGGAACAAAACGCTCACTTCGCTCTGTCGATATCCGATAGAGGTTATGTAATAGACAAGGGAACCTTGAAATATGAGGGTTCGCGTCTTGAATTGCTCGAGAATACCGAAATACAGACACGTTATCTGGCCGTCTGAAAAGTAACTATAAACTGTCTTAAGACGCTTTTCCCGTCCCTGAATTTTTAAATTTCATTCTGGTTTTATCGGATTTAACGCTTATATTTATAGTCTAGGGACTGGATGACTTCTCTTGGGGTGGTTAATCAAGCATAACGGGATTTTTCGTCTACCCGGTCGGACATCAATATATTTGTCAAATGGTGGGTTTTTTTGTTTGGCTCGCAGCTTAGCGATCTATATTTTTGTTCTATCAAGAAATTGAAACGAGGGAATCATGGAGACTAACGCCAACTTGTTAAAGATTTTTGAGTATGCTCTCAATCAGGAAAAGACAGGGATGAGTTTCTTTCAGTCCTCACTTGAACGCATGGGAGTTGGAGCTGCTGTTTCGGCTTTTCAGAAACTTATCATGGAAGAGCAGAGGCATATTGACTTCATTTCGAGCATTATAAACGACCTAAAAACCGGTAATGAGATCGGTCTGGGCGAGTTGGTCCCCGTTACAATTGAGGCGACCAACTACTTTGATGAGCGCAGCAAAAAGGAATTCATGGAACAATGCGTCCAAGGATCGATGGTGCCGGATGTCACCATTTTTAACACCGCCTGGTTGATAGAAAAAGACCTCGCTGAGTTTTATGCCCGAATGTCTGAACAAACATCGGGAAAAGTGTCAAAGGCCTTGGGTATGCTTTCCGAGTGGGAAAAGCAACATGAAAAATTCTTCAAAGAATATCGCGACAAACTTTCAGAGGTCTATTCTCAAATGCCTTGGGGTGGTTGATCAAACAGCATGCCCGAAACAGGCTCCGGAATTCATTCCGGAGCCTTCAGGATTGTCCAGTGCGCAGGTTTGTAACAGTGCCCCTAATATTGGAGATTAATTAGTGTTTCAATCAGCCTTGGATTATCACAATTCCACCTCTTACGACCGTCACAACATGAAGGGCCATTACATGGACTGGCCCAATCAACCATCCGTGTTCAAGGAATACGGGGGAGTCGCACAGACACCATTATTGTGCCCGGAGAGCTTTCAGCGAAAAACGCTTGTAGACTTGTGCCAAGGAAAATTAACCAAAGATCAAAATGTGACCTTTGATTACCCAACGCTCGGAGGTCTTCTTCACTTGGCCCATGCAGTCACCGCTCAGGCAAAGCATGGTGGGGCTTATTTTTACTATCGTAGCGTAGCGTCGGCTGGAGCCCTTTACCCTTTTGAAACCTACATCAACATCATGAATGTGGATGGCGTGCAGGACGGACTTTACCATCACAACTTAGCGGGAAATGTCTTGGAAAAACTCCACGACGCAGCGTCGGCTGATCAACTCAAAGAACACCTGCTTCTCGAAGTTGGTTCTGGGTGCGGTTTGGTATTTTTCCTTACTTCCATATTTTTCAGGAGTTCCTGGAAATACCGTGATAGGGCTTACAGATACCATCTTCTGGACACAGGTCATTTGCTCGAAAATCTTACGTTGGCGCTAAAATATTATGATCTGGACTATCAGATTCTCTTCGACTTTGATGACGGGCAAACTAACCGGTTTCTTAACGTGGATCCGGATAGAGAAGCATGCCTGGTTGCAGTGTCGGTAAACATCCCTACGTCCCCCGCTATTGAACGGAGTGAAGAGCCGCTCGGTTTTCAACAGGACTTATCATTTTTTAGCAGAGTCTCTCCCCAGGAAGTTCGATATTCGGCTATTAACGATATCCATGACCTGACATCAAATAAAACACGTCAAAATATCTTCCTTGACTGCGCTAGTCCTGATTTGGGCTTGAGTCTGAAATTGTCCGGAACTGTCCATTCACCGCAATTCATGAATGATTGCCTGGATTATCCCGACACCGTTTTTCTTCGTCGGTCATCAAGAAATTTCGTCAAGAAATATCTGTCCTCGGAAGACTTTAACTCAATGATCCGTCTAGTGGGCTGCGCCTGCGACGGAGACTCTTCAAGTCCCAGTCACTTCGGGGTAGGTCTGGGTTTTCTTGTTTCTCGCGTTCAGGGCATGAATCCGGGGTTTTATTTCTATGACGATATTACAGCCTCTGTCTACCTGGCCAAAGAAGGAGACATGCTGGATGAAATGACCCACATTTGCCTTGATCAGTCGTGGTTATCCAATTGCGCCGTACATTTTCTTCTGATGTTAAATTTCGCCGAGGCAGACAGTCGATTTGGCCCTCGTGGTTATAGACGCGCCTTAATGGCCTCCGGTCGGCTTGGACAGCGATTGTATGTCGCCGCCACGTCTCTGCGACTCGGATGTTGCGGCATAGGCGCCTTTTACGATTCCGAAGCTACACGTCTCCTAGCTTTAAACAATGAATCGAGGCTTGCTTATTTGTTGGGGGTGGGACCTACAAAAAAGAGAAATCCGGACAACCCGTAAGACCATCTTCCAATAACCCAATCACTCATCGCTGTCAAAAATTAAATCGCATTTGGATATTTGCCTGGAGGGTCTCATAATGTTCGACACCATAAAGAAACTTTTTGCACCGGTAAAGTCTTTAACGGCTGAGGAAGCCCGGGATTTCATGGAAAACCATCCTGTGGGGTCCTACACTCTGCTGGATGTCAGACAACCCAAAGAATACCAAGAATCACACATAGCCGGGGCAAAGCTGGCGCCTCTTCCTCAACTTTCAGACTTTTACAAGGACCTGAATCGTGAAATGCCAATTATAGTCTACTGCGCAATAGGCGGTCGAAGCCGGGTAGCCGCACAAATGCTTGCAGGAAACGATTTTGTCAACGTCTTCAACCTCTCAGGCGGTATCAAATCCTGGAATGGCGTTTCTGCACAAGGTCCTCAGGAAATGAATATGGATATGATCACCGGTGATGAAACACCCTCCGAGGTTATCGCTCTAGCATACACCATGGAAAACAACCTCGGCCATTTTTATCAACTAGCCCAAAAGAAGGTGTCTGATTCAGCCGTCATCAAAGTGTTGGGGTCTCTGGCCTCTGTAGAGGAAAAACACAAAGTTTTCCTGGCCCAGCTCTTTGAAAAACTGGACCCGGAAACAGAATCAAGGAAGTCATTGGACGCATTGGCGCTTTCGACTACCATGGAAGGTGGATTCGACACGGATGCCTTCTTGAAGGCCAATTCCGACTTTCTGGCAAAGGAAACAGACATCCTGGATCTGGCAATGATGCTTGAAACCCAGGCTCTTGATCTTTACATACGATTTGCCGGAAGGATGAAAAATGCCGATTCCAGAGAAACCTTGAACATCATCGCCAACGAAGAAAAGGCCCACCTGGCGGCTCTTGGAGATTTGAGGAACAATATTTCCGGCTGATGAGCGCCAAAAAAGATTGGCTTTGGAACAGCCAACTCTTAAATGCACAAAACCCAACCGTTCAGGCTGGGTTTTGCAAAAATTTTTAATTTAATGTATCGTCTGCAGAGTTGGAATCTAACTCAACTCTGTAGAATAACTATTTATTTCTTTACTTTTTTGGCCTTGGGAGCGGCTTTCTTGGCAACGGGCTTGGCAGGGCATTTTTCTACGGTCATCCATTTGCCGGACCAGGCAATGGAAGGAGCGCAGGGGCCACAACCGAGTTTTTCTTTGCCAGCGGCTTTGCCTTTGCACAGAACTCTGTCTACACAGGGAGCGGCCTTAACTGCAGGGCCGTCGCAGGAGACACAAAAATCAAAAGCAAATCCTGAGCCAACAAACGCTAGTGAACCAACTAGAACTACCAACAGAACCAACGACTTCTTCATCCTAAACCCTCCTTAAATAGAAGCATACTCCAATACAAGAGTTGTTATACCATAGATTTATCGCAACGTAGCACGCCTTCAAGCCACTTGTCAAGAAAAATCCTGGTTAACCGATATACTACCGTTATCACTCATCACTTTGATCAACAAACCCTAAATCTTCAGACGAAAAAGGGGTCAATCGCCCTGATTTCTGAATAAGGAATTTACCGTAAAATTGCAAGAAAAATCGTATAGTTTACTAAACCAATTTTTGATCTTTCACCATCATGGAATCAATTCAAGCCCTTTTCTCTAGCTGCAGCGCGTATCTGACTGGAACTTTAGGAATAAAACGCTTTTGAGCATCCAGGCCCGGTTTGAGATATCACCAATTTTAGACAGTAATGAGAATAGTATGCACCAAGGGTTTTCTGCCAAGTATTCTGTTAACGTGTCTTCTAACCGCAAGTCTCGTCTCGTCTCTAAATTTTTCCCAATCATCTTCAGTTTGAGGACAGAGGTCAGCCAGCCTCTCCATCACCGCCCGTTTTGCCCCGTCCAGCAGCTCTGTCTCCACATCCTGAAAAGTGACGCCTCGGGAATAGAGTTGGGGTTCCTTAAGCAGGATTCCCGTCTCTTCCGAAACGACCAGAGTCGCTATTACAATTCCCACTTCCGAGAGTGTTCGGCGTTCACGAAGAACGTCGTGGCCTATGTCGCCGACTCCCTTACCGTGGACAAAGACACGGCCTATATCAAAAACCGCTTCCAACTCAAGGCCTTCTTTGGAAACCTGTACAAGATCGCCATTCTGAACAACCATGACGCGCTCTGGCGCAACACCCTCCTCGACCGCTATACGCGCATGCCGTTGAAGATGGCGGAATTCTCCGTGAATTGGAATAAAGTTTTGGGGCTTGGCCAGGTTGAGCAGCGACCTTAATTCTTTTTCACCTGCATGGCCGGATACATGGACGTCAGCGACCTTTTCGTACATGACTTCCGCCCCGAGTCTGCAGAACCCGTTTATTAGCTGGTTGATGGCTTTTTCATTTCCCGGGATGAATCTGGAGGAAAAAATTATTGTGTCGCCTTGCTTGATCTTAAGGTACTTGTGGCGCGAACTTGCCATCAAAGCCAGCGCAGACATCGGCTCTCCCTGTGAACCGGTAGACAAAATGGTCAGTTGCTCGTCGGGAATGTCGTATATTTCCTTGATGTCCACAATGGTGTTCGGCGGTATGGCAAGATATCCAAGTTCTGAGGCTATTTTTACGTTGGAAACCATCGATCGGCCTACCAGGGCTACTTTTCGACCGAAAAGATGGGACAGGAGTAAGGCCTGTTGAATTCTGTGTATGTTGGATGAGAAGGTGGCTATAAGAATTCGGCCGGTCGATGTTTTGAAAATTTGCTCAAAGGCCGGCCTGATTATGCTTTCGGATCTTGTAACTCCACGGTTTTCTACATTCGTGCTGTCGGATAATAGAGCCAGGACACCTTTGTGACCTAAAAAGGCGATCTTTTCGACATCACACATTCTGCCGTCAACAGGGGCCGGATCTATTTTAAAGTCCCCGGTATGGATTATGATCCCCAAAGGAGTCTCAATAGCCAGACCAATTGCGTCCGGAACCGAATGACACATCCTGAGGCAGTCTATTTTAAACGGTCCCAAAACTATGGGTTCTTCAGGGTCTACTACGCGCCTGACCGTATTGTCCAGCAGTTCGTATTCCTGAAGTTTATGCTCAATGAACCCCATCGTGAGCGCTGTGGCATATACAGGAGTGGATATCTTTTTGAGAACAAACGGCAGAGCGCCTATGTGATCCTCATGGGCGTGGGTAATAACTACTCCCAGAATATTCCATTCGAATTCCAACAGCCAGTCAAGATCCGGTATGACAAAATCGACGCCAGGCATGGAATCATCAGGGAACATAAGTCCGCAGTCAACTATGAAGGCGTCCTTACCCCAAGCCATCACCATCATGTTCAGGCCGATCTCGCCCAAGCCCCCAAACGGAAGTAATCTGAGCTTTGATTTCTGAGTGATCTCCATTTAGTTTTCTAAACCCGGCGCATCACCAAGGGCCGGTAACAGACACTTATGTGACACGCCTGAGTAGCTTCCTGAAACAGTCCTGTTTAATCACAAGCCGGGGTTTGAAAATTAAGCCGTTTTCGCACAGACCAGATCTCCGACTTCGGTTGTGCTATGGCCCATTTGCCCTGCCTCTAGCCTCTTGATGTCCTTCTCCAGCGTTTTTGAGACGGCACTCTCCACCAGTTTTGAAGCTTCAGTCTCTCCCAGGCTCTCAAGCATGAGTGAGCCAGCCAAGATACATGCCAATGGGTTTATCACATTCTTGCCCGTGTATTTGGGAGCTGAACCTCCTATGGGCTCAAACATTGAAACCCCCTGTGGGTTGATGTTTCCACCGGCCGCAATGCCCATTCCGCCCTGTATCATGGCCCCGAGGTCCGTTATTATATCACCAAACATGTTGTCGGTGGCTATGACGTCAAACCATTCAGGGTTTTTTACAAACCACATGCAAATTGCGTCAACGTGTGCGTAATCAGTTTCCACATCTGAATATTCGGACGACAATTCACGGAATGTCCTCATCCACAGGTCCCAAGCGTAGGTCAATACGTTGGTCTTACCGCATAATGTGAGTTTTTTTCTGCCTCCGCGATTTCGGGCAAGCTCAAACGAGTATCTCAAAAGCCTCTCTACACCCTTGCGGGTGTTTATCGATTCCTGAATTGCTATCTCGTCAGCGGTATTTTTCTTGAAAAATCCGCCTGAGCCAACGTAGAAGCCCTCAGTGTTTTCTCTGACCACAACAAAATCAATGTCTTCGGGAGACTTATTCTTAATAGGTGTTTCCACGTTGGGGTATAGTTTAACCGGTCTCAAGTTCACGTACTGGTCCAATTCGAAACGCATTCTCAACAATATTCCCTTTTCGAGAATACCGGGTGTCACATCCGGATGGCCGATCGCCCCCAAATATATGGCATCATGTTTCCTGAATTCATCCAATACCGACTCAGGTAAAATTTCTCCGGTTTTCAGATATCTTTCCCCACCTAGGTCATACTGATGAAAATCCAGGCCAAAACCGAATTTACGGGACACTACTTCCAAAACCTTGATGCCTTCCCGAATTACTTCCGGACCCGTTCCATCCCCACCAATCACAGCTATCGAATACTTCTTGGACATGACTACTCCATCTGATTTGAAACTCTTGTCTGTTTCAATTACCTCGACCTTGATTATCCCCGCTACTAAATGCAAGTTTTACATGACTTATGAACACTACAACAAAGTCATCCACATCTCAACTGAACCTCGACAATAGCCACAGCAAATTACGGTCGAGAGGCGCCGACGGTTAGAGTTACTATCATTTCTAACCAAACCATCAAAAGGACTCCTAACAAGTTTTTTGTATATACGAGTTGACATTTTTGGCATCCAACGCTAATCTATATATGTAAGGCCGTCTTCTATTTGTATCATGACTCCCCCCCCTTGATACTTTCCCGGAGACGGTCTTCTTTTTTCTACTAACCACAGTGGAAATTCCATTTAACTCTATTGACAATATCTGGAATATATCTGCTTTGCAATTTCAATATCATAATTTGTTCTTACTTTCGTGTTAGGCTTTGCGACTTACCAGAACTCTTACGTTTCTGGGTGATACACGATTTCATCCTCTCAGCAAGGGACTTACGCCTGAAAAGTCATAAGCGCGTGAATTTTGTGGGCGCTGAAAAATAGCCTTGTATAAACAATGTCTTACATGATCGTAAATTCACACGTTTTGTGTTGACAAGCTTCAGACTTTCTATTAATAGGCATCTCGAATCCGGAAGAGCACACAATATCCAGGTCGTGGAGAAGCGAGATGTCCGTTAACCAGGTCAGCACATCCGAAATCCAGACAAGGCCCTACAAAGGGCTCAAAGAGGATCCGAAATTCGATCAGATTCGCCGGCTGATCGAAAATCTTCCTCCTGAAAAAATGGGGTTACTCGAGCAATGTATCCAACGCTGGAGTTGTGGCCATCGACTGGGTCTGTACAGATCGAGAGCCGGCATTAGAATTTAGCCGGCATTGTGCCGGACAGCGAGAAACCGGTCGGGCCTCAGACTATTCCCATTCAATAGTGCCCGGCGGTTTGGAAGATATGTCATAAACCATCCTGTTTATTCCTCTGACTTCATTTATTATTCGATTTGAAATGACTGCGAGAACCTCATGTGGAATTCGGAACCAATCGGCTGTCATTCCGTCGGTGGACTCAACAGCGCGTAGAGCCGCCACATGTTCATAGGTGCGTTCATCACCCATAACACCAACAGATTTTACCGGTAAGAGAACCACAAAAGCCTGCCATATTGCCCTGTATAAGCCTGCATTCCTAATTTCGGATATTGCTATCGCATCGGCTTCCTGTAACAACTTTATTCTCTGGGGAGTGACTTCCCCCAGTATTCGTACGGCAAGTCCTGGGCCTGGAAACGGGTGCCTCCAGATCATAACTTCAGGCAGGCCAAGAGCCAGTCCCAATTGTCTCACCTCATCCTTGAAAAGCTCGCGCAAAGGCTCCACCAAATCGAGATGCATCCGGTCGGGCAATCCTCCCACATTATGGTGACTCTTAATGGTGGCGGAGGGGCCTCCCTTGAACGACACACTCTCAATAACGTCAGGGTAAAGTGTCCCTTGAGCAAGGAATCTGACATTGTCAAAACGCGCTGATTCCTCCTCAAATACCCTTATAAATTCTTCCCCTATGATCTTCCGTTTTTGCTCAGGGTCAGTGATACCAGCTAGTTTCATCAGGAAGCGATCGGAGGCATCTACATAGTCAACATCTATTCCAAGATTATTGTGAAAAATCGCCTTTACTTCCTGGGCTTCTTCCTTGCGCAAAAGTCCGTTGTTTACAAATATCGGATGTAATTGGTCCCCAATAGCCTTATGCAGCAGCGCTACCATGACCGACGAGTCTACTCCACCGGAAAGGGCAGCAACCACATGGGCGTTGCCAATTTTATCCTTGAGTTCCTTTACAGTAGACTCGATAAATGAACTCATCGACCAAGTGGGTTGAAGCTGTGAAATTCTGAAGAGAAAATTGTGGATTATAGCGCTGCCCTCAGGAGTATGGGCAACCTCAGGATGAAACTGGACTCCGTAGATATTGAGATCACGGTTCTCAATAACGGCAAAATCGGTGTCGGCTGTTCTTGCTGTGGCATGAAAGCCCAAGGGAAGCTTGTTTACCTTGTCTCCGTGACTCATCCAGACCTGTGTTCCAACAGAAACGTCCTTTAGAAGCAGGGAATCCGAATCAATGCTGATCAAATTAGCCCTGCCATACTCTCTTTCTGACGCCGACTCGACATTTCCACCCAGGCAATGTGACAAGGCTTGCAGACCGTAGCATATCCCCAATACAGGCACTTTTAGATTAGCAATACCAACATCCAGTTTCGGAGCCTCCTGATCATACACACTCGATGGTCCGCCGGACAGGATTATGGCCGAAGGTCGGTTTCGCGATATTACCGCCATAGCATTGTGGAAAGGATGTATTTCGGAGTAAACGCCGGCTTCCCGAATTCGGCGAGCAATGAGTTGCGTGTACTGAGATCCATAATCTAGAATGAGCACATACTGTTTTTCTGACAAATTGAACCTCTCGGTTAACTGATTTAGTTGGTCTAACTAGATTACGCGCAGAATGATTCAATGGCAAGACGGAATTGAAGAAATGACGCACGACAACTTGCGCCTCATACAGTTTTCATTTGTCGGTTTGGGACAGTCCAGAGATAAGCCGCTGCCATTATTCCCATCCGAAAACCCTGACTCGGCGATCGGTGTCTTTTCCCTGGAAACTTGTGATCTGTTCAGAACAAAAAAAGACCGGGAACAACCCGGTCTTTTTTACATGTATCGTGAAGCCTTATTTTACCTGCTGTTTCTTAACCATTTCATAGGACAGGCCAGGTGTTACACAAGGATTGCAACCAGGGGAATTAACTTGAAACTTCTCTACATTGCTGCAAAGCTTGGAGTTGGGGGGAAGCACTGGAGGAGCGCCCCAGGCAACAGGTCCGCCAAAAGCGGGGGCAACGGCCTTCGGGGGGATAACCTGAACTTTTTCAGTTATGGTTGTGCCCTTCCAAACACCCCAAGGACGAAAACCGGCTGTATATTGCTCACAACCGCCGAGCATCAATGTGCTGTCGCCACCGGCGGTACCGGCTGTGTTCTTGGTGTAGCTAGTCTTTACTTTCATCGGTATCATGATCATATCACCGGAAGTAGCACAGACAGGCATACCAGAAACTTGAGCTCCGGCAACGGCCACCGCGGTTATAATCATAGCTACCGCGCCTAAAAGAACGATCATTTTCTTAACCATACCCAAATCCTCCTTTTATTAGGCCCCACCGAACTCGAACTGTGGAACCACATTTGGAATTATA
>CAZVOU010000284.1:0-13382 GCA_964628605.1 uncultured Syntrophaceae bacterium
TCCACCCCAATCGAGGTACGAAAAAGTTCCGTCCGGGGCTTCGAAGAATCTCTGAACAGGCATTGCGTAACCCAATTTCAAAGTGAGGAGGGAATGAATTCAAAGGCTGAAAACAGAAGTGGCAAAAGATACCAGGTAGAATCTCTTGCCACTGCTTAAAGATCGACTAATTTATTTTGGAGCTTACCAGCGTGATCTTCCGCCGCCACCGCCGCCATCTCTTCTCTGGCCGCCACCACCACCGCCGCCGCCACGGGTGTTGGTCTTCGGACGGGCTTCGTTCACTTTGAGGCTTCTACCGTTAAAATCCTTGGAATCCAGCTCTTCAATGGCCTTTAGACCTTCTTCACGATTAGACATTTCGATAAAACCGAAACCTCTGGATCGTCCGGTAAACTGATCTGATATAATCTTTGCAGAATCAACTGCTCCGTAAGTTTGGAAAAGACCCCTGAGTTCGTCCTCTGTTGCGCCAAAAGAAAGGTTTCCTACATAAATGTTGATGCTCATAATTTAACTCCTCTGAAAGTAGCGCCGTAAAATAACTTCTGGCGCGGTGATATGTTACGAACAAGGGCTTTTAGTGAACGGGGACAAACAAGAAGTGAACCTTGGTGTGTCAATCCGCGGCACGGGCTCCTATGTCCTAGGATCTTAATCGTTGTGACGCCCGAGCCCTAACGAGAGGTCTACTGAGGTAACACGAGTTAAGCTTAAGATAAGTTTATTTGTTCAGTGTCTCTTTGTCAATCAATGTTTATGGGTTAGAGCCTTCGCTGTTGCCATTAAATCCCAAGGGGTCTACAATTAACAAGTATAACTTTGTTTTGGAAATTAGGAGCGCGCAAAGTGCTGAAAATGGATCCTGTCTATCCAAATTTTGAGGCTGTTGGGCAAGTCATAAAACCCGGCAAGACGCTTACGATATGTGCGGCTCAAGTCATTGCCCATGAAAATGAACAGAACCGACTCATCGGCCTGATGCAGGCGACCATGATCTGTGTTCTAAAATAATTTCATCAAACAACTTTTTGAATGTTATATTGTATCCTCAGATTTGGTTGACCGGTTTTTCCAGTCCTGGAAACACTAAGGGTTCGTAGAACTTCATCCCTAAGCAACACCCCGTATCGCGTCAGGCTAGAATGACCTGCCAACAATAGCATTACAAGTATCCAATATTTTTTAAGCATTCTGTTTATTGACGCAACACACTCAGTTCACTCACAAAAAGGAGCCCAAAATGCCAGAAGCCACTTTCCAGGAATCGGGAGAGTTCTTGTATGAAAACCTCCGTCTCAGAACATTGCCGGTGGCGGTTAAATTTGTGAAGGACGGTTCTTTTCCGGAAAAAACGGTGCGCCCCAAAGAGCGCCTGAACAAGAAAATTACCATTTGCATGGGCGTTACCATGGCTAGGAGTTACGGGTGGACTGTGGGGCTTGCGAAGGAGGACATTACTTGCGTTCCCGCCATGATTTCCTTTGGTTTTACCGGCTCACAAAATCAGGTGGAGACAGTGGCGAAACTTTTTACCGAGGTGACTTTCTCCAAAGATCGCGAAACCGGAGCTAAGGAAACATCATCAATGAGTTTCATTCCATCCGGAGAGATTCAGGCCGTACTAATGGGCCCACTTACCAAAGCTGACTTCGAGCCCGATGTTGTGGCCGTTTACGCCAATCCTGCCCAGGTGATGCGCATGGTTCAGGCCTGGACTTACATTACCGGCGAGAGAGTCATGGGCAATTTTGGAGGTAAAATTGAATGCACGGAATACCTTGCTGCGCCCATGAGATCCGGAAAACCAAGGATCGCCATCCCAGGAAGCGGAGACAGGATTTTCTCAATGACCCAAGACGACGAGATGGTGTTTTCCATGCCGGCTTCTGCCGTGCAACACGTTTGCGGGGGACTCAAACTTGCCGGAAAGAAAATTGGGGCAAAGTATCCCATTACCTTCTACCAGAACATGCAGCCGGAATTTCCACCTTATTATAAAACTCTGGCAAAAGAACTCAAAATCGACTGAATCACCTCGACCGATTGACCCCTTAGCCAAGTGGCAAAAGGATGTGACCTAGACTAGTTCTCAGAATTGTTGCGCATCAGTCAACGCTTGCAACCTAACTCCAGCTTTACCGTTGGACCGAATGTTTGGAGGCTGAAAGATGAGCGCAGTAACGCACCATTTTGGGGTCAATCTTCTAAAGTGTCTGTCGGCGATACCCAGACTTCGCTGCCTGAGATTAGCCATTGCCGGCATTCATTTCAAAGTTGACGCAATAAGCCTTGTTCATGACCATATCTGGGACAATACATCTCTGGTTCTACACCGGGCTGTAAGGCGTTATCTCAGGGATGGCGATTTTGTTCTGGATCTTGGAACAGGACATATCGGACTTCTGGCAATTTACTGTTCCAAAATCAGAAAGGTCAAGGTCCTTGCGATAGATGTCAACTCTGAATTCATTGAAAACGCCAGGATAGTTGCGGCCGCAAGTCAGGCTCAGGAAATTGAATTCAGGCAAAGTGATTGGTTCTCCAAAGTGGATGGCCATTTCGATCTCATTTTTGGGAATGTCCCCTACATTCCTACCGAGGTAGGTGAAACTACTCTATATTCCCACGACCATCCTGAAATATGGGATGGAGGTTTCGACGGATTGAATCCGGCCAGGACGGTGCTCAAAGAGGTTCCGAAATACCTTAACGATCATGGCGTTCTCTTGTTGGGACTGGACGCTGCTTTTGTCTCGGACCTTGCCATGACAAAACTCATTGAGGACTCCAAAGAACTTGAACTCCAGAAAATAATCAGGTCCTGGATATCGAGTAGCGAAGTTTTTGTTATTGGACCGAGACGTTACGTTCATTAAAGCCGGACTTTGGCCATCTTAATTCGTTTTCATGAGTCTGAGCGCATTGTCAAGGAATATGCCGGCGCATTCGGAATCCGAATAGTCGGCCTCTTCCAGCAGCGATCTTATTAGTGGTATCTCATGGCGATGAGCAAACCAGGGCCAATCAGTGCCAAAAAGAACATTTGACGGACCGTGAATTTTCAGCAATTCCACAAATTGCGCCCTATCAAGGGTGTGGGCGGCGTTGGATGTGTCTAAAAAAAAGTTTGGCGCAGGCCGGAGGCATTTTCTCAGGTCATCGAAATCGGCCATTAGCCCGCCCATGTGAGCGCCAACGAAGTTAATGCCCGGGTATTTTGGGTAAATCTGAGACAGTCTGTCTGGTGTCGTAAGATGCTCGGGATTGGCGCCAAATCCGGAATCAGCTTTACAGAACGTGTCAAAAACAACTATTGGAGACATGTTCCTGCTGACTCCTGCACTTTCAAGGGTCTCCAACATTTTTGACACATCATCGGATCTCAAATCGAACCTCTGTGAGAAGCTGGAAAATTTGAATCCATTGATCCCCCTGTCCAGCGACCTTTCAATTTCGCTTTCCAGCCCGGCCATGTTGGGATGTAATGTAAAAAATGGGATGATACGGTCGTAATTCAGGCTTGTCTCGTAGCAACGGTCGTTTTGTGAAACTACTTTTTCCGGAGTCGCCGTCGGCAGAATCACACACCCAACAACATTGGACGCCTGAGCAGATTTCTGCAGGTCTTGAGGCTCAAAACTCCCAGCCGCCTCAACCACGTCAAGTTTAAGCTCCTTCACCATTTCAGACTTGGCGCTGACATTTGAAATGATGTGTCTGTTAAATAAGTGGCAGTGAAAATCAAAATACATCTGTCTGGAATTTCCTAAAAAGAATTTTTACTATGACACAAGCCTGTTCTCAACTAACCTGTTGAGATAAAAAAATAATCCGGATTTCGACCAAGACCAAACCGAGAATTTCCATGTCGGTCCCCGCAATGTAAAACACTTTCGAACACTAACCCGAATCATGCCATGGTTTCAATGGTTCTGCGAAACCGTGCGAGCGCAATCCCGAAAAATGCCGATCCAATAACCGCCAGCCACGCAAATTGCGGCCACACTATATCAAAGCCTGCCCCGCGATACAGAATACCTTGCGCCAGCATTACGAAGTGAGTGTTCGGAGCTGCGAGCATGACCTGTTGAACCCACAGCGGCATGCTCTCACGGGGAGTAGCTCCACCGGACAGCATTTGAAGCGGCAACAGTATCAGCATCAGCAGCAATCCCATTTGGGGCATGGAACGCGCAACAGTCCCCAAGAATATACCCATTGCGGTCGTAGCGAACAGGTGTAGAGCGGATCCGCACAGAAAAAGAGTGATAGATCCGTGAACAGGAACCTTCAGTAGGCCCTGCACCACAATGGTCAGTGAGGCTGCGCAAGCCACGAGCACCACCAATCCCATTGACCATACTTTGCTCGTCATAATTTCCAACGGAGTGACCGGCATGACCAGAAGATGCTCTATGGTTCCTCGTTCCCGCTCTCGAATGAGGGCGGCTCCGGTCAGCACTATCGAAAGCATGGTTATCTGATCTATCAATTTCATTACCGCGCCGAACCACGACTTGTTCAGGTTGGGATTAAACATCACTCTCATCGCCATATCGACAGGGGGCCCGCTATTGGATCGGTAACGCTGAGTGAAAGCCTGAACCTCCTGACCGACAATCGACTGGATGTATCCGCTGCCCGTGAAAGCCTGGCTCATGCGAGTTGCGTCAATGTTAAGCTGTACGCTCGGTTGTCGTCCGGCCAGAACATCACGCTGGAAGTTAGGTGGGATGTTTAGAGCGAAAGTGTCCAGCCCCTTGTCCATCCGCTCATCCATCTGAACCTGAGTAATCAGTATAGGATGCAAAAAATACGGGGGATAGAAGGCCCCTACAATTCTGGTGGATAACGGTGACTGGTCTTCATCAACGATGGCGATAGGCGCCTTCTGCAATGTTTCGGGCATGGCCTTGCCTGCAGTGTAAATTGAGACTGTAAAAGCAAACACTATGAAGATCAGCATTGCGGGATCACGCGCCAAGCTCCAAAATTCCTTTACACCCAGATGAAAGACATTCCCGAGTCTCATCGTCACACCTCCTGTTTCTTCAACAGAGCTGCGCTAAGACCGATGAGCGCAGGAATGGCCAGCAGCAGTGGCAGAAAGGAACCATACATGTCTTCAAAACCTAATCCCTTCGAGAAAGCGCCTCGTGATATCGTCAAAAAATGGGTAGTGGGGTAAATCCTTCCGAAAAGGGCTCCAGCCCCTTCTAGCGAAGACACCGGGTCGAGCATTCCACAAAACTGGACAGCCGGTAGAATGGTGAGCACTGCGGTTCCGAAAACTGCGGCTACCTGGCTGCGAGTGAACGTCGATATCAGAAGCCCCATAGCAGTGGAACAGATTATGTAGAGGAAGGCCCCAGTGGTCAGGGCAAGGAAACTCCCCTTCAGCGGAACCCCCAACACCGTGACAGCCAGGACTGTCATGGTTAGGAAGTTGATCATCCCCAGAGCAACATACGGAAGCTGTTTTCCAAGGAGGAATTCCAGGCGAGTCGTAGGCGTGACATAAAAATTGACAATTGATCCGAGATCCTTCTCCCGAACGATGGACAAGGCAGTTAGTATGGCCGGTATAAGCAACAGCAACAACGGAATGACCGCTGGAACCATCGAGACTATGCTCTTGATATCAGGATTGTACCTGAAACGTGTCTCTATGACCGCAGGAGCAACCGAACCGCGCTGCCCCAGTTTGTGAGAGGCCCTCTCCGATAGCCAACTGGAATGGATGCCTTGCATATAACCCCGCACTGTTTCGGCCCGTTGCGGCATGCCGCCATCAACCCAGACCCCGATTTGCACAGGATTTCCCCTCTCAACATCTCTGCCGAAATGGGGCGGAATTTCTATTGCGAGACTCAACTCTCCCGATTGCATACGCCGGTCAAGATCATCGTAGTTCGTTATCGGAGGTCGTTCCGAGAAATACCGTGACCCAAAGAGATTGAGAGCGTAATCCCGACTTATTGTCGTCTGGTCTCGGTCCAGAACTGCGAACGTAAGGTTTTCAACGTCCATGCTTATGCCGTATCCCATGATGAACATGAGGATGACGCTTCCGAGAACAGCCAGTGTCAGACTAATAGGATCGCGACTCAGACCTAGTCCCTCGCGTCTGCTAAGACTGAACATTCGACGCAGATTGAAAGACTCGCCCTGTGAATGCCCTTTCGAAACTGCATAATCCGGTATCGGGTCAACCGGAATTGCCATCTCGTTGGTTTTGGTTTGAGAGGACCTTTCTTGCTCTTCCTCAACAGCCTCCTCCAGGTAGGCTATGAAGGCGTCTTCCAGTTTTGACGCTCCCTTTTTGTGGGTTATGGCGCTAGGAGTATCGCTAACCAGAACCCTCCCGGCGTTCATGAGTGATATTCTGTCACAGCGCTGGGCCTCGTTAATGAAATGGGTGGATATGAAAATTGTGACTTTGTCGTTTCTTGACAACCCCATGAGCAGTTCCCAGAAAGAATCCCGCGCAATTGGGTCCACCCCCGAGGTCGGCTCATCCAGTATCAAAACTTCGGGTTTATGAATCAACGCGACCGCCAGCGACAGGCGCTGTCTGAGCCCCAACGGCAAAGATTCGGGCAATGACTCCATGACGCCCCTCAGATCAAAACGCTCCAGCATCTCGTCCACACGCTCCATAATCAGACCCTTTGGGACCTGGAACAGCCGGGCGTGAAGAACCAGGTTCTGGTGGACGGTCAGCTCGGAATACAGTGAGAAGCTTTGAGACATGTATCCGACGCGACGCCGGGTCTCTATGTCTTGCGCTTCGACTTCGTTTCCCAACAGCCACGCCTTGCCTTCAGTGGCGGGAAGCAGGCCGGTCAACATCTTCATGGTTGTGGTCTTCCCACAGCCATTAGAGCCTAGAAACCCGAATATTTCACCCTGCTCGATGCGGAAGCTCACCCTGTTTACAGCAGTAAAATTTCCGAATTTCCGGGTCAGATCCTTAGCCTCGATTGCAACCACTCCGTCGCCGATATTTCGAGGCGGAATCTCGACTTCCCTGTGACCGCTGCGCTTGTTTTCGGGGAGTAACGCAATAAAAGCTCCTTCAAGTGAATTAGCGCCTGTCCGCTCAAGAAGATCCGAAGGAGTTCCTTCAGCGCGGACAGCGCCATCGTCCATGGCAACCAGCCAATTAAACCTTTCGGCCTCTTCCATGTATGCGGTGGCTACCACCACCGACATGCCCCTTCTCTCAGAGCGTATGCGGTCTATCAATTCCCAGAACTGACGTCTCGAGAGCGGGTCCACTCCAGTGGTGGGCTCATCAAGTATCAACAGCTCCGGGTCATGAATGAGCGCACAGCATAAACCGAGTTTCTGTTTCATGCCTCCAGAGAGCTTTCCAGCCGGTCTGTCGGCAAACGGGGTCAGGCCTGTGCTTTCGAGCAAACGCCTTATCCGTTCTTTTCGTTCAACCCTGTCCTGACCGAAAAGTTGGCCGAAGAAATCGACGTTCTCGAACACTGATAAGGTTGGATAGAGGTTCTTCCCCAGACCCTGGGGCATGTAAGCGATTTGAGGACATATTTTGTCCCTATTCCCGGCTAGGGCCATATCATGCCGCAAAGTTTCAACATTACCGGACTGAATTCTCCTGGCGCCCGAGATTAAGGATAAAAGGCTGGATTTTCCCACTCCATCCGGCCCGATTAGTCCCACCATACAGTTGGATGGAATGTCTAGAGTGACACTGTCGAGGGCAAGCGTCTTACCGTAGCGCAAGGAAACATCCACAACCCTGGACGCCGGATATGGGCCTAAGCGCTCCGAACCCCAGAAGGACGAGTCCTCCGTCATTTTGGCGCCCTTATTTGAAGCCTTTCAGGCCACGCTGCTTCCGGATCAAGTCGGACATACGCCATCCCCGGCAGTCCGGTCTTTACAAACTGTATGTAGCGTCTGAGCAGTTCCGGATCAATCTTCGCCTTGACTCTGAACATCAATTTCTGACGCTCTTCCGTGGTCTCAACGCTTTTGGGAGTGAATTGCGCCACATCGGCCACAAATGAAACCTTGGCCGGGGTCACGAACTGCGGGGCAGCGTCAAACACCAGCCTGACATCGGTTCCCATGCGTATCCTACCCGCAGCGGCAGTTGGCAGAAAGAAAGTCATGTAAACATCGGTAAGGTCCACAAGATTGAGGACTTTACCACCGGCGCTCACGACCTCTCCCGGTTGGGCGATGCGGTATTGAACTCTGCCATCCCGAGGGGACTTCAGGGCGCTGTCATCAATATCCGCCCTGATTCTCTCAATTGTAGCCCTGGCCGCCTCAACCGCCGCTCCCGCTCCAATTACCTGGGACCTTGCCGTCGCGATGGCGGCGTCCGCCGCAGCTACTTTGGCCAATGCTGCGTTATAAGCCGCTTCAGCCCCGTAAAAGGCCGCCTGGTGATCATCCAGCTGTTCGGCTGTCCGGACTTCTTTCTCAGCAAGTTTCTCAGTACGCCCAAGACGCTTGGAGGCAGCGTCAAGTTCGGCCTTGCGTTGCGCTACCACAGACTGGGCCGCCGCCTTTTCGCTCTCGCTCTGGACTACCGTGCTTCTGGCCGTCTCCACCGCGCTTTGAGCCCTGTTGAGTTGCGCTTCTGCTTCTCTCAATTGGGCCTTGAGAACATCTGTGTCCATCTGAGCCACTATCTGTCCTGCCGTGACAAGATCGCCTTCATCCACAAATATCGCAGCAATCCTGCCGGGTAATTTGGTGGCGACATCAATCTCCACGGCTTCCAGACGGCCGTTGCTTGCGGCAAAGCCCTTGGGCAGTTCCGGTGGCAAAAGATAAATCCATCCCACGTAGGACATTGCGCCTAAAATCAACATCACCGCTGCTGCAATCAACTTTCGTGTGCTCATTTAATGTTCCTATGGTGGACAAGGCCCCGAGTGTTCCTTAATTCAAACATTTTTGTAATTGTATCGTATCTGTCATAAAATAGAACTCCGAAATTTCAGCGGTCTGGAGACTTAAATGAAACTGTTGCCCAATCAGTACAGAAACGGACAATGCTTCTTTTGTGGCCCGGCTAATCCTGTTGGACTCAAACTCAGCTTTTTCGAAACGGATACACAACCGAAAGAACTTGTTTGCAAATGGCGTCCCTCAAACATCTTCACCGGTTTCGGAAAAATATTACACGGAGGAATACAAAGCGGGCTATTCGACGAAATAATGGGGTGGACCACTCTTCATTTAACTGCAAAGGTTGGAGTAACTTCGGCGCTAAATATAGAGTTTCTTAAACCGCTGTATGTGGAGCAGGAAATCGAAATCCGCTGCAGAATAGGTTCGCAGGAAGGCTCAAGGGTCAACCTCACGGCGGAAATATCAAACAGCGACGGAAAAATATGTTCCAAGGCCACCGGAACTTACATCCTGATGGATTCTGAGAGATTCCGGCAAATAACCGGGGAAGAATAGAAAGTTATAAATACACGAAAGCCATAATCCTGGACAAAAATGTCTCCAATGTCTCAATGTCTTATTTTTGAAAGTTTCGTTGACTTGCCCGCATAAATGATGCACTCTGGGAACATTAGGCGCTCATTGAGCTTAATAGGGAAGCCGGTGTAACTCCGGCGCGGTCCCGCCGCTGTAACCGGGGACGAAAACCCGTTTTTATGCCACTGCCCGGATGTATTCGGGTGGGAAGGTTTGGGTGATTAGGTTGATCCGGGAGCCAGAAGACCTGCCTAGTGTGATGAAGCTGCGGAGCACGGCGGATTAGGGAAGAAGTAAAACTGGGCGCATTCCCGAGTCTATTGAGGCTCGGGTTTTTTATTTTTTATGAAAAACCCGTGGCCCCAGGAAAGCTGACGGGAATGAAGACCTTATCAGACATTTCAGACTCATTATCTAGAACCTCTTCTGCGTTCCTGAATTTTGTGGATTCCAACAACTGGAATCAGATGAAGGAATGGAGTCCGGTCGATTCGATTGAAAGTCACCTAGACGATGGGTTGGGCTCAGACTTACTCGAGCTGGACCCTCACGACTTTCAGGGATATTCTCAAACATTATCCATCCATATACCCGATTACGAACATGGTGAAGTTGATGATCTCGATGGTAGTCGGCTGCCGGACTTCCTGGATTTGAGGCTTGTCCCGGACTTTAATGATCCTGATTCAGCAATCGACCTGATCGAGGATGATCTGGTTGCTGAAAGAACATCTTTTGCTTGTTGGACCAAAAGTTTTGGACATCTCAAACCGATTTTTTATTCAAACCTTGCCTCATCAGCATTTCATGTGCTTCTCATTTTTGTAGCCACCTTTGTCGCCTACGCCGAGGCGACCGGACAAGGTGGGACAAGACACCAACCCATGTTTGTGAGTTTGGTAGACCCACGTTCCAACGAGGTATGCAAACCTAGCCTGGCCTCCATCGATTCAGCCGCATCTCTACCCTCGATCGCTGATCGTTCGCGCAAGAATGGCAACGACAGTGGTGATGAAGGGGTCTCCAGGACAAAAAAATTGTCGGACTGCGATCAAGCCGGGTCACTGGATCAGGAACAAGAGAATTCTGATGCTTCTGCAGTTAATACAGCGAGACTGGTTGATTCGGACTTCGCTAAAAATAAAAATTCAACTGATCAGGACGACGTAGATTTCAAAAGCAAATCCATGCAGGACGCCCCCGCCAGTGTGGCTTCAACGGCTCAGCATGAAAAACGATCCGATGCCACTCGTGGGGATTTGATAAATGATTTCAAACTGAAACTGCTTGAGGCCATCCACCAGGCAGCTTATTTTCCCAGGAAAGCTTTGCGTTCAAAGAATCTTGGAGAGGTGATGGTATCGTTCACGATAATTGACAGCGGTGAACTTCAGGATTTGAGAATAAACAAGTCATCCGGTTCGGAACTACTTGACGAAACAGCCCTTCAAATACTTCAAAAGGCTTCTGAGCATTTTCCGAGAATCCCGGAGCAGTCACAGCATAAAAAACTCACTTACGTAGTTCCAATATCTTTCAGGAAGTGAAAACAGTGAAACCTTTGCTATATTTTTTTATGGCTTTTGTGTGCTCGTTTCTCTCATGCTTTCCGAGCTTAGCCGAATCGGGTCAGGACATCTGCGTGAAGGATAAATCTGGTGAAACAGTGTGTGTCAAAAAAGTTCCTGAGCGCATTGTATCTTTAGCTCCCAGTCTGACAGAGCTGGTGTTTGATCTGAACGCCGGATCCAGGCTTGTCGGGCGAACAAGCAGATGCAATTTTCCTGAGGAAGCCGCAAGGGTTCTGGAAATTGGACCATACATGGCTCCGGATTTTGAGAAACTCCTCACAGTCAAACCGGACCTGGTTCTGGCCCCCAAAAACGGGATGAGACCTGAGTTGGTATACCGAATCAAGAGTCTTGGCATTCCGGTTTATGTGGATGACAGCGGTTCCATTGAAGATATAAACCAGTTGATTATGAATCTTGGCGTCCTATTCAACAAAAATGTGGATGCCGTTAACCTTGTTACCCAAATTGAAATACGCCGTAAGAAATTGGCCGATGTAATTTCAGAATTGGAGAAAGCCTCCGTTTTGTTTGTGGTTGGCATCAACCCATTGGTCGTGGCCGGTTCAACCTCTTTTCTAAGCTCAATGCTTTCTGAGGCCGGGGGCAGAAATGTTGTCAACGAACTCTCAAGTCCTTATCCCAAATTCAGCATGGAAGAGGTAATGAGACAGAACCCGGATGTGATATTCATGCTGGATAAGGAGTGCCACGGAGTGGATTGTCTGAATTATTGGAAAAATTTTCAGTTTCTAAAGGCGGTCAAGAACAAACGTGTGTATGAAGTCAATTCCGACCTCATGAGTAGACCGGGAGCCCGCACCATAGAAGCTCTGGAGGCACTGGCCAATCACCTGCATCCTGGAGCCTCCATGGCAGAACTATCACTAATGGTTAACGAGACTCATCCGGTTCGACAGGCCAATTGAGGACTTCTTCAAAGAAATGTCTGTTCTGAAAAAAACCATTCTGACGGTTTTGGTGTTGATTTTTTCGCTTGTGACAGCCGTTACCGTTTCACTTTTATGGGGCACAACACAAATTGAATTTTGGGCCTTTATAAAAGGGGACATGGACGACGCACAATCCGTTAGATCTGCGGCAATAATCCTATCTTACCGATTGCCACGAATCCTGCTTGCCGCTGTTGCGGGGGCCGGACTGGCATGCTCAGGGGTCGTTTTCCAGGGAGTGCTACGAAACCCACTGGCCGATCCATACATTATAGGCATAGCTGCTGGAGGCGCTCTGGGAGCTGTTATTTCAATAAGTGTTTTTAAATGGACATGGCTCGGAGCCACTACTTGCTCGGCTTTCGTGGGAAGCCTTGTTGCAGTAATGGTGGTCTACGGCTTGAGTTTCATGAAAAGAACTCACTCTTACATGAACACGGTCATTTTGGCCGGAATCATTGTCGGCGCCTTGATGAACGCTTTAATGCTGCTAATCATGTCCATGACCAGTTCCAGTGAAATCCAGAGAGTGTTATTCTGGCTCATGGGTGATTTCAGTCTGGCTGATTACAATAAGATCACATTCTCAGCGCCAATCGTTGTGATTGGTTTTCTGGTTGTTTACATGAACGCCAGCAGATTGAACATCCTGGTCTTGGGGGAGGATTCGGCTCTAGGATTGGGAATCGACGTGAATAAGATTCGGCTGTTGTTGATAACAATGGCCTCATTGATCACTGGAGCTGTCGTGAGTGTCTCAGGAACAATAGGTTTCGTGGGATTGGTGGCGCCACACTCGATGCGCCTTCTGCTGGGTCCCGATCACAGGTTGCTGTTGCCCGCATCCTTTCTTGGAGGGGCCGTATTTCTGGTGGCTGCCGATACAATCGCAAGATTGATCTCCTACCCGGTGGAACTACCGGTAGGAGTAATCACAGCCCTCACCGGAGCCCCATTCTTTCTTTACCTTCTGCTGAGAAAATAGTTGATTGGAACCATTCAATCCTTGGAAATAGAGACTAAAATGAGATCAGGAATTTTGGACTGTATTAACGTGAGCGTAATGTTGGGAAATTCCAGAATCCTTGATGACGTCGATTTTTCTCTGGATGAGGGCGAATTCGTAGGTATCATTGGTCCAAACGGAGCCGGCAAGTCAACCCTGTTAAGGGTCATATCCGGAATACGGAAGTCTGATTCAGGTCTTGTCAAACTCTATGGCAAAGATATCGGATCGATGTCTCGGCAAGAGATTGCAAGGGTTTTAGCCATAGTGGCTCAGGAAGAAAATCTGGAGTTCGGTTTTACTGTAGAAGAATATGTGTCATTTGGCCGAGTCCCGCATCACGGTGGAATCTTTTTTGAAAACAAACAGGAT
>CAZVOU010000285.1:0-15532 GCA_964628605.1 uncultured Syntrophaceae bacterium
AATACCCGTAACAGCCTAGTTTCTATGGAAAAAGAAGGTATAATTACAAGGCTTTTTCCCCAACTCATGCTCATGAAGGATTGTGATCAGAACAGGTATCACAGCATGGACGTTTGGGATCACACCCTGGAATGTGTCTCCCAACTTGACGCCTTATTGAAATGTCCGGAAGATGTTTTCGGAGACTTTGTGGGGCGTCTCCGGGAATACCTCGATTTTGAAATATGTCCGGGACGTAGTCGCCTATGGCTGATCAAGATTGCCTGCATTTTCCACGATTCCGGCAAACCCCATACACGCAGTGTAGACAAATCAGGTTCAATTCATTTTTACGGTCATGAAAAGGTCTCTGTGGAAATTTTCCGAACCGCTATCGAACGGTTCCGCATCTCGAACAGGGAAAACGACCTTGTATGTGAATTGATTCGCGGTCACATGCGCCTTGCTTCTCTCACATCGGTAAATCCGTCACTAAGGTTTCTCTACAGGGTAACTGAACGTTTCGGGGAAGACGTCCTGGGGCTCCTGTTGATTTTCATCTCGGACCTGAAATCCTCATGCGGTCCTGCACGCACCGCCGGTCAGCTTCAGTACGGAATAAACGGGGCCGCATCCATTCTGCGGTATTTTCATGACATCAAGCCCCAGCCTTTGAAGCCTTTACTCAATGGTCACGATATCATGAATATTTTTAATATTCCTCAAAGTCCACATATCGGTAAATTTTTGGGAATATTGAGAGAGAAACAGGCCTTGGGGGAAATCGCCTCACGAGAACAAGCCATCGAAGAAGCTGGAAACATCATGAAAAAGATGAATTTCGCTCATTGCGTAGACAAATAAATCAGATCCGGCTTCTTTTATTTGAGGAAGTAATAGATGAGGGGGAGCAGGAATATAGACCAGGGCTGAGCGGGCGAAAGCCAGCGCAGATGATTACATCTGCGCTGTTTGGTATATCAGTGGATCAGTCTTTTCCGAAAGACGCTCCAAGGTTTTCCTTTAGCAGGTCTCCAAGGTTCGAGGCTACGACATCCTGGCTGCTTGAATAACTCTTCTGATCCGATTCAGGAGTTCTGTCGAGGCTCTTGATTGACAAAGCTATTTTCTTGTCTCTCTTGTTGACCTTGAGGACCATAGCCGTCAGAGTCTCACCTTCTTTTGTAAAATCGGCTGGAGAACTGACCCGATCCTTGGACAGCTCGGACACATGAATCATGCCTTCAATACCGTCCTCAATCTCAAGGAACACGCCAAAATCGGTGACCGAAGTAACCTTGCCCGTGACCTTGGCTCCAGTGGGATATCGCTCAGGAATCGTTTCCCAGGGATCCTCTTCAATCTGCTTGATTCCCAGGGAGAACCGTTCGTTTTCTTTGTCGATATTCAGAACAACCGCCTGAACGGTCTGCCCCTTCTTGTATATCTCAGCCGGGTGTTTGATGCGCTGGGTCCAGGATATGTCCGAAATATGCACTAGACCGTCAATGCCTTCATCTATGCCGACAAAAATGCCAAAATCAGTAACGTTTCTGATTTTTCCTTCAATCTTTGTGCCCTCGGGATAACGCTCGGCGATCACATCCCACGGATTGGGTCTCAACTGCTTCATTCCAAGCGAAATACGTTTCTGCGCCTTATCCACATTGAGGACCACAACTTCTACTTCTTCCCCGATATGAGCCATTTTGGAAGGATGACGCGGTTTCTTCGTCCAGGCCATCTCGGAGACATGAACGAGACCTTCAACGCCCTTTTGAAGCTCAACAAAGATACCGTAATCAGTTATGCTAACAACCTTACCGTTCCACTTGGAATCGATAGGGAAGATTTCCTCTGCAGTTTCCCAAGGATCAGGGTTGATCTGCTTCAGGCCCAAGGAGACCCGCTCTTTATCCGGGTCAAATTTGAGAATTTTAACCTGAATCTCATCGCCGACCTTGAGTATGTCCGCTGGATGATTGATCCGTCCCCAGGACATGTCTGTGATGTGTAACAATCCGTCGAGACCACCCAGATCGACAAATGCGCCGTAGTCCGTGATGTTCTTGACTACACCGGTGAATATTTCCCCACTCTCGAGCGCTTTCAGAATGAAATCTTTTTTTACATCCCGGGCCTTGTCCAGCAGTGGTCGCCTGGAAAGAACTATGTTGCCTCGTTTACGGTTGTATTTAAGAACATTGAACTCGAATGTTTCACCAATGTATTTCTCAAAATTTCTTACCGGACGTGAATCTATCTGAGACCCCGGCAAGAAAGCGGGAACACCTATATCGACCTGCATGCCGCCTTTAACGCGTGAAATTACTTTTCCGGAGATTGTCTTTTCTGTCTCGCAGATTTCAGCTATTTCATCCCATATGCGTATCTTGTCTGCTTTGGTCTTGGAGATTCTTACTCCGCCGGAGCTTTCTCCTGAGTCTTCCAGAAATACCTGAACGGTATCCCCCACCGCTACGGTCAAAGCGCCTTCTTCATCCTGGAACTGTTCCAGAGGAATCTGTCCCTCAGATTTAGAACCAACATCGATCATAACGTATTCCGGCGTGATTTGAACAACCACACCGCTGACGATTTCGCCTTCTTGCGCTTTGTGAAAACTACTTTCTACAAGTTCCGCGAAGTTCTCTTCTCTTGATATCTCCTGACCATCATCATCGGACAGAAGGTTGTGGTTAGATTGGGTTTCCAAGTTTTCCATCCAGCTAACACCCCCGGACTCTTTTGTGCAGCTAAGCTTTATTCAACTGTTCTGAATAATCTATTATATATATCCGCTTTTATAAGAACTGACAACTAAAAGTTTCTGTCATGGTACGTTTTTTGTTAATTATCATTAATGATTGCCAAGGATAGAGTATCTCTGCTCGACCAGGTCTATCATCTGAAGGATCGCGGCTTGCTGAGTGAGATTAGTGGTGTCGATCAGGATTGAATCGGGCGCCGGCGCCAACGGAGCCGCTTTCCTCGACATGTCCCTGCTGTCTCTGGCGCGCATTTCACTCATGACCACATCAAAATCAGGGCTTCCCCCTCTTCCCAAGAGTTCTTTATACCTCCTGTTTGCGCGCTCTTCGAGTTCGGCGGTCACAAAGAACTTGATGAAAGCGTCCGGAAAAACCACTATTCCCATATCCCTTCCCTCCGCCACCAAGTTCCAGTCCATGGCGATGCTGCGCTGAACGTCCAGCAGCGAACTGCGCACCTCCGGCAGTGTGGCGAAACTCGAGGCTGCGATTCCGATCTCCTCAGACCTGATTTCTTCTCCGATTTGAACATCATTCAGAAAAATTTTCATTGATGTCTTATTAGGACGCACATTGATTCGAATTTGCCCGAGAGTCTCCTGTGGGATGCCGGAAACATCAATAGAAACGCCTTTCAGAATGAGCGCCATAGCCATTGTGCGGTATATCGCCCCGCTGTCCAGCATCAGGAAATCCAGTTCTGAGGCGAGCATCCTGGACAAAGTGGACTTTCCGGCGCCGGCCGGACCGTCCATTGTGATTATAATCCGACCCTTTGGCGCGTTCCTTACACTTTGTTTTACTATCATCACCAACTTCTTGAAAAATAATCTGATACAACTTAAAGGCCATGAAATCGGTTAATAGGATTTGAGCGACGACATTCGGAGCATCCCGTTTATTTCCTTTTTATAACCTGTTTCAAAGCCTTTATAAAAGCCCTGTTCTGGCTCTGGGTTCCGATTGTGACCCTGATGTGGTCCGGCATTCCGAAACTGGCCAGCCGCCTCACTATTATACCTTTCCTGAGCAGTTCCTCGTATAAAAGACCCGCGTCGATATCCGGAGCGAAGGTGATGAAATTGGCCTGCGACTCTACCACTTCAAAACCAAGAGACTTTAATTGACCGGAGACATAAACCATTCCATCAGCGTTCATTTTCAGGGAACGCTCCACATGAGCCGTGTCAGTCAAAGCGGCGAGCGCCGCTTCCTGCGCCGCCAGGTTGACGTTGAACGGGGCTCTGACCCGGTTGAGAAGGTCTATCAGCCACGGTTGAGCCAGACCATAGCCGACTCTCAGGCCTGCCAAACCATATATTTTGGAAAAAGTCCTTAAAACTATCATGCCGGGATGTTTATCCAAATACGTCAGGCCACTGGCCGCGTCTTCCCTGTTGACATATTCCGCGTAAGCCTCATCAAAAACCACCAGCAGTTTCCTATCACCGATGGCGTCGAGGAATTTCTCCAGTTGACTGCCGGTTATGACAGTTCCTGTAGGGCTGTTGGGAGAGGCCAGAAAGATGATTCTGGTGCGTTCGTTCACTGCCCTCAGGGTAGCGTCAAGATCGAGGTGATAGTTTGTCAACGGCACAAAAACGGGTTTCGCCCCAAAAAGTTTTGTGACTATCCTGTACATTGAAAAAGAGTTCTCGGCAATTATGGCTTCATCTTCAATGCCTAGAAAAACATGGGCGAGCATTTGCATTATTTCATCAGAGCCATTGCCAAGTATGACATTGCCCGGCGTTAGAGAATATCTTTCGGCCAACCCGGATCGAAGGTCAGGCGCAGATGATTCCGGATAGATGTTGACCTCTCGCAGATGTTTGCGCAATGCGGCCAGCGCAAGCGGAGACGGGCCCAAAGCATTTTCATTCGAGGCGAGCTTAATGGCCTTGCCAATACCAAGTTCACGCTGCACCTCCGCTATCGGCTTGCCGGGAACATAAGGAGGAATCGAAAACACATAAGGTTGAACAACATCCTTAACCCACAATGGTTCTGAACTTTTCATCTCTGTCTATTTCTCTCTCCGGTCAAAGAATTTCGGCCGTCCAAAATGTCGCCGCAATAAAAGCAATACGCTTTATTTGCCCGACGACAACAAAAAAACAATCACAAAAGAATACACTTGCGATTCCCTTAATACATACAGATATGGACCTGTTCATGTCAAACAGCTTGAAAGCGCCGGAGAAAGAGATGCGAGCCAGTTAACCTCAGCACTAACCTACCGTTATTAATTGCTTATTCTTGCGCCAAAAAATTGAAATTCTCCAAATCGTATTTACTTGACAAGGACCATAAAACATATTAGCGTTTTTATTAATGCTTATGTTCGGAATCTTAGAATGAAAATAAAAAGTAATACATTAATTAGCGTTTTTTGTTTCTGTCTGTTGATGGTATTACTTTGTGAAAATCGGGCATTTTGCGCTCCCAAGCCGGCCCCCAGAATTTTTAACCCGTATGACGTGGAGACACCCTACGCCGGCCTGCAATTTCTTCATCCCGGACCCAAACCGAAAAAGCACGATAGAGTTGAACCGTACATACCGGCAGTAATCAATTATGGTTTAAATCAGGCGTTACCGTCGAATATTTCGCGGGGAATAGAGATGGACGCAGGTTGGGACCAGCTCAGCGGGTCTCCCACCCTTCGGCTGGACTATTTTCAGGCGATCAAGGCATGGAACGACAAAAGCGTATTTTTATCACCGAGGGTTAGTTTGAACGGGGTCAGGGAGAACTACTCATTAGGGGCGGGCTTCAGGCATCTGCTGACTTCAGATACGATGTTCGGTTTTTACGCTTACTACGATTGGATAAGGCCAAAGAGAGCCGGAGGGGATTTTCTGAGACAGGCGGTGGCCGGCTTTGAGTTTTCAGCTCTTCCCGGCTATTTCTCCGACCTTAAAGTTTCCGCCAACGCCTATATCCCAACCAATGTCCGTGAGACGCTGGTTAAAGAGGGAACAATGCTCTTCAGGGAATCGCTTCCGGAGGGCGGCGATCTAAAGGTTTCCCTACTTGCTCCAACAGTGTTCCCCTACTTCGACATTCGCCTTGAGGGTCAGGCTCACAGCTATCGCGCTTCCAACACCAACGTGACCGGGCACAGAACAATGGTTTCCATCAATTCGCGGGACGGCATGCTGAACGCGAATGTTAATTATGGACGTGACAGCGCCTGGGGCGAGCAGTATTCATTGATGGCCGGAGTAAACCTGGCTTTTGACTGGAATAGCCTATTGAAAGGGGAAAACCCGTTCTCAGCTCCTCACAAGGTTTTTGATAAAAGATACAACCGCAAAATCAGGGAGGGCCTTTTCACCAAGGCCGTCAGGCGGCACGATCTTCCCCTTAACCGTTCCGAGATAAGAAGCACCATAATGGCTAACATATCCGGTGAGACGGTAACTTTTACGGGTGGTTTCCCGGACATTCCCAATTCTGTAGTCACTGTGCAGATATCACAAAGTCCATGGCGCGATTGCATGGACATCCCAACTGACGAAAAAGGTTCGTATTACGGCATGATAAGCCTTCCACCTGGGACCTGTAAAATACGCCTCGTGCATAAACCAAGCGGAAGAGCTACAGAAGCCAGAACCATCATGATCACCGATAATCAGGAAGGTGGGCCAAGCCCATTAGAAGCTGCAGCTTGGCAAACCACTCCTGAATTCTAGTCCTTTAATTTTTGCGCATATCCGCGCATACTATCCGGCTTTACATGTTCCTTCTGTATCTACCGCCTGCTCTGTAAAGGGCGTCGGAAATCTGCCCCAGTGAGCAGTGCCTGGTTGTTTCCATCAACTCCTCGAACATGTTCCCCCCAGACTGCGCAGTCCTGAACAGTTTTTCCAGGGCTTCCGGGCCGGTCTTTGCATTTCTTTCGTGGAACTGCTTGAGCCTGTCCAGTTGCGACTGCTTTTCCTGCTCTGTTCCTCGGGCCAGCTCCACTGCTGTCAGTTCAAGCTCGAATGCGTTTTCCTTTAGGAATGTGTTCACTCCGATAATCGGATACTCGCCTGTTGATTTCATCGTTTCGTAGTGGAGTGACTCGTCCTGGATTTTTGTTCTCTGGTAGCCCGTCTCCATTGCCCCAAGGACTCCGCCGCGCTGTGATATCCTGTCAAACTCTGCGAGCACGGCTTCCTCGACAATGTCGGTTAATTCCTCCAGGATGAAGCTGCCCTGGTTGATGTTATCGCATCTTGAAATTCCCCATTCCTTGTTTATGATCATCTGAATAGCCAGAGCCCTTCTGACTGACTCCTCACTCGGGGTTGTAATGGCTTCGTCATAGGAATTGGTGTGCAAGGAATTGCAGTTGTCATAAATTGCAATCAATGCCTGCAGCGTGGTTCGAATGTCGTTGAACTGTATTTCCTGCGCATGAAGCGACCTGCCGCTTGTCTGAATGTGGTATTTCAGCTTTTGAGAGCGCTCATTGGCGTTATATTTGTCCCTCATCGTCACTGCCCAGATGCGCCTGGCCACACGGCCTATCACGCTGTATTCCGGTTCCAGTCCATTAGAGAAGAAGAAACTGAGATTAGGGGCAAAGTCGTCGATCTTCATCCCCCTTGAGAGGTAATATTCGACGTAGGTAAAGCCGTTTGCCAGAGTAAAAGCCAACTGTGTGATCGGATTTGCGCCGGCCTCTGCTATGTGGTAACCGGAAATAGAGACAGAATAAAAATTACGGACATTGTTTTTTATGAAAAATTCCTGAATGTCACCCATCATCTTCAAAGAGAAGTCAGTTGAGAATATGCATGTGTTCTGGCCCTGGTCCTCTTTCAATATGTCTGCCTGGACGGTTCCACGAACTGCACTGAGCACCTCCGTTCTGATCCTGGAAGCCTGTTCTGCGTTGGGTTCGCTCCCCGTCTCTTCCCTGAATTTTTCAAACTGCTGGTCAATGGCTGTGTTGAAAAACATTGCCAGCATTATGGGCGCAGGCCCGTTGATAGTCATCGAGACAGAATTGTTGGGAGCGCTCAGATCAAATCCTGAATAAAGAACCTTCACGTCGTCAAGTGTGCAGATGGAAACCCCTGACGTCCCTATTTTACCGTAAATATCAGGCCTTTCCTCCGGATCACGCCCGTAGAGAGTGACAGAGTCAAAGGCAGTCGATAGTCTTTTGGCGGAGCTGTTGGCTGAAAGATATTTGAAACGGCGGTTCGTGCGGAAGGGGTCACCTTCACCTGCGAACATTCTCGTAGGGTCTTCATCCTGACGTTTGAATGGAAAAACTCCGGCGGTGTAAGGGAACATACCGGGTAGGTTTTCTCTGAGCCTCCAGCGAAGCAATTCACCCATATCGACAAACTTCGGCAGGGCAATCCTGGACATCATCGTCCCGCTCAATGTTTTTACCTTGAGCTTTGTGGGAATTTTCCGGCCACGGACTTCGAAGATGTAATCATCTCCGGAGTAGGACTCCTTGATGTTCTCCCACTCGCCAACAAGTCTGAGAGCCTTCGGATCAAGACGTTTTTCAATATCTTCCTGAAGGCGCTTGATACCGTCCAGGGCCTGAGTAGCGTCACATCCAACACCAAAGAGCAGTTCCTTTTCAACTTCATCGAGGCGCCACAACCTTCGAACCAGGTCCTCCTGCTCTTTGCTCCACTGGTGATATTTCCTGACAGTCTCAGCTATCTCGGATAGATAGCCGGCACGCTCTATGGGAATAATAATAGTTTTGGAAGAAGGCTTCTTGTCGGGTCTGGCGGCAAGGGATGTCTTCCAGTCTACCCCAGTTTTCTGCGCGCAAGTCTGGACAATAGCCGAATACAGGCCTGTCACCCCATCATCGTTGAAACGTGAGGCAATAGAACCGTAGACAGGGAAGTCTTCCAGGGTTTTGTAGAAATCCATCCGGTTTCTCTGAACCTGTTTTCTGACATCGTGAATGGCGTCTTCGGATCCCTGCCTGTCGAATTTGTTAATGGCTATGAGGTCTGCGAAATCGAGCATGTCAATTTTCTCGAGCTGACTCTGAGCGCCGAATTCGGACGTCATCACGTAGAGAGAAACATCGACCAGTGGGACGATTGCGGCGTCACCCTGTCCTATACCGGCAGTCTCCACCACTATGAAATCGAACCCGGCGGCCTTGAGAGCCAGGATGGATTCTTCCATGTGATTGGGAATTTCCATGCCATGACTTCTGGTGGCCATTGACCGGTAGTAGACCCGATCCGTATGGATGGAGTTCATCCTTATCCTGTCCCCCAACAATGCCCCTCCGGTTTTTCTGCGGGTAGGATCGACGGAAATTATGCCTACTGTTTTGTCCTTTTGGTCGTTAAGAAATCTGAGCACAAGTTCGTCAGTCAGTGAGGACTTGCCTGCGCCTCCGGTGCCCGTAATCCCCAGAACAGGGATAACTTTGCCGCCCTTCTTATCTGAGAGTCTTCGCACTATATCGTTTAGCGATCCGTTATTATTCTCCTTCGCCGTCTCGATACATGAAATCAGTCTCGATATCTGTCTCCAGCTTCGGGGCCCGATTCCCTCGAGGTCCATGTCGAGATTCCCATCAGAGACCGCAAAGTCAGACATTTCAAGAAAACGGTCTATCATACCCTGCAGGCCGTATTTTCTGCCATCCTCAGGGCTGAATATCTTCGCTACCCCGTAGGCTTCGAGTTCGCGAATTTCCTCAGGCACGATGACTCCGCCCCCGCCGCCAAAGACCCGAACGTGATCGCTGCCAAATTCCCTGAGAAGGTCCACGGTGTATTTGAAATACTCCATGTGCCCACCCTGATAGGAACTCAGACCAATGGCCTGGGCGTCTTCCTGAACTGCAGCCGTGACAACCTCGGATACTGAACGGTTATGCCCCAGATGTATCACCTCAGCTCCGGACGACTGCAGGATACGACGCATGATGTTTATCGCAGCGTCATGCCCGTCGAATAACGAAGCCGCTGTCACCACCCTGATGCGATTTTTTGGTTGATAAGGCTTTGAGACTGAATTCATGATGCCTCCATAAGGGAGACTTTCCCGCCATGGCTTTTAGCAATGGACGAAGCCCCCGAGAGAATACCAAGAACTTTGTAGCGATTAGGGGAACGCATCCCATAAGGACACTTTTGGATACTATATTCTTTGGCGTCTGTTTTCAAGTATATTGACTCATGGCCCGACTGATGGATGCGACAAAGGGCTGGTCGCCCAATTCAGTTCACAAACATTGACAAATCTTTATTTTGATGGTAGTTTTACAGACTAAATCAATATGATAACTATGTTTTTTCATGTTTCACGCTAGCTAATAGCATGTTTGGCAATTCTTGTGTGAAAACGTTTGAGCGATTATTTCACGTTAAAGGTATGGAGTCGTCAGTGCTAAACAACCATCTTCGGCCGTCACTCTTGTTTTTTCTGGTAGCGGTATTGTCCGTGGTGGTTTCGTCATCAACGGCGTTGGCCTATTTCAGGGTGGAAGTGCCGATCGACAAGAAATCCACATTACCCGTCTATGTTTTCCTTCCACAATGTGGTGTCAGCAAACCTTTACCGGCTGTGGTGGTTGGTGTGGGTGTGGGCGGAACGCAAATAGCGCAATATCGCGAGCACTGTCAGTTACTGGCCGACAGAAACTACGTTGTTGCGCTCATAGACCCGTCAAACCACCCTGAAGAGATGGCTCCGGGGCCCTGGAACTGGGACCGGGGGGCGGGTTACATGCTTGGAAGCCTGAATCAGGGCGTGGTGGCGACCAAATTGTTCTTTGGAAACCAGTGGTATCTCAAGACCATAGGCGCAACGGTCAATTACCTAATCTGTTCGCCCTGGGTTGATAAATCCAGGTTAGCGCTGTCGGGATTTTCCCAGCCGGCCAACGCAGCTCTGGCTTACGCCTGCAAGGACCCGCGGATCAAGGCTGTTATCTGGAATTATGGCGGCTGGCCCTGGGTCATGCCCTATGAGCCCTTCAGATTGCCTCCGGTGCAGATATTCCACGGTGAAAAGGACGATGTTTACGACGTAAAATACGCCAGAGAACTCGCAATGAACCTGAAGACCAGCATGCGCCCACATGAAGTCAACATATACCCCGACCAAAAGCACATGTTCAATATTTACTACGACTTGAGAACGGAAAACAGGTTCATGAAACCTGCGATGCTTGACGCATTTGAGAGGATGGTTGGGTTCCTGAGCAGGACCCTGGGTCACAACGGCAAGAACTGAAAAAGCCCGACACTCTTCAAATGACATCAGAGCGTCAGGCTTTTTTGAACTAATTTAAATGTCGTATATTTCCGGCCCCAGGATTCTTATCCATTCTTCTGATAGAGCCTTGCCTGCCCTGGAGCAATCATCCACTCTCAGGGCCACCACCTGACCTGCCCCCATAATCATGGAGCCACGCAGGAAATATATGTTCTGAATGTTCACATGCGCCATCTTCAGCGGCTTGAGTATGGCGTTTATCCCTCCGGGATGATGCGGGGCTTCAACTGCTAATATCTCCCTGACAACCAGTTCGTAGCCTGCTGTTTCCAGAACGTTTACAGCTTTAGCCGGGTCGCTCACCACAAGGCCTGCGATTCCAACCTCTCCTTCTACTCTGGCGCTGAGCCCGATTATGTTGACACCCGAGGATGTCAGCATTTCTACAACGTCCGATAGAGCGCCCGGGGTGTTCTTCAGTTCTACGGCCAACTCCTGAACAGTTTTCATTCTGGCCTCCAACGCTGATTATTCACCGGTTTAAATAATTGCAGTCCCTATCAATTGTTCTCAGAACCGAACTTTATCCCTGCCTCCAAAGCCTTCTGATTCATCTCTATAAGGCTTTGTTTCTTGCCCTGAAGCACTTTCTCAATTGCCGACAACAGCGCGGAGGTTGAAACGATTCCCGTTTTTGCCGCCACTACTCCGAGCATCACCATGTTCAGCGATCTGTCGGCCCCCATGTCATGGGCCAGCGTGTTTACCGGGGCCTTGACCACGTTTATGTCATCTCTAGTCGGCTCTTCAGTGATCAGATCACTATTGAGGAACATGATTCCGCCAGGTTTAACCGTGCTCTGGTACTTGACCATCGACGGATAGTTCATGACCACCACAAACTCGGGCGATGAAGCTATAGGGGACGCTATTTCCTCGTCTGAGACAACAACAGTGCAGTTGGCGGTGCCGCCGCGCACTTCCGCCCCGTAAGACGGCAGGTATGTCACATGTTTGTCTTCGTTCATGCCAGCGAAAGCCAGGACGTACCCCATCATGAGCACTCCCTGACCACCAAAACCGGAAAAAGTAATCTTAAGCGACATCCTTGATCACCTGCACAGGAAAGATTTTTGACATGGTCTCTTCAACCCACTTGATGGATTCAACCGGCGACTTTTTCCAGTTCGTCGGACAAGGCGACAGCACTTCCACCAGGGAGAAGCCTTTGTCCTCGAGTTGAATCTCAAACGCTTTCCTGATCGCCTTCTTTGTCCTGTTCACGCCCTTGGGATTGGTAACCGTCGTTCTCTCGATATAAACGCTACCGGCGGCAAGAGCCAGCATGGCGCTGAGGTCCAGAGGATTTCCATCCCTGAGGGGCATGCGTCCACCGGGAGATGTCGTGGTGACCTGTCCGGGCAAGGTCGTGGGGGCCATCTGGCCTCCGGTCATGCCGTAAACTGCGTTATTGACGAATATGCAGGTCACGCGCTCGCCGCGGTTGGCCGCATGAATGGTTTCGGCGGTCCCGATTGCGGCTATGTCGCCATCACCTTGATAGGTAAAGACGACCCTATCCGGAAGCATTCTCTTGATACCGGTGGCGACGGCTGCTGCGCGCCCATGCGGGGCCTCACACATGTCCACATCAAAATAGTTATATGCCAAAACGGCGCATCCTGCCGGGGGCACGCCAATACATTTATCCTGAATACCCAGTTCGTCTATGACCTCACATACGAGGCGATGTATGACACTATGTCCGCACCCCGGACAGTAGTGGAAAGGAACATCTTTTAATGATCTGGGCCTGCTGAATATTTTTTTCACGTCTTAGACTCCCGTGTGTCGATACAAAAAGACAGAACAATCGCACAAACTCATTAACGGAAAACAACCTCCGCCTAAGCAGACTTCTTGACCGCCCCGTTAGCTACTCCGGACAGAACACCCGATATTTCCTCGGGAGTCGAGACCACTCCACCCGGGCGGCCGTAGAAAGTGACCGGGCACTTGCCTTCGACGGACAACCTGACGTCCTCGACCATCTGGCCTGTGCTCATCTCAAAGACCACTATGTGATCAACATTCTTGCTCAGGGAGGATAAGGCCTCTCCCGGGAAAGGCCATAGAGTCTTAGGTCGGTAAAGCCCAGCTTTGATACCGTTGGAGCGAACCCTGTGGACGGCGCCTTTGGCGACTCTGGCCGCCGTTCCGTAAGCGACTATGACAATGTCCGCATCATCGCACATGTAAATTTCCTGGTCTGCCAACTCAGCCGTGATAGCCTCATATTTGCGGACCAGCCTCCAGTTCAGTTCTTCTTCCTTGGGGGGGTCAAGCCACAGCGAACGTATAATCCTGCTCGGGCGACCCTGAGCCCCTCTGAGCGCCCAGTCCTTGACCGGCAGGGTTGAGACATCGATCGGGTCAGGGAAAATTACCGGCTCCATCATTTGCCCCATCATGCCGTCTCCCAAGATCATAACCGGTGTGCGGTACTTGTCTGCGAGGTCAAAAGCCTGCCTTGTCATGTCGGCTATTTCCTGACCGTATGCGGGAGAGAGCACTATCACCCGGTAGTCCCCGTGACCACCGCCTCTGGTAGCCTGAAAATAGTCGCCCTGGGCGGGAGCAATATTTCCAAGTCCAGGTCCGCCTCGCATCATGTTCACGATGACTGCGGGCAGTTCCATGGCGGCCAGATAGGAGATGCCCTCCTGTTTGAGACTTATGCCCGGGCTAGAAGATGATGTCATAGCCCTGGCGCCGGTAGCGGCCGCTCCAATGACCATATTTATCGACGCTATTTCGCTTTCTGCCTGAACAAATACGCCGTCAGGCATTTTTGCGAAAGCGGATGCCATATACTCGGGAAGTTCATTCTGTGGAGTAATTGGGTAACCGAAATAGGCCCTGCATCCGGATCGAATGGCGGCCTCACCCAACACATGCGTTCCCCGCATGAGAGTTTTGGCGGACATAATGCTTTCCTCACTAGACAATAATGTTGAGATTACTCTTTTTCTTCGCGATAAACTTCAATTGCAACATCCGGGCAGATCAGAGCGCACAGACTGCATCCGGTGCATCCTGACTTATCAGGCTCCGAGGGGTTTTTAGTGGAAACCTCGGCAGGATAATACCCTTTTGTGTTAAGTTTCTCGGATATCCCAATGGTTTTCTTGGGGCACACGGTGACGCATAAACCACAGCCCTTGCACCGTTCCCTATCAATGTCGATTCGACCTTTCAATTTTTGTTCTCCCGGACAAGAAAAGTTAAACACTTAAACTATTCCTGAATTTTTTCCAAGTCAAGCATATTTTGATCATCCATACGGCGCGATAATGCGCTCAAAGGCGCCGCTTTTATTAAACAAACTTATTGCTGGACCTGTTGATTCCTTTTGCGATGTTTCGTTGACGGCTTGAGGGTATAACTCCACCATTCGAGATCGGCTTTAAATAGAGGATTCGAGGTCAGTTCCGCAGACTTTCTGTAAAAGTTGAGCGCTTTCTCTGTGAGTCCTAAATCGAGGTAGGTTGCGCCGATCATTCCCACGGTGGCCACATGATCGGGATAAAGCTCGATAGAAGCCACAAAATCCAGGTATGGCCCCCTCGGTTCGCTTTGCCAGACAATCTCCCCGGTGAAGACACCGAAAGCGAACAGCGGCGCCAGATCACGGGCCTTGTGCCAGTCAAGCACTCCACGATACACATATCCGAGGTAGAAAAGCGCTGAGCCACGGTTGACGTGGGCAGCATAGGACTTGGGGTTTTTCACGATGAACGAATCCAGCAGTCGCACCGCCTCCTCCAGTCCCCCCTGACGCAATTCCGCGGTGGCCATGTCGAATTCGGACATCGGCGAAGCCATCACGGACCTCTGCATCGACATTGTAGCGACAATTACAAACAGGGAAACTAGAGCGATTCGTTTCAACGTTCTCATTCAGAGGCCGGGAATTCATCTAAAATATGTTGTGACTTTCAGCAATATACTTTATTTTGAACAATTAAACCACTCATCTCAGTTTACTGGTTCAGCCGCTCAAGATTACGGCATAACCCGGTAGAGTTACAAATTCTTTGACTTATCGGGGCCTAATATGTTAATATGTGACACCCTTTAGAAAAAAAGGGCTGATGCAAGGTCGAGAGCCCGGCTAGGACACTGGATGCAGATTTCAGCCGGGCTTTCGTTTGTACACCATACCGCCCGCCTGCCACGGAGGACACTACTATGCCGGTATCTGCAAAAATAGCAGATTTCATGGAACGCTCGTCATGGATCAGAAAAATGTTCGAGGAAGGCGCTCGACTCAAACAGCTTCACGGGCCACAAAACGTTTTTGACTTCTCGCTGGGTAACCCGAACCTCGAGCCTTCATCGAACCTGAAGAAGGCGATCGCTACGGCAGCCGCCAATCAGGCCGCCGGTGTCCACGCCTACATGCCCAACGCCGGATTGTTGCAAACCCGTAGCGCAATCGCCGACAGAATTGCCAAGGATGAAGGGGTCAAGATAGATGGCTCAAATGTGGTCATGACAGTTGGCGC
>CAZVOU010000286.1:0-3197 GCA_964628605.1 uncultured Syntrophaceae bacterium
GGGAATCATAACGCTTCCTGAGGGAGTAGAGATGGTAATGCCCGGAGACAACGTGTCTCTTGAAGCCCATCTGATCACTCCTATCGCTATGGAAAAAGAACTCAGATTCGCCATACGTGAAGGCGGCAGGACCGTCGGCGCCGGCGTTGTCTCTGAGGTTATTGAATAGTCGTTGCATCGGGAGATCGATCCCTGATGTCAAAACGACGGTAGAGGATCATTATGAGAGATATAATTACGTTGTCTTGCACCGAATGCAAGCGCAAGAATTATACTACCACCAAGAACAAAAAGAGCACCCCGGATAAACTCCAATTCCGGAAATACTGCAGTTTCTGTCGAACTCATACGGTTCACAAAGAAACGAAGTAGTCCAGGGCGCTTCTTTGGTCTAGGCCAGTAGCTCAACGGCTAGAGCACCGGTCTCCAAAACCGGGGGTTGGGGGTTCGAATCCCTTCTGGCCTGCCACCAATCTTGGTTAACACTTTTTTGGTCCGGAAGATAATGCAATGGATAAATTCAAAATATATTTCGAACAGGCTATTCAATTCTTCCGGGAAGTGAAGGTCGAGTTACAAAAAGTCACCTTCCCGACACGTCAGGAAACTGTCGGATCAACGATAGTCGTGCTCGTACTCACGGTGATAATGGCAGTGTATTTGGGATTTAGTGACTGGGCTCTGGCGCGCATAGTCAAGGCGCTCTTACAGGTCTGAGGCTGTCACGGATTCATTATCTGCCAAGGAGGCCCAACCGTGGCTTTAAGATGGTATGTGGTTCATACATATTCCGGTTACGAAAACAAGGTCAAAGCGGCCCTCGAAGAAAAAGTCAAGCAGCTTGGACTGGAAGATAGGATAACGGATGTCCTGATCCCCTCTGAATCAGTCGTGGAACTGGTAAAAGGGGAACGCAAGACCTCTAATCGAAAATTCTTCCCAGGTTACATTCTTGTTAGAATGGAGCTTGACGACACCACATGGCATCACGTCAAAAGCACGCCTAAAGTCACTGGTTTCATCGGTTCCCGGACTGAGCCTGCTGTCATTCCCGATTCCGAGGTGGAAGGGATCAAGACCCAAATGGCGGAAGGCAAAGAGAAGCCTAAGCCTAAATATTCCTTCGAAAAAGGCGATTCTGTTCGTGTTGTCGATGGGCCTTTCATCAACTTCAATGGGACGGTGGAAGAAGTCAGGCCTGACAAGGGGAAACTTCGCGTTCTTGTCAGCATTTTCGGCAGACCAACTCCGGTTGAGCTGGACTTCATTCAGGTCAGTAAGAATTAAACTCGGCTGGAAGGCCGTATTTAGGGAACTTTTCCGACTCGTAGGATGAGCTTGGTCCTCGTTGGTTGTCCCCTCAGGGAGATCTTTTATGGCAAAAAAAATCACTGCATATGTGAAACTTCAGATCACAGGAGGCGAGGCCAAGCCTTCTCCTCCCGTAGGACCAGCGCTCGGGCAGCACGGCGTCAATATAATGGAATTTTGCAAATCGTTCAATGCCCAGACTCAGGGGCAACAGGGCGTCATCATTCCGGTACTTATCACAATTTATTCTGATCGCTCGTTCAGCTTTGTACTGAAAACCCCTCCGGCTTCGTACCTCCTAAAGAAAGCCGCCGGGATTGACAGAGGTTCCCCTGTCCCCAACAGAGACAAGGTCGCAAAGCTCAAAATGAGTCAAATTGAAGAGATAGCTAAGACCAAGATGCCGGATTTGAACGCCAAGGACCTACCTGGAGCAGTTCGCATTATTTCTGGAACAGCCCGTAGCCTAGGGATTGACATCGAATAGAGGACTAACATGGCACCAGTTGCAAAGAGAAAAGTCGAAGCCAGATCAAAAATCGACAGGGAACTCAAGTATAATCTTCAGGACGGCATAGACGCGGTTCTTGGCAGTTCATACGCGAAATTCGACGAATCGGTCGATGTGGCTATCAAATTAGGGGTTGATCCCAGACACGCCGATCAAATGGTCAGAGGCACATGCATTCTTCCTCACGGTACAGGAAAATCCGTTAGAGTGCTGGTGTTCGCCAAGGGTGAAAAGGAAAAAGAAGCCTTGGACGCCGGCGCTGATCATGTCGGTGGAGATGATCTTGCCAAGCAGATTCAGGATGGCTGGCTCGATTTTGATAAAGCCGTGGCCACTCCTGACATGATGGGAGTTGTGGGAAAACTTGGTAAGATTCTTGGTCCACGCGGAATGATGCCCAATCCCAAGGTGGGAACCGTCACCTTTGACATAGCCAAGGCCGTCACAGAGTTGAAGGGCGGCAAGGTGGAATTTCGCGTCGAAAAGGCCGGTATTGTCCACTGTCCCGTAGGCAGGGTGTCCTTCGGCACAGAAAAGCTCAGTGATAACATCAAGGCCCTTCTTGAAAGCATCATGAGACTGAAACCATCGGCTTCTAAAGGTGTCTACCTAAAAGGCATGTCTTTATCAACAACCATGGGCCCAGGCCTCAGACTTGACGCCCAGGAATTAAGGAACCTTGCAAAATAATTTTCAGACTGATTATTTTACAGGAGTATAAATCGACTGATTTTTCACATCGATGAAGAATGAGCCGTGTCGAAAACAGCGGGCGCGCCTACGGGCGCTTAATCTTGGCCAGCCGAGACAGGCGTAGTAGATTTTAGATTTGGCCTATTTTGCCAAGGCTTTTGCGATTCGCTGTTTTCCCGCACAGAAAGGGGAAAGCCTAAGCTTGAAAAGAGAAGACAAAGAGAAACAGGTTGCTTGGCTTCGAGAGCAGTTTCAGGGTGTTCGAGCGCTTTTTCTCAGTGATTTTCAGGGCCTTACCGTGGCTGAGACCAATGAACTCAGATCTCAGCTTAGGGCTCGTGGCATCAGCTTCAAGGTCATGAAAAATACCCTTGTGCGCCTTGCTTACAAGGACACAGGAGTTGAGGTAGTAGGAGACGACCTCGTTGGACCCAGAGCTGCTGCGTGGACAAATACAGATGAGAACGTTCCTGCCATGGCAAAGGTCCTCGTGGATTTTGCCAAGGCGCATCCGAAGTTGGGGCTCATACGCGGGTCTCTGGACGGTAAACTCGTTGAGCCATCTGATCTGGAAACATTGTCCAAGCTGCCCTCGAGAGAGGAATTGCTTGCTAAGTTGCTCGGTACCATGAAGGCCCCGGTTGGAGCGTTTGTAAATACCCTGGCAGCGGTGCCCAGGTCA
>CAZVOU010000287.1:0-6771 GCA_964628605.1 uncultured Syntrophaceae bacterium
TTCGGGAATAGATCCGTTATATCAGTGCCTAAAGCCGAAGCGATTTTTCCTAGTGTAGAAATGGGAGGAGGGTTTTCAGAGTTCTCAATACGCGAAAGATAACCTTTGGTCAAGCCGACCTTTTCAGCCAGTTCCGATAGACTGATGTTGCGGCTCTTCCTGAGGGCTTTGAGCTTTCTTGTGATTATTCCCTGATCCATGACCATGAGTTTACTATTAGTAAACTTTGTGTCAAGTCTTTTCTTCGGGTATGCTGTTTTTTTTAACTTACCGCAATTCCGTATCAAAATTGGCTATGGGGAGGTCGATGATACCAACCGGTTTGCATCCCTGTCAGGGCAATATTGTGAGGTTATAATTCGTGACACTTGCCTGGGACAGCTGACACGGATAGTCCGGGTGACTTTCATCAGGTCCAGATTTACAATCGGTCCCTGCGCCTGGTTGACCTTTACAGTGAGCGTTGGAGGCCATTGAAACACACTGGGTGCAGGCGAATGGATAGACTCCGGTGTTCGTATTGTTGGGCGCAAGAGTCGTAACAATGACTTCGTGTCCAGATACAGGGGTGATTTTCATTGGAAGATTGAAGCCATTTACCAGACTTATATCGTAGGTGTCCTGCAATCCGCCCCATTGACACCAGTTGTCAGCGAGGGTCCACTCTCCCTGAGTCACAGAACAACTTGTCCAAGGGATTTTGTCGGCAGTGATTACAAAGCTTACCTTCTTCCTGACTTTACTTGGGAAAGTTACAACCAGATATGGGGCTGCATTGTTTGCGGCGACAGTGGTGGTGATGATCAGAGGATTCGATGTGGTGTTCCAACCAGGAAAATCAGTGGCCAGGTTGTAGCCGCCGGTTTCGCCGACGAGGAATCCCATGTACAGGGTTACGTCAGCGGTGCGCTGATTGATGACAGTGATGGTCTGGGTTGGGCACAGAGTAGCGGGGTTTGTGCAAGGAGCCGCTGGAGCTGATTGCATGGCTATTTGCGCCGCCTGGCTGGTCCGTCGCCAATTACGGTTGACCTTCGCCTCGGTTAGCCGTGTCATTTCGCGCGGACTCTGAAATACAGGCTTGGGCATCATAAACGGACTGTCGCCAGAAAAAAGGTTCTCTAACTGAAAACCGACATTCATGAAAGCCGACGCTGACTGGTAGACCTCATTGGTGTTATCATAACCGACATCATATTTGAGCACGAACATTCCATTGCGGGATTTCAGTTCAGCGCCTGCGTAATAGCCGTAAACATCCGAATCCATATCAAATTTGTAACCGGTCAGGCTCAGCCGAAAGTCAGGACCACCGGCGTACAATTCATGAGAGTAACCGACCTGAAAATCGAAATTTGAATTACCGAACCCATCTTTGCCGTTTACAGCTGGATAGCCGAGATTGTTCAGTGACGCGGCGTCAAGCGCTTTGCCGTACCAGTTGGAATTCACATCAATGGCGTCATGCCCTGCTAGCCGGGCTGCCATTTCAATGCCCAGACTTCCTGACTGATACCACGAACCGGACAGTCTGGTTGTATCTAAAAATGAATGAAAACCGATCATTGTGTCTTTGCCCAGCATCCTCCTGTATCCCCCGCCAAGACAAACGTCCACACTGTTGTTGGATGATCCCGAATTCGAAATCGAGAAACTCTGCAACTCCCCGTGAGCTTCCCCATAAATGGTCGAGTCACCACCAAGGCTCAAGGCCGCCAGATAATCTATTGATGCCGTCCCGGCCCTTATGTTGGGCCCAAAAGTGTAATTGTAGCCAAGCTGAAGATTTGGAATCTTTGGAAGAATGCCCTGAAACAGGGCGCTCGAAACTGAAACGTTATCGCTACCTCCATGTCCTGATGAAGAGCTCCCTGGCATTCCAAGTGGATTGGAGGCAGAAAGACCAGCGCCAATTGGTGGAGTGTCATTCCTGAAACCATTGGCTGTCGACGAAGAATAAGGCGACTGTTGAATACCACGACCTGTGACCTGCGACGGTAAAAAACACAGGATCATAAATGAAACCACACTGACCCTGAAAAGACTCTGCATGACGAGCCTCCATTATATGTCAAAGGCAATCGGCGCAGGCTGCGACTCACAATCATGGCTAAACCACAATCTTTAAACCAATGAGTCGAAGACCCGGATCTGGGTCAAAAAACTTTTTCCAAAAAAAGATGTGTAATTATAGATTATTATAATTCTTATATCAAGTTTTTTATTAGGTTACTTCAGGCAGCGACTTTCTCGGCCAGAGACTCCCAGCGCCAACATGTTCAGAGTATCAGCCAGGAACAGACAGCAGGCATCGTGGAAGTTGGCGCAGGTATTTATTCAGGAACATCCGCAAGGGGTATTGAGGTTACATTTAAAATCCTCATGAGCAATTGTCCACCAGAGCGGATTGATAGCCTCAGGATTGGCGAAAACACCATGTCCGGCTTCCTGCAATTTATGGGGGTCGGGTATTGAGTCTATCATCAGACGGAAATCGCCATCAAGAAGGCTCTCATTTTCTATTCCAGAGTCATCATCAGGCGTGATGGGTTTGTCTTCGTAATAATTGACGGAAATTGAAATCAGCCTGGAAGATTCGTCATTTACACAGGAGACTGGTCCCCAAGGGTCTTCACAAACGAGGCTGAAGCCTGCAGATTCGGAGAGAACGGCTGTATGTGGCGTTTTTCCATAATGAAAAGAATGAATCAGACAAAGTGAATCAAACAGTCTGTGTGTGAGGGTCCAACCGGGAACTTCCCTGATGAATGAGCCCTTGGTTCCATTTTTAGCAGTTTCTCCGGAGAGTGGGTCATTAATGTGGAGGGTCTTTATCAAACCCAGAGATTCTGCTGATATTTCGATTAGTTCACACGGACTTTCCGAGCTGTAAGCAAGTTCTATTGTTCCGACATTGAAATAATGATCTGGAATGTTCCGGAGTCTCTCAAACCTGGGCGTGTTGGTCCCGTCAAAGACGTCACTTTGCACAAGCAATTGTTCTTCTTTTGAAAACTGGTTGAACAGACCGGAGTTCCTGAACGGATAGGATTTGAGGGAATATACGCCGACAGTTCTTGATGACTGCCCCGATGTTTCGGAAAATGAATCTTCCAGAGCAAGCAAATAAGCGCAGGTGGCATTTGTGAGCCAGAAATAATAGGCTGGACGCTCAACCCATACCTGGCTCATTGCAGACAAACCCGAAGCTTTTTTCAGCCCGCCAAACTGAAATGCGCTTCTCAGGACGTTTTCCAGACTGCTTCGCAGGATAGAGTCGGGGTTTATAGGAAATTTCCTTTTTTCTCGAATAATTCGCGAGCTATGTCCAGCTTATCCCTTCCCTCTGTTTTTATCCCCTCGATCCTGGCGGTTTCGATCAATATATCATCGGGATAATTCATGGTCAGTGAATAGCTGGATTCATAGGAATCAAAGAAAGTGTAAAAATCTTCTTTACGCTTGGCGTCCTGTACACCCTTTTCAAACTCGGATATCACTTTTCCTACAGATTCGTAAAAAAGCCTTTTAAAGAAAACTCTTTTCTGATCATCCATCATTTTACTTCCGTATTATCCTGCATCTCCGTTGTTCTCAGGACACTTCAGTGTTCATGGGCCAGCGTGAAAAAAATTCAGCATGGATAAGCACTACGGTTATGTAGAGCATCGTCCATACTAGTGGAGTGTCATCAGGTTGAGCAATGCCGGGCACTTTGCCCAGTATCAGTGTTGATAGAGGCGAATAATAGAAGAGATAAACTACCCCTGCGATGAGAAAAGAAAGAATTGTCCGCAAGATTGAATTTAAAAACAGGCTTGACCAGTTGGGCCAGTTGTTGAAATAGTTTTTCAGGACAAAAGCGCCCAGAATTACGAAGCCGGCTACCTCACCGGCGTGTAAGTACCTGAAATAAGGAGCGTCAGTGTATTGACCACCTTCAAAAGGCTCCATCCAGAAAACGTTCATAACCCTGAGCAGAGCCACAAACAGGACAGCTCCCAGGGTCAAACATCCCAGTGTTGTCAGAAGGCCCCTGATAAAGTTACCGTCCCTGGAAAAAAACTTCCACGGATAGCTCTCCCACAGCAGGTCAGAGACGACCACCCAGGCAAGGCTGCACAGAATAAGACCCAGGCTGAAAAAGGCGCTGCCCGTTCCTGTAAAAGCCGACCACCACGGTTCAACTCCCGCTTTATCCTGAGGCGGGTAGAACAGAAAACAGACGTGAGGATGGAAGCATAATACATAGGTGAGTATGGAGAGAATAAGTATGGAACATGCTCTGGACCATGCGATAACACCTCGCGAACTTCCCGCCCATGGCCAGTTAGAAAATCCCAGACGCCATACGAGACTCCACCACAGGAAAGCGGCGCAAAAATAGATTATTGCTGTAGAGGCATTTTCCCTGGCGTTGAACGGTTCAGCCCCAGTACCTCCCGAACTCACAATAGATTCAGGACTGAAATAGGCAATGCCATATTTCCCGAGGAAATTCCAGAACACTACGTAAACCATGAACAGGGCAAAAATTACGGCAATCGCGCTTAAGGCTAATCCCCGAACCAATCTCAACGGTCCCTCGACGGCTTTGTTTGAGAACGGGTAAAAATCAATGACTTTGCTAATCATGACCACACTAACCATGAGCATGGCCACTAGTGAAAAACCATACATGGGGGTGTAAAGTTTCATTACTCCGTTGGCATGCATAAACACATACCAAAGAATACAGACCAGCGCAGAAATGCATAAAAAAGAAATAACGCCACTGACTGAGCCGTATTTTCGAGAAGCTTCATCGCCAATTGACATTTACACAAACCTCCCAATACGAGGATTACATGCTTGAATCAGTCAAAGACCGGAACGTGAACGGGTAGTCGCAACTCTTCATTAGCGGGGATCTCCGTAGAAATCCCCGCCCGTCAAATCTGCGGGCAAATGACGTCCGGTTCTGTAAACGTCATTACATGGAAGGTTAAGTTAGAACAAGATTGAATCACCATTTGTCAGAAACACATTGTTGCTCTTGGCGACCGTAGACTGTTTCTTGTAGGTTTTGAACTTATCGGTTCCCTTGACAATGGGTATACCTGCCTGAGAGGCTTTCTCAGCCCAGATCCAGCCGGTACAATGATTGCACGCCACCTTTTCTATTTTGAAAGCCTTGACTCCCTTAATCAGATCATCAAATTTCGGGTCCCAATTCTCAAAAAGGCTCACATGCAGACCCCCATAACAACCATATGGTTTATAACCGTCAAAATTTTGCCTGGCGAAGGAGAAGATCGACAGAAGTCCGGGATGACAACAGCCTGTTATGGTTACTATCCCCTTGTCCTTGACGTTGAAATAAAGTACGCCCTCACCCCTGACTCGAAGTAAAATTGGCACATCAAACACCTTGTAGGCTACGCCAGGCATCATCTGATAAATTCCATCACCCTTTTCGCCCTCAGCCTTGCAGAGATTGAGCTTACCTGTGTGAGGATAGTCGTTTGAACAGATAGGCACTTCTTTGCCATCCTTGTCTTTTGCCGTCAGGTGAGCCTTTTCTTTGAGCAGGGCCATATCCTCGGGATAGTAAGTGCTAGGCGCAAAGATAGTTATGTCCGGTTTATGTTTCAGCGTCGATTCTATTGCCCAGTAGTGGTCCAGGTGAAAGTGGGAGATCACCATCGTGTCAATCTCTCCCTTTTGCAGCATTTGCGCTACGTTACTTTTTTCCTGGAATATGTAGTCCATCCACTCGGTGTTCCAACCGCTATCGAGCAGTATTTTTTTCTCAGATCCGTCCATGTTGGTGACAGTAATCAGCGCCGCATACCCTCCAGCATTTTCCCAGTCCCACGGGACCGTGTACTGGTTGGTCATCGCTCCGCCGTAGTCCATCATGTTCTTTTTCATGATGTCATTATTGAACCAGCTTGTTTCGGATAGAACGTCAACCTTAACATTGCGCACTTCTCCAAAGTTGACTTTACCGGCGGCATTTGCCCGGCCGGGTGTAGCAATCCCTGCTCCACCAACCGTGGCTGCCATTCCTGCAGCTGCAATCGATCTCAGGAAATTTCGCCTCTTCATCATAAGCCTCCTTGAGTAATGTCCCTTTAAAACAAACTTCACGGATGTCTTCGGAAAGGCAGTTTCAGTAGGCAGCGTTTTCACAGACGGAAAAACAAAACGCTGCGCTCAATTCACATCTATGTAGGTTTACAGATCTACTTAATTAAAAGTTTTCAAGCCAAAAGGAGAGATCATACGTTTACTTACAGGACATAGTTTCAGCCTGTTTTTTTTGCATTGGCTAGGGATCGCGCCGGCAAGACATGACCGACCAGGTCACGTAGCATGTCAGGGCGCACCGGCTTCATCCTGTAAGTCCGAGCACAGGATCGTAAAAAAAATTTAATTTGCTGTTGTGAACCGTACTATAGGCCCGTTGAAGAAAGAGTCAAGCATAATCAAATTATTCCCAAAAAAATTACGGTTTCTTACTTGATCAGGAAACAGAAAACAGCTTCATGACATGCATTAGAGCTCCCGGCTGCGATCTCCCGACAAACAGGTGGGAAATGTTTTTCTCTGGAGCAGGCAATTCCATTTAACCTTGGCGCCCTTGAGTCCAAAACCGGCCCGAAGAGGCTGATCACATCTTTTAAATCCACCTGGCTGGTAACTCTTGGCCACATAACCGTGGACCAGAAAAAAGCTTCCGTTACATTTGAGAATCAAGAATCTCTCTCACCAGCTTTAACACCTTAA
>CAZVOU010000288.1:0-9822 GCA_964628605.1 uncultured Syntrophaceae bacterium
CTGCAAGATACAGCGGGGTGCGTGACACTATGTTGAAGGCTACTCCGTGGGCTTCGGTAATTTCCACCCCGCCAGTTGAGGTGAGCGACGAATCAGCCGAGACCCTTCTCCCGCTTCCCTCGGGCCACAAAACTCCCATAAATCCCAGAGCAAAAGATGTCTGATGATTTTTCAGGATCCTGAGTAAGACTTTCTGGCGGATGTGAAACGGGAAAACACTCAGCAAACCATTAAATTTTGCCAATCCCTTGGAATATTTCAGGTCCATCTGATTGCGGTATAGCCTCATCCTGGTTCGGTAAGCGTGCTGAACCAAAGTTTGGGCATCACACCGTGCTTCTGGGCCAAATCTGAAATACATTATGCTATCGTTGTTGGTACATCCTCCGTTTATAAACCTTCCTTTCATGTTTGCGGTTAGCGCCGCTGAAATTTGTAGGGTTTCAACATTGCGGGCCTTATTCCACCTTTCAATGGTCATGGTCATTCCGGCCACAAGATAATCGACAAAAGAGGCCCTCATCATCCTGGCCTGGCTTATGACCAGATCGGCTTCGTCAAATGACATCAGCCGTTTTACATAGTGTTCATTCCTGTCCAGTGAGGCTCCCGAACCTTCTGGGAGAGCACATTTCATGTGTGGAATAGCCGCTTGACGAAGGGTCTGACTGTAGTCGGACAAGGTGGTCTTTTTTTGCCTGACGATCCTCTTATTCAATGTGGAGGCCGCTGGTCCACCTTTCCCAGACGGCAGTGATCGGCCAGTCACTATTTTGTGGTAATTTTCAATGAACTCTCTTGCAATTTCAATCAATGTTACGGCGTCAGCCATCACATGCTTCACGATACAGGCGATTAAATTCCGCTGCCCCTTAAACTTTATAAGGTGAATTTCAATCAGAGGGCCTCCAAATATTTCCTGGTCACCCTCCAGAGACCCTTTCAGACATGACACCAAAGTTTCCAGGATCGAGCCAGATTCCACTTCTCCTTCTGCGCTCCAGACATGGAAAGGAATCTCTTGCGTTTTTTCGTGATCTCTAACGAGTCTATAACGTGCCCCCTGCTTGATCTCTTTCAGGGTCGACTTCAGGTGAGGGAAATGTTCGGCTACTATTTTTAAGGATTTTTTCAGGGCACAGTCATCCAGGGAACCCTTTAATTCCAGGGCGCCCAGGATTATGTTCTTGCTGCAAGAGGTGGTCGTTAGCGCAAGCGCTTCTTCCAGAGGCCCCAGCTCTGAGTATCTTTGGATCATTATTCAGTCCTCAGGAGTGAACAGCATGGAAGTGGTCCGCAAAACAGCATTACAAAAATTTATCATTTCTGCCATTGGACATAGCATGATGCGACTCGTGGAGTCAAACTGACGAACGTTTCCGGGATTTTTTCCAAGCAGGCCTTGCTGTTGTTTTCAGAATATTTTTCAGCTCATTGTCGCATTTTTGTTATACATATTAGTACATCTTGGCACGCGTGAAAGTTTTGCGATTAGGGCTTCCAATTTGTGGAGTAAAATCGGAATCCTGCAGACTCCTGGAGTAAGGAGTATCAGACATAAGCACATTCTGACTTGACTTCTTATGCCTTCTCATGAAAAGATATGTTAACTCAATTTATGTCTCCTCAACTGAATTTCCTGGTTACAAGGTAATTTTGCAGGCACAGTGTCTGAGACAAACAAAACTTCATAGTTTGTCCTATCGTTGATTAATTAGTAAAATAGACTTTTAAACACTGGCACTCAATCGCAGGGAGCAGGCGCCTCGGATAAAGGTTTAGATCTGCTGGAATTTATGCGGAGACTCAATCCATGGCAAATAGCTCTATACAAAAATTAATAGAATACTTGCACTTTTTGAAGCAATCGTATCTGAGTTCCTATGTTAGCTACAATCAGGTTCTGATCGTGGCTTTGTTTGTTTGGGGGGCCACTAGTTTAATCCTTTCCTTTGGTGTCCGTTTCGACTTTGCCATTCCAGATTCGCTCAGGGAAACGATGCCATACGTGGCGCTTGTTGGAACTCTTCTGAAGCTCCTGATATTTTTTGCTCTTGGCGCACACAAGGCCAACTGGCGATACGTTGGTATCGGTGAGATAAAAACTCTGATGTGGGTTTCAGTAATATCATCCTGCGCCATCTATGCATTTTCCTTTCTCGATCGAAATTGGATCATCCCTCGGGGTGTAATCATAATAGACTGTGTATTGTTCTTTTTAGGGTCTTGCGCAATTCGTCTTTCCGGCAGAATACTCCGTGAAAGGGTGCTGAATGTTTATGAGCGCCACAAAAATCCGCAACAATCGTCAATAATAATTGGCGCTGGGGACGGTGGGGAGATGCTCCTGCGTGAGATCAGGCGCAACAAAACTTCAAAATACAGAGTAATGGCCTTCTTTGATGATAATGCGCTCAAAAAAGGACAATACATCCATGGGCTAAAAATAATTGGAGATATAGAGTGTGTCCCGGAATACGTAAGGTTCAATAGCGTTGAGGTAGCTTTGATCGCCATACCATCGGCCAATCGACGGCAGATGAACCGAATTTACAGCATATTGGAGCCTCTTGATATCTCGATCAAGACTTTGCCACCAGTGCTCGAATACGTAGAGGGCGAAAACCTGACGACTCGTCTGAGGGACATCAACATCAATGACCTGCTTGGACGTGAGGAGATTCATGTCGAGCGCGCTCGAATCAATGATTCGTTGATGGACAGGACAGTTCTCATCACGGGGGCCGGTGGAAGTATCGGATCTGAATTAGCAAGACAGGTCCTGAAAGCCTCCCCCAGGATTTTGCTACTCCTCGAAAAAAACGAGAATACGCTTTTTCATATCCACAGGAAACTGTCTCTAAACAAGGAGTTATGCCAGCGAACAAAGGTTATCCCACTTTTGTGCGATCTTAGGGACAGGAACCCTGTTTCCAGCTTAATGAGTCACTACAGGCCGGAAATCGTGCTTCACGCCGCCGCGCACAAGCATGTGCATATGCAGGAACTGAACCCAACAGAATGTTTCAGAAATAACATCGGTGGTATTCGTAATATAGTTGAGCTCAGTCATGATGTCGGCGTCGAAAAGTTCGTGCTGATATCGACTGACAAGGCGGTTAACCCTACAAGTATCATGGGAGCCACCAAGAGGTTATGCGAACTGTATTGTCAGGCTTATGCAAAGAAGAGTTCTACTTCGTTCCTGTCGGTCAGGTTCGGGAATGTTCTGGGATCGGAGGGCAGTGTTGTGCCTATATTCCTGGAACAGATAAACAACGGTGGCCCTGTTACAGTGACACATCCTGATGTGAAACGATACTTCATGACGATACCTGAAGCTGTGGCCCTGGTATTACAGGCATCTGTAATCGGTGAGACTGGCCAGATAATGATGCTTGACATGGGAGAACCCATCAAGATACTTGACCTTGCCTGTCAGTTAATGCGAATGGCTGGGAAATCGCCGACACAGATCCCGATCGAATTTATTGGTCTCAAGCGCGGGGAAAAAATTTTTGAAAAACTTTCCTGTGACACAGAATCATGCGTATACACCGAACATCCCAAAGTACATCTTTACCGCTCGGAGTTCCCCTACGACCCCGAACAGTTCACATCAACAGTCAACACATGGGTTTCAACAGTTTTCTCCAATGGATCTGATGACAAGATCAGAGACATGATCAAACAACTGGTTGTTGAATACAGGCCTGAGGCGCCTGAGACAGCGACCGAATCCTTGGGTGAAACCTGTGGACATCAGCATTCGGCTTGAACATTCATGGAAACATTTTGCCGTAAAATTATTGACATGAGTTGAGAGATTCAGGACTATCAAAAATCGATATCACTGTTTTGAGTCAGTCGGACGAAGGGTCTTCTTCTCTGGCCTCAGGTATGTTTTGATGCGCGAATCACTCAGAAAATCGATATATGGAACTATTAGCGTTTTTGTCTGGTTGTCGGGGTTTGTGCTCGCATTTTCGTCTGGACAGGTCTATGGGGATGATGCGCTCGAAGAATTCAGGCGATCACGCGTGAAGGACAGGGGGCAGGCATTTCTGGAGGAGGGACGCAAGGAGATTGAACGTGGATCATATTTCAGGGCCATACGCGTGTTGACCGGCGCCATACAGAAGGGAGCGGGTCCGGAAGCATACGAGCTGCGTTATAAAGCTTACGAGGCCATGGGAGACCACGACAAGGCTTTCTCCGACCTAAGTTCATACATTGGTAGCAGACCCAAGGATGCTGATTTGTATATTGTCCGGGCGGACATGTCATTGAGACAGAACAACTGGGCCAAGGCGTTACCGGACTACAATCGGGCTATTGACCTTGATCCTTTCATTGTAGACGCGTACGTAGCCCGAGGCATAACGCGCACGGCTCTTGAAAAATATGAAGGGGCCCTGGCAGATTTCGAGATAGCGCTGAAGATTGAGCCTCAAAATGCCGATATACTTTATAATGCAGCGCTTACAAGCTTTGCCGCCGGATTGCCGAAGGCCGGCCGGGCATACGCTAATCTGGCTCTCAAGGCCCAGCTTGACCCGGAATCCCGGGTTCGCCTCAAGGATCGCTACGCCAAGGCTCCCGAGTCATCAGACTATGAGGACAATTCCGGCAGCGTTAAAAATCTTCTGGCTCAAAGCGTAACTCTTACTTCGGCCCAACCTGTTGAATCTCCACAAACAAAAGTCAGCCCAAGTCAGGACGGACCATTTAGTGGCCTTCCAAAGATCTCAGCGCCGGGTTTGGCAGGAAAACCCAAAGATCTCAGACAGATCATCGGCATGATCGGCAAGGAGAATTTCTCGGGCTCCTGGCATGGCATGTACATGGGAATGTCATGGAGCGCTTCTTTCAGTTTTTCCGGCTCAAATACCTCTGGGGTGCTGAGGATTACAACACCTTCAGGAAAAACTGAGACCCACTATTGCAGGGGGACCATTGAGAACTCGAAGGTGGAAGCGTCGGATCAGCTTGGTTTCAGGGTTACCGGTGTTATCAGGGACGACCTGAGGTTTGTTGGTCACATAAGCACACCCGACAATAAAAGCGTTCCTGTGGATATTCCTTTGCAATAATTTGGTGTTGTAGCTTCTCGAAGATGTTTGGCAAAAAATCACTTGATTTTAGATCCTATTGGAACAATAATTGCCAGAACTACTGAAATTGTATTCTATGAACTTTGACTTGGCTGAAAGGGGTCTACAAAATGAAACAGATACTTAGAAATTTCTTCACCCCAAAAGAGTTAAGCCCCGAAGATTACGAGATGACGCGCAAAAAATTCATCACCTGTATTATACTGGTCATTCCGGCATTGACATTCCTGCTGGCGGCTTGTGGCGGTGGCGGTGGAGGTTCAGAACGGTCGGACCATTAAGAACAGGCGCTGTGCCGGGCCCATTCCGGCGCTGCTGTACTATTGAAGACAGTCTTGCCCCAATAGAGGCTGAGCATGCATTGAGCCTTCGATGTATTATATTGTTCATTACACGCCATTCAAACTGGAACGGTCATGTTGATTGATCGTTCGTCAACATTTTAATGTGCCTACAAAACTCCTCAGCAAAATTGTCCAGGCTTTTGGCGCCATCCTGATACTAGGGCTGACGGCAGTAGCTTTTGAGCCGCGACTCCTGGATCTGAAGCTTGCCTATGATTATGTAACAGGACAGATTGCCAGAGATATATATTCTCTCAGGGGAGAAGAGGTCGTTCCGGCCACAAGACCCAAGGAACGATCAACCTCTGAACTGAAACAGGACCTGTTGTCGTTTGACACCGAAACTCGCCACCAGGCTATAGCCAAAATTGTCGAAAAAAAAGACACCTCATTTATCCCCCTTCTGATTAAACTCTTTAATGACGTCAGTTCCGTCGATTCTGGTGATGGCGGGCAAAAGGTTACAACCGCTGATGTAGCCCAAGAAGCTCTCGCAAGGCTTTATCGTGAAAATGTTATCAGGGACCCTGGTAATCTCAGGATATTCATACCGTTATTTGATGCGGCGTCAAAAGGAACACGCCCTGAACAGTTGCACTCCATACAGTTACTCGCAGATCTGAAAGAGCCTCTAGCCCTTAAACTGCTCAATGACCTGTCAAAGAACTCCTCCGATAAAGCTGTAATTATAGCGGCCTCAAAGGCGCTGAAAGAGTTTGACGAGGGCTCGCTGCGTAACGCCCGGTTTGAGAGCATAAATTCGCGCCAGACTACCCTGCTCTCCCTAATCGTCTTTACCTGCGTCCTGCTGGGCTTATTTGTGGTCTGGATCATTGTCAGGAGCTTTGACGCCCGCCAGATCATGCTGACGTTGCTGGCTATTTCAATAAGTCTGGGCATGGCAATCCTTGTGAACGCGGAGATCGAGAGAGTCGGAGGTCTTGCGCCCGGTTCCATTAAGGGAGCGGCAACCGGCGGACATCCAATTCTGATTCGCTCAAAAATCTATGCTGAGAATTCTCAATATCCTGCCGACTCATTGGTGTCTCAGGAAATGGTAAAGATCTGTGACATAAGAACCCTGAAGTCACTTGGTATGGTTTCCGAGACCGAGCCGGATGATCTTCCGAATTACAGAAGATTGCTGGAAACCAGTCGTAACTGGATCGCATCCAGATTAATCTTCTTCAACCTGGACAAACCCTGCCTTGAAGATATCTTCAGGAATGCCGATGAACAGCTTTGTGATGAGATTATCAGGGCTATTGACAAGTCTGGAGTGAGTTCTGACAGGCTGTTGGAACTGTTGTCCATACTGTCATCGTCAGAAAAACATGATTGCTCAGAGAACATTTTCAGGTGTTATGAGAATATGAAAAAGAGACCAGCGTGGGAGTATTGAAGCGCGAGACGGAATATGGCAGATCGGAGTCGGGGAACAGAAGTGTAGCGGGCTGTGACCGCAGTGTGAAAGCACGGCATTTTGTTTCTCATTCCCAACAAAGCTGCAGGCCACTCATTTGCATTTCCTCCATCTCCCAACTCCGAACTCCCATCTTCAAGGCTGCTTGAACAAACATGGCGCAACAGGAATCACAAACTACCGATAACCGTCATTCATGGCCTCAGAGCGCGGCTTTTCTGTTGTTCTGCGCCACATCCGTCCAGCTGGCTCTGCTAAAGACGTTCGTTCCGATCATACCGGGCCTGAAGGTTGATGTGTATGCCGGCCTGCTATGCGCCCTGACGTTGAGTTGCGCAACGCTCACATCAAAGGCTAACGGCATAAGAGCCTCATGGCCTGAACTTATGGCGTCATTTGCGCTGCTTGGACTGGCTGCGCTGAGCGGGTTTTACAGCGCCACGAAATGGAGTTCGATTGCCTGGGCTTTTTCGTGGTCCGCCTATGCGCTTGGTGGATTCTGGTCTGCTCGTATTCTGCTCGATACCGACTTTCGCAAAAAGGTATTCGTGTGGCTATGCGCTATAACGATATACGTGCTCATCATGCTCGGACTGTGGGGCTATTACTTCCATGGAATGAGCCAGTATTTTGTTGATGACCTGCATCAGCTTGTAAACATTATACTATTGCTATCTTTTGCCAGTATCGCTCTCATCTCGACAAAAAAGGCGTTACCCGTATTTGCTGGGATGTCGGTTCTGCTGGCTTCCTATGGCGCTCTGTATGTATGCGGCATTGGTGGAGTTGAGGCCGCTATTCTCATACCGTCGGTAATACTCATACCCGGCATCATCATCATGCTCATCAGGTCCAGGAGCAAGGTGGCCCCTGTTGTTGTAGGCATTCTGTTTCTGGCTGTCTCTGCCCATTACGTGCTTTATGTCTCGGGGGAACAATTCCAGCGGGAAGAATATCAGCAGGACCGTATCGAATTTTATCCTTTTTCGCTGCACATCGCCGAAAAATCACCCTGGGTAGGGATAGGGCTTCGCACTCCCAGAGAGGCTTATCTTGACGACTATGAACTGCGTTTTACACGCCAGACGGATGAACAGTTTGCTGAGAGCGTGAAATGGCTTGTAACCTCCCAGAACATACTGCTGTCATTCATGGTCGGTTTTGGGGTTCCGTTTGCGCTTATTTACACGCTTGCTCTCGCTTATCTGCTGATCAAACTGTTCAAGGCCTTCGTGAGTCCACAACAGGATACCGTAATACCGCCACTGGCGCTCTTGATCCCGATCATTGCGGCTCTCCTGCATTATTTCATGATGGACATCCTGATACAGCCGCAGATCGCATGGTTTTTTCATATATTGCTGGCTCTCATACCCACTGCGTTACCGAAATCACGCAAGATCCGGATACCCCTGGCAAAGATCCTGATGGTTATGGGAGCGATAGTTCTGGTGGTGGTAGTCTCCATCCTGATTGCAACCCACCCTACCCTCAGCAGGAAACTTCCCTTCGTCACCAAGGTCGTGGGATCGGTGAAAAATCTGCCACTTGTATCCATCCTATCGAGTCCGAGGCCCTATCAGAAAACAACAAAGACCCTGCCTGCCGGGTGGCTGGAAGTAAATCTTTCAGGTTATGCAGGTAAACAGAGCAAATGGGCGCTCATGTGCGTCCTGGATAACTCGCCCGATATGACAGCTGATAGGGATGGCTGGAACCCTAACCGAATGGTGGCAGCGACATCTGTGTTGAATATCCTCGGAGCCGGCCTGACTGAGGATTCAATCATATCGGCTAGGAGTTTCGTTCAGGAAGGGCCTTTTAGACGCAAGGGGAAGGAATATTCGTTCAGAGTCAGCCAGGTCATCTTTCCGTGGCTCCCTTGTCCGACTAACCTTGCCATACCGTTATCGGATGGGGCTCTGACTCCAGGGACGACTAACCTCTGCCCCGCTGTTGAATCTGTCCTGAGACGCGATTTCGTAGCTATTGATGAATCTCTGAAACCACGTCTGCTTGTCATAACGGATTCATCCCAGGAGTGCGCTCCAAGACCTGTCATGACTATTATAAAGGCGACTGACAAAGCTCGCCATAAGCCGGTGGTGGACTGCATATTCATGGGGCCGGAGAAGGATCAGCCGAGCAAGCTGGAACCTCTGGTAAGCGAGTCTGGAGGATTCATGCTGTATGGCGCATCGCCGGAAGCGCTGGCTTCAGGTCTGGATAAATATGTCGATATCCTTCAGGCCAGAACTTTTGCCCCAATCATACTGGTAAACAACCGGAGAAAGATCGAAATCCAGCCAGGCTCCTTCAACGAAATTCCCGCTGGCACATACGATCTGATTGTTCCACCCACCCTTGATTTGGACGAATCACTGAGAAAAATACCCGAAATAACCATAGCCAAAGGGGAGAGTCTGACACTGGAGGTTATGGTAGGAAAAGAAGGGGTAACAGTAGCGAGCGAAGAGCGGGGATTCTAAACAGCCCGGAGTTAGCAGATCGAAGATCGGAGATCGTAAACAGCCCGGAGTTAGCAGATCGGAGATGGGAGTTCGGGAAGAAAAAAATCCACACATGCTTGGAGCAACGCCGGCTGATTGTCATTCTCACGAAAGTGGGAATCCATCCCGCAGGAAACGGAGTTTGGGAAGACAACAGCCCACTGCCGTCCCCAAGGGACTTCTGTAATTGAGCCCGGGAATTCACTCACGGGGTGACTTCCTGAGTTTATTCCTGAAATATGGGGGGAAAATGAATACTCCGGCGCGGAGGCCGGAGCTACTATCCTGTTTCCAAACTCTTCCCTATCTGCCGGCTGTTTACGATCTCCGATCTCCTATCTCCGTGCCCGGAGGGAGCTCCACGCCATTCCCACATACTCATGTATCGCAGCCGTCGAATCCTGCAGGGCCCGGGCGCTTGGTATGAAGTT
>CAZVOU010000289.1:0-2280 GCA_964628605.1 uncultured Syntrophaceae bacterium
CCTCTAATCGGGTCAATAGCTCCTACAAGCTGAAGTAGTAACAAACTACTGCCAAAGGTGTTTAGTCGCAATCCCCTCTAATCGGGTCAATAGCTCCTACTCCTGCTCAGTAACATATTAGAATCACGAATCGAAATCAACAGTAAACTGGGCAGAGGGGTATTCACAGAACGCAGATGACTACTGCAATGGTCAAGAACGGTGTTTAGACTGTAAAAACAGCAGCTTATGGCTGCGGGGCAGATTTTTTCAAGGCCCAATGATTTCAGTGACTTGCGTGTAAGTTGCATTTTTGCATTCTGCCTCGCGAAATGTTTCTGAAACGTGCTTAAACGACCACGACTACTTCTTCGTCTTCCCGCACGAAGCCTATTCCGCTGATGTTGATATTTTTAACACAGCCAGCGCAGAGAGTATAGAAACGGATTGAATCTTCTTCCCAGTCTATTATTTTTTCAATTTCCTGCTTCATCTTGAGGAATCGCCTTTCATCGAGATGGCATTCAAAAACGCTTTTTTGGACTCTTTCGCCATAGTTCTTCATGAGTTTGGCAATCCGGAGTCGTTTTTTATCATCCACGATGTCGTAAGAGACAACAATGAACATATAAGGTCACCTGATGGTAAAAGGTTTGTACTGTAGTCTGTCGGAAACACATCGGGCGAACATTCTGACCTGTTCGAGTATTATATCCCTGTAAGTTAGACGGAGCCCCCTTTCGGGATAGACGGCCTTGTAGTTCAAACGTTCCTCGAAAAAGGTTACGAATTTTTTCATGCCTTCATGCCTCAGGAAAATTGGATATTCATCTCTAACAGGTTCAGGTTCTGCGAAATCGAATGCCGCTGCTTCTTTATCGGCCGTAACATAAAAATCCTGGTTTTTGATAATACCGGAGTTGATGACATAAATCACGGACGAATCTACAAGTAACGGCCGGAATTCCTCCATGAGATCAAGGACTAGCGAAGGCCTTCCGTATTCGGGACTGTGGAGGCATCCGAGATAGGGATCCAGTCCGACGATGTTGACCTGAGTATGGACCGTATTGGCCAAGAGAGTGTAACCCAGGCTCAGGAGCACATTTACCGGATCTTTTGGTGGTCTTCTGTTTCTTCCATTGAAGATAATATCCGCCGGCTTGATCAACTCGCTGAAACACCCGAAATATGCGGCGGCTGCAGATCCTTCAATTCCCATGAGTTGTTCCGTGTCATTTGCTGAAGGGATCTGTTCGGTCAGTCGCCTGATTCTGGTAAGGGCTGTATTGATTTTTTCAGTACAGGGCTCCTTTATACGCCTCCTCAAAAACACCCTCGAATTATCCAGCTTCCCTGCAATATAGGACCTTGCCATGCTGATCCTGAATTCCGGGTCATCAATCTGTTTAAATTGCATCCGTCGCAGTTGGACGTTTTTGCCTAATTCCGCGACGAGCCTGCCGCGGTATTTACCGTAATAAGAGAGAAAAACTGTGTCGATTCCTTCCTTGAGCAAAAAGGCAACTGTTTGTGGCGAGAGCGATACGTTTCCCATCAGGGCAATCTGCTGGACCTTGAAGGCATGAGTCCAGTGGAGTGTTTTGCCTTTCTTTACAACAAGGAGGCGATCACCCTGTTTTACAAGCGAGGATCCCTGTTCAGTGACGTATAATATGCTCAACAGCAGTATCCATCAAACGAATCCAGTGGGTAAAAATCTTGAGTTGATTGCTTTATTGTCATTCACGATAGTCAATGTGATTTGCCTGCGTGACTCGGTCCGCCATTCCCATGAGAAACGGAAGCTGTGAGTTCGCCATGCTCATCAGTCAATCCAGAGAAAACGGGATTAGCGGAATCTTAATGTCCGGTTCATATTTCCAGGATAAAAATCGTTTTCTGGCCTTCGATCCTTTTCATTTTGAGTTCTCCGATCGGTGTCTGAACCGATTGAACTCCGGCATCGTTAAAAAACCCTTCCAGGTTGTTTTCATATTTGTTCAAAAGCATTTGCGTTTCTCTGAGCTGTTTTCTGAGTTTGATATAATCTTGCACAAGGTTCTGGAACTGAAGGGAATCAACAGTTATTCCCAATGGAGAAATGCTTTCCTTGCCGGAGAGAGTTCTTACGTGAATCAAAGGAGTCGGATAAAGGTTGACCGACATATCAAAAGCGCAATTGCATGACACCATTGAACTTATATGAGGGACACGAAGTCTGATTTTGGGACAACTTACCGGATTACCCTTGAGCTGTGATTTCATGAATAGACTGGGGTCGGCGTTCACGCATCTCTG
>CAZVOU010000290.1:0-6235 GCA_964628605.1 uncultured Syntrophaceae bacterium
AATTATTGCTGCAAATGGTCAGGAGGCGCTTGAATTGTACAACCAGCGCAAAGACGAAATCTCTTTGGTCTTGCTGGATTTAATTATGCCTGTAATGGGAGGTGACAGGTGTCTTGGAGAACTTCTGGCTCTAAACCCATCGCTGAAGGTTGTCATCATCAGTGGTTACCACGGTGAAACCACAGCCAATGACCTTATTTCTGCTGGAGCCAAAGCAGCAATCTACAAGCCTTTCGGGCCTCATGAGGTTTTGAAAGTTGTAAGAAATGTTCTCGGACAACAATCGTAGATAGTTGGCGCTTTGCTATCGATAACGGCCGAACCTGATGAAAAGGCTCATTACAATCAGGATCCAATTTATACAAATGCACTCCGATTCTTCTCCTTTACCGGCAATAGAACACGTATGGTAGTTCCCTTTCCGACCTGACTGTCGACAAATAATGCTCCGTGGTGACCCTTTACAATCCCTATAACCTCAGGCATGCCAAGTCCACGGCCCACGAATTTCGTTGTAAAGAATGGATCAAACAGTTTGCGAAGTGTCTCCGAGTCCATTCCGGACCCTGTATCAGAAACTTCAAGGAAAACAAAACGTCCTGGGGAAGGCTTGTCATCGACATGACTGTGGCTAAGTTCCTCATCATCGCAAACAGTGGTCCCTGTACTAAGCTTTATTTGCCCACCTGTGCTTCCCATGGCTTCACAGGCGTTGACAATAAGATTTCTAACCAAACGTATGATGTGATCTGGATTTCCATTAATTAGTGGGAGTTTTTTTCTGATGGCAATTTCTAGATGGTAATTGCCGGAAATCGCCTTTTGAAGCTGATCACGATTTTTCCCCAACAACTCTTTGAGATCCAGAGGCTCGGGTATGTAAATGTTACTACCGGAGTAAATCAGCATTTGTTCGGAGAGTTTTGCTGATCGTTCAGACGCTGACATGGCTTTCATGAGAAAAAATTTTGTTTCGGAATCAAGTGATGAAGACTCAAGCGCCATTTCCAGGTAGCCAATAACCACGGCCAATTGATTATTAAAATTATGGGCAATGCTTCCGGCCATGATATTGAGGCTTTCAAGCTTTTCAGAAAGTAGCGCCTTTCTTTCAAGCTCCGCCCGTTGCTGCTTTAAAATTTTTCTCTCAGTGACGTCATCGAAAATCATACAAAACCGGTCTGAAGATTTCCATGGACGATAAAGGCTACACCTCCAGTATTTTTTTGTAGGTTCATGGTACATTTCGAAGGTTTCGGGATTACCGGTTACCGCAACCCTGCCACATCGCTCTATCCAGGTTTGTTCTGTCCCGGGCCATACTTGAAGGATGGTCTTGCCAAGGACATCTTTGGATCCAACACCAGTGAGCCTCTCATAAGCGTCGTTGATGAAAATTATACGGTAATCTGTAAACATCCCCTGATCGTCGAATACGGATTCAGAGACGGCGAAACCGTTTATCATGCTCTTCATTAGCCATGACATTTCCTGTGCGGCTTTTTCCCTCTCAGCTTCAAGTTCCTTCCGTTCAGTAACATCAATACCCATTCCACCGACATACCAGGCGCCTGCCGAATCCTCAAAGGGAAACTTGAAGTTGAACCAGAATGCACGGCTTCCATCCCTCTCTGTCGTCTCTTCAATAGCCTCCATCGGCTTTCCAGAAGCGAGAACTGCCTGGTCATTCTCCCAAAAGTTTTGTGCGATGTTTTGTGGCCAGAGTTCAAAATCGGTCTTGCCATACCATTCATCCAGGGTTACCCCAAAACGTTTTTCGTATGCTTTGTTGAGATATACATGGCGTCCCTGATCGTCTTTCATCCAGGCTATGGCAGGGTTGTTGTCCATGAACTGTTCAAATCTTTGCTGGATGTCACGAAGCGAATTCTCCAGACGCTTTCTCTCGGTAACATCACGTACAATCCCTGCGGCATGCCAATGACCATTTACCTGGAAACTTGAGAGTGAAAGCTCTATCGGAAACTCATTGGTCCCTTTTATGAGGGCAAAAAGTTCAATGGACTTGCCGATGGCATTGCCTTTGCCGGTTTTTACAAACTCCTCAAAACCGGAATGGTGCATTGAGTGGTACTTAGCTGGAGCCAATAGTTGATGGAGGTTCTTGCCCATGACCTCAGAGGAGTTGTAGCCAAAGATCCGTTCGGCGGCAGGGTTCCAGAAGTATATTTCCCCTTGGTCGTCTACCAGTATGATCGCATCATGAGCTGATTCGGCAATAGCTTTGAATATATGTGGCTCATCAAAAATATTTTTCCCTATTACTCGATCGTGGGTGTCATTTTGCTCCATAGTTGCAGTCGTCCTCCCAGATTCTTTGTCACAATATATTCGATTAGTGGAACAGAAATCCCTGATATCCTATCAAAAAATGGGACCAAATTTACCAAGTTGCTTGGCTTAATGCTTATGGATCTCCTGTTTCTGTTGAGCGAATGATGTGTCTCCAAAAGAAATTGAGGAAACCACCGACAATGAGAAAAACATTACAAAAAGTAATCGTAACCTGAACGCATACCTAACGAGCTCCTTCACCAGATAGTCATCCGATACCCAAACCTCTGTATGAGACAACTTGCCAAAGGTAACATGATGCCTAGAAGGTAAGTCCCAAGGTGAATCCACCTCCCAGGCTATACTGAGAAATGTTCAGAACTCTGGCTGTCCTGTTCAATGAGATGCTTGCGCTTTCTAAATGTGCTTCGGAATCCCCGGATATTACAGAAGCCGCTCCCGTTAGCCAGACACTCAATGTGGTGGTTTTTGCCACAGGAATGAAGTATTCCCCTGTCACGCCGAAAAGATAACCGGGCTGATTCAGACTGTATGTAAGCGTAGTGATCCGTGGGCTGGTAGTGTAACTTTTAAGGTTTCCCCATGATGTCACCAGCGGGCTGTAAATGACTGAAGCTCTATAAGATCCTGGAGCGAGGTACTGAAGTCCAACAAAAGGAGCCCAGTTTTTTAACATAAAGTCCTGCTTTAAAGTAGGGTTCACAGGTAATGACCCTATCCGCATGTCCTCAAATTTCATGGATGTGTGCTGCCAGAGGCTTCCAAGTAACACCGAATAGCCTGGGATTACGCCAATGGATAAGCCGCACTGGATGTTCCACAGTTCAAGTCCATGGCCGGTCATTGTGAATTCATAACTGGCGGATGCAGGGCCGAACGATACCGGCTGCCTCCCATATTCCAGGAACGTTTTTGGGAGGTATCCCGACACGGAGCCAAACAGGGTTAACCTCGGGGATAAAATTACATTCAGTCCCGCAGTTCCGAACCAGAAATTGAAGTCCTCGAGATTAACATCAATTGATCCAAGTTTTAAATGCGCATCGGTAATATTTGGAAAAGGATCATTATCCACATTCATTGGAACTGTCATGTTAACCCCGGTTTTTTGATACCCTATCATCGCAAACGGATTAAGCAGAATCTTTTCTTCCACCAATCCTCCGAGAACAGGTATGTTTCCCAGGATCGAGCCTGAAAAAGACGACGAGTTTGCTGGTTGCAGGGAAGGCATTCCATTAGGCATCAGACTTGCCACAGAATCCTGGGAATAAGCATCAAATGAAATTGTCAGACAAAGCAAAAGCGCAAGAAACAATCTACGCATTTGGTTAACCTCTCCTGTGTGCTGTTTGAACTCTATGGCTCGAAAGAAAAAATCTGTTTCCAGTCGTTCTTCATACTGATGATGACCCAGTTCTGTTTCATCGCCTCATCATACAACTCCTGGGTGAATGACCCTACTTTGGTTTCCGGTAGACCCTGAGCCGGTCCGCATCCATATTCCCAATCGGCATCGTCATGTAGAGCAGGCATGCTTAAATGCTTGCCATCGACGGCCTGGCTGTATTCCAGCATCTGCCGGTCACCCGTTGAGTTTCCGAAAGAAGCTTGTGGTCTGCGTCCAATCATCAAGCGAATGCCTTCAGGCTTACCGGCATTATCATCATTCAAAAGCAGCCTCGGTTCCTTTATGAGTATTGGCTTTCCGGATTTGTCGTAATTGTACTTCGTGGCCCCAGCTGACCCAATAACCTGCTCGGATGGAATGTCACAGACCTCGGCTGAATATGCCCGGACAAAATCCTGGACGCCTCCGTTTACGATGTATGTCCTGTAAGCATTGTCCCGAAAATAGCTCATGACTGCGATCATTGGCCCATATGTCAGTTCGGTGAAGGGGCAGTTCCAGCGAGGCTGCCTGGATGTTTCAATCCATTTGTTTACTTCTACTTCAGAATCTTCGACCGACATACCTGCCAGTGTGGCTGCGAGAATGTTTTGCGGATTTTCCGGAGAAAGTTTGTTTATAGCTTCCCCGGTTCGGGACATCACTGTTTTTAATGGTTCCAGCTTTGAAAGTTCAGGGTCATTTTTCAGAATCTCCGGGATTCGGTTCAGGCCGTAAATGTCCTGAGGGTAAATGGGGCGCTCAACCCACAAGGTTCCATCTTGGTCGAATGTGGCTATACGATCCTTGGGATCGACAAATTTGGAACTATTCCTGTCAGTAGTTTCCTTCACAAATGACATGATGGATCTCTTGGCGGATCCATCGTTCGACGATGGAAACGGATCGTCTGTATCCGATACTGCAAAACTGATTGCGCACAAAACAGCAGTTAACATGATAGCCATGAAATAGACTGCACACTTCGTGTCACGCATTCTTTCCACTCCTTTTCGATTAAAGGCCAAGTAGCCAATATGGTCTGGGAGAACAGAGGACTTCGTGTTACAGGCCATTCCAGAAGGACCAGAGAAATTTATCGGGAAAGTGTTCACCCAAGATCTTTATCTTGTCTGACTACTGGTCCTTCCGGAGCTGATTCGCAAGCTCTGTTATGTTTATCCGCAGGACCGTGACAGGTCTCACAATTGATAGCAGGCTCTCTCCATACACTGTGGTATGCGTCAGTGTTGTCTTCAGAGCTGGTTGAAACCTGGCTCACATGGCATTTGTAACAGGAAGTGTTGAAAGTGTATTGCCAGTGGTAGAGTCTGAGGTCGACCCCGATCCATGAAGGCAAGAAAATAGTAGACGCTTTTTACGCCCATTGCGTGATCGATTCGATAACGTGTCTCACTTTCTGGTCCACTTTCAACAAGCCAGCCTCCATCCAATGTGACTTGCATGCAGTGTTTGTATGCCACTATAACCACAAAGGATTACTGAACAGTTAACTTCTTGAGGGCAAGTTACCCAGTGAATGGATGCATTACCAGACCTTGATGTGAGGGCGCCCACAACTGGTAGAATTTTTCGTGACAATTGGGGCAACTTTGTGAGCCTTTATACACCTGTGATTGGAAATCTCGGGTTTGAGCTGGTGTCTGTATTGCGTAAACTTCAACACCTGGGCCTTTGCAGTAAAAGGTCAAAAAAAGAATCCCGATGGCTGCATGTAAAATCAGTCTAGCCATCAATCTTCCCAAGCATTGTAAAACTACAAAAAGATCAGAATCTAAAAATAACACAGTTCCGGATACAGCTCTAATTTTTTCTTGAGGAGCAAGGCCAGCGTTATACCGGGATTCTGATTGGGATACTTCAGTCAATATTAGTAGCAGATTCCTTCATGCGTTACGGCGGATGTCACAAATCGTGAGGAAATTCAGTAGCTGATCGAAAACGCGGCTCGAATCTATATCAGGAGAAAACGATGAGAATCAGAATTCCGGGACACAGCAACAGTTTACGAAATTATATATGGAACATACCTCTCCATTCAAACAGTTGGAGAATTGACTGAACGGGAAAATTGAACCGATCTTGTGGACATGAGTATTGATTGCAATGGACTTTAAAGCCGGGTTCTGATTTACTTGGAGACTAATTCCGAACTTATGATATCGAGAAGGCAAATTTCTAAAGTTTGACCGATTTTTTGTCCGTAATGGAAGCATTCCGGAATTATAGGAAAACTAAATCTTTTTTAAAATCACGCCATTCTTTAAAACAGGAATCAATGAACTGACCCACAGACTGATCTAGGATGCCCGATGGCCCGAATCCGGTTGATTTTTTTCAAAAGCGCCCGCATGATAATCGCGTGGAAGTCAGCATGAAAGGCAAACACAGACTAACTATTGGGTACTTGTTGACCGCAGCGCTTGTGGCAGTCAGTGGTTTGCTTGGATTATACGGAACGCAAAAGATAGTAGGGTTGTTAGACAGTAAGGATGAGCAACTCAGATC
>CAZVOU010000291.1:0-5643 GCA_964628605.1 uncultured Syntrophaceae bacterium
CCGTTCGGATATTTTGATTTCCCGACCTGCGTCAGATATGCCTTCGTACATTCCGAGTCCTTGCTTGCAAACAAACTCGATATCCAGGTGTCGGCTATTGACCTGAAGGATGCTCATTCAGAGCTTTTGCCCACCTTTCAATTAGTTACCCGTTACTACTTCGTGAGAACCGACGACGCGAACAATCCCAACCCTGGGAGATTCAACGTCCAGTTCCAGATGACTAGCTGGAATCCGTATGAAGCGTTGATCAAGATCAAAACTCAATCTATTTTTGTGGATATTGCCAAGCTGGCTCATTTCGACAAGATATCAGACAATGTGGCCCAAATCGCAAAATTGTTTTACGGAATCAACACGCTTCAATCAAACATACGCGGACAGAAACAGATACTGGCAATCCACACCAACAAGATCAACTTTGGCAAGAGCAGGCATGATCAGGGCAATCTTGACTCCTTCACGCTTCAGTCGTGGACAAACTCCTTAAAAGCTCAGCAATTGAAGATCAGGAGCCTCGAAAGGGATGTCGATCAAAAAACGTCCATGCTCAAGAACCTGATGGGATATCACCCCGATTACCATCTTCCTCTGGATACGCGCGATGCCGCCAACCAGATATTGAACGGGTTCAATGGTCGTTGGCTGACATTCGCAGACATTCAGGGTCGGAACCTCAAGCTAAAAATGGCGGCAAAAAAAGAGCAGGCGCAGTCCGTCATGGTTACTGGGGCTTATCTTCAGCTTGTTCCAAAACCCCTCTTCGTGTTCACGGACAACAAGAACACCCCCAACGTCACTTCCGGTGTAAACATAGCTGTGGGTTTGGATTACCAATTGTGGGACGGTTTTAAGAGGGTTAGGGACATTTCAAGACAAAAATTTAAAGCTCAGAAACTCGAAATAGATCGTAGACAGCTTTCTGAAAAACTTTACGGGGATTTTAAGAGAATTCGTGGTGAGATTGATTCCACTGGCGAACAAACGTCTCTATCCAGAGAACAGGCCAAATTGGCTGATCTGGCAGAAGAGAAGGCAGCTATTCTCTTTAGGTCAGGAACAATTGATTATGGTGAATATTCGGACCAAAGAATCAAGACTATTGAAGCTCACCTGAACGTTGCTACCGACCTGCAAAACAGGGTCTTTGAATTGATTGATCTGGCTACTATGGCAGGAGGTTTAAATAAATACAATGCCGCAATTCGATACTGACAAGCCCAGGCCTCGGGTAAAAGCATATGGCGTTCTTCTGGCCACTGTGGTTGCCATTGCGTCCTTGGTGTTGCTGGTCGTTACGCAAGAACCGAAAAAAGCTGTATCGAGTCCGGCCCCTGCTAAAGCCGCCATCGTGCCTCAAATCGCCGACGCCAAGTCAGAAGCCGAAATTATTTTCAGAGGTAAGAGTTTCTCGGACTTACAGCGCAAAATTCTGCTGCCTTACGGAGGCGAGATTCTCAGCATTGAGGCCAAGGAGGGGCAGGTAATCTCACAGGATGCCGTTTTAATAAAATACAAATTGGACAGGCAGTCCATGATGCAGGTCCATCAAATTCTTTTTCCGTCTCAGGTAATCTCTTTGAGAAGCGCTCGGTTCGAACAGCAGGTCAATCTGGACAAACTCAACAAAGTTTCGTTGCCACTCAAAAAAATCGCTCTCGAAAAAGCCGAGCAAGAACTTTCCGACATTAAGGCGTTAAATTCCAAGGGACTTGCTGATTCTGAAACTGTCACCAACAAGGAGAGAGAAGCGGAGAGCGCCAGGAAACAGGTTTTAGAGGTTCAGAAAACCATTAAGCAGGTTGAGGACAGCTTGCGGAAGACTGAAGAGGATTTACAGTTCACAGAAGACAAACAAAAAAGGGACCTGGATCTTCTGGAATATCAGACAAAAAGAACATATTTGAATTCCGATCTGCCTCTGGATATTGCCTTTGTTACAGCGCCTATAAATGGCCAGGTCATATGGTTGTCGCCAGAACTTAGAATTAATTCTGAACTGCCTACGGGTTCCCCCGCCATAACGGTTGCTACGACTCATCCTATGGTCGTTAGATGTAAAGTTCACGAACTGGATCTCGTAAAATTGAAAACCGGAGATCGCGGTTCGGTTACCTTTGACGCGCTTCCGGAAAGAAGATTCCCTTGCAAGGTGAGTAGAATCCCTTGGGTCAGTAGAAATCCTGCGCTCGAGTCGCCCGCGGATTATGAGATCGAGTGTTTACTGGACAATATGGAGGGAAGGATTAAAGACGGGCTTACGTGCAATGTTCGGATAAGTGTGACTCAGTAGAGACCCAATCGTTTCATATGGCTTTAGGTTCTTTTTTTGGTCTGTGACAAAACTTCCTAACTCGGGAGGCCCGGATATTTTTCGGGTCTCTTTATCTTGGTACTAAAGGTGATTTTATTTATCATTCTTACGACCATTTCGGTCGTTTTTTTGTTAATACTCGGCCTGCTAAAACTTTTCCTTGCGACTCGATCAGGAGTGGCTGACTCTCCTTGCAACACTCACCCTATGGTGGAAGTTCTTGTCCCTATCAAAGGGGTATCTGAGTTTCAATCGGTCGTCATCGATTCGCTTCTAAGGCAGTCTTATCCCGACTACAAAATCTATTTTATTGTAGAAGATGATCAGGAACCGGCGCTTCCCATGCTGGAAGCCAAGTGTCGCGGGTTATCGCACTGCGCCGTATTGGTGGCTGGGGCATCCGAAGCGGGTGGGCAGAAAAACCATAATCTTGCTTTCGCTTCGGGTTTGATTCGCCCGGATACGGAAATCATAGTTACCTGTGACATCAGCAACCTGGCCCAACCCCACTGGTTGGATTCTCTCACCCTTCCTATCAGAACGGGCAGAGCAGTCGCCTCAACCACTTACCGCATTTTTCATCCTAATCCGTTGTCCTTGGCCGGACTTTCTCAGGCAGTCTACGGATCGATGTTGTCGTTGTTGATAGCGATTAAGCCCAAGCCGTGGGGAGGCGCTACTGCTATCAGGCGGGACGTTTTCGAAGCCTTGCAGGTTCGGGCTGCCTGGAGAAAAACAGTGGTCGATGATTTAGTCCTCGGTAATCTTCTGGAGGAAGCTGGGATTGAGATTCAGGTAGCCCCGGATAGCGCTATGGAAACACCTTTGGGCCGTCAAAGCTTGAAGGGGTTGTTGTCTTTTTTACGCAGGCAGATTCTATTCCCGAAATTTACAAATCCCGGTGTGTGGCTTTCGTCTATGGCGTGGCAATTCATGATGAGCGCTTCTCTTATCCTCTCTGTATGTCTGTTGGTGAACGCCATTGTCAGTCAATCCTTGGACCTCGGCGCTGTGGTCGCATTTGGCTACCTGTTGGTTCTCTCAGGATCTTTTGTGGTTCTGAGGGCGCTGAACCCACATGGTATCAAGCTGGGACCCTGGCTCATGGCTTCTATCGCCACACTTGGCGTCACGACATACATTTATATTCATTCTCTTTTTGTCGATTATATAGACTGGGGTGGTAAACGCTATTACTGCGGGCCCAACGGTGTGGTAAAGTGGTTTGATTCGTCACCGGACTGAACCCTTTTGTTTTTCCCTTTCGTTTTCTTGTGGGAATCCTACGAATTTTACCGGGAATAATTAATGAAGATCAGATTAGCCAAGACTGCCGGATTCTGTATGGGAGTGCGCCGGGCCGTCGAAATGGCGCTGGATCTTCAACGGGAAGCCCAGGTCCAGCCGATAGTGACTTATGGGCCTCTTATTCACAATCCTCAGACATTGAAGCTACTCGCCTCCAAGGGCATTTCTCAAATCGATTCTATTGACGACATTAATGGGGGAACCGTCATTATTAGGGCGCACGGCATCTCGCCTCAGGAAAAAGACCGCCTGGAATCTAAAGGGATTACCATCATAGACGCTACATGCCCACGGGTATCTCAGGTTCAGGCATTCATACGCAAGCACGCGCGCATGGGCCATTTTTGCGTGATAGTAGGAGATGAAGACCATCCTGAAGTCAAAGGACTTTTGGGATACGCGTCATCAGGCGCTGTGGTCATTTCCGGATCGGAGCAGTCCGAACTCTTCGATCGTGTTCCTCTGGACCGGCACGTTTGCGTCGTCGCCCAAACTACACAGGAGCCCAAAACACTCAGGCAGGTTGTGGCCCGCATGGAATCTCTTGGATTCCAGATCAAAGTTTACAACACCATTTGCGACTCTACAAAAAAAAGACAGTCAGAAGTCGATGAACTCGCCGGGCAGGCCGACCTGGTGGTTGTTGTGGGCGGTAAAGGTTCGGGAAACACTCAGAGATTGGCAAAAGTCGCTTCGGATCATGGTAAGCCCGTAATGCACATAGAGACAGACGAAGAGATCAATGAAGCCGACTTTGCCAATGTCGATACAGTCGCCGTCACTGCCGGCGCAAGCACCCCAAACTGGCAGATCAGACAGGTTATAGAGAAGCTCAAACACATTGACATGGCTAATCGGGGAGGTTGGGCTCCGACTATCAGATCTCTGGCCGACATCTCAGTGATGATCTACGGATGGGCGGCTTTGGCTGGCGCAGGACTTACTATTGCTTGCCAGACCTTAATGTCGGCGCCTTTGGCATGGAAGCCTGCAGCTGTCAGCGCCCTTTTCGTTTTTTCCATGCATCTGCTTAATCGCATTCAGGAACGCGCTGGAGCGGTCCGCTTCAACACTCCTGAAATAGCTTCTTTCTATGTACGCCACGACTCTATTTTAAAATGTTTGGGGGCCGCCTCAAGTCTATGCGCCGTGGCTCTCAGCTTTACCATCAGCACGCTTTCCGGAACGCTTTTAACTCTCATGACCATCACCGGTCTTCTCTACTCTATGCCCGTTCTTGGCTTCTTTAACATATCAATCGGACGTTGGCGCGCTCTAAAGGATCTAACAGGATCCAAAACACCGTTGGTGGCAACCGGATGGGCCATGGCCGCTACCGTTGTACCCATACTCGATCTCTCTTTTTTCCCCGGACTGTGGACCCTCTCCATCACTTTTATCTTCGCTTTTGGTCTAGTATTCTGGCGAACCGCTCTCTCTGATCTTTTGGATATTCAGGGTGACAGAATAGTAGGAAGAGAAACCATTCCCATTTTGCTTGGCCCTGTTAAGACTAAAAAGCTGCTCTACTACATTTTAGTCTTTCTAACGTTCATGATGATTGCCTCCGGACTGCTTCACTGGACGACTGAAGTCGCCTTTTTTCTGTTGATTAACATCGCAGTTTACTACGGACTTTTGAACACGCTATTCAAACGCCATCTCGTAGACAGACTGCTTCTCGAGGCTTTCACGGATGCGAATTTTCTACTGGCCGGTTTCATTTCCGTGGGATACGTGCTATGTTCACAAAATTAAGAGCGCCTTCTTTTTTTCCAAAAGACCATTCCCAAAGAAAACACTTGACAACCCTATTCTGTTAGTATAAATATTTTAGGTTCATAGAGGAGCCGTTTGCTGGCGTAGCTCAACCGGTAGAGCAGCTGATTTGTAATCAGCAGGTTGCGGGTTCGAGTCCCATCGCCAGCTCCATGTGGAGGGGTTCCCGAGTGGCTAAAGGGGGCAGACTGTAAATCTGTTGGCGACGCCTTCGGAGGTTCGAATCCTCCCCCCTCCACCAT
>CAZVOU010000292.1:0-8448 GCA_964628605.1 uncultured Syntrophaceae bacterium
GGGAATAAAGCTTCAGACCGCATAAGCAAAATCGTTATTGTTCATGAGTGTCAGGATTGTAGACACCCGCACCCTCTTGTCAAACACGCGCGGCAGTATTTTGAGGATGAATCTTGAGCGGTCCGTGTTGGTGGAAATTAATAGTGTCGCGAGTCTTATGGCAAAAAGCAGTCTAAAAACCGGTCTGACTGGGTCTGTCTGATTGGGGCCTTTCCAGAAATCGGAGTCCCAGTAGTATCTCAATTTTTTTAGTGTTGAGTCGAAGGAATAGACTGATCTCAAGACCTTGCGGTAGCCTTGCAACAGCTCGTCAGGGGACATCTTCGCAGGTTTGAAGACAACGTGTTGGGTGTCATATTTGCTCCAGTCACTGTCAAGGATTCGACCCTGTTCTTGCAAACGTCTAAACAGTTTGGTTCCCGGCAGTGGAGTTAAAATGTTGATGAGCGGCATCAGAAGATTAGATTCCTGTATGAAATCAATAAGCTCATCAAATGTTCCTGTAGAGTCGCAGTCGTAGCCCAGGATAAATGAGCTGTGGACGAGAATGCCATAAGACTGAATCTTTCTGATAGCCTCAATATAATCATGGCGCAGATTCACGCCCTTGTTCATCATCCTAAGGTTGTCCTGAGACAAAGATTCAAAGCCAATAAAGATGGCGCCGCACCCACTTTTGCTCATCAAGTCAAGGAGATCAGAATCCAGCGATATATTGATGGAAGCCTGACACATCCAGTTTATATTGTGATCTGTAAGAGCAGTGAAAAGCCTGCGTGCAAAGACTTTATCGGCGATAATGTTGTCATCGGCAAAGAATATAGCGGTTTTATGTTTATAACCGGATTGGATGGAACTCAGATATTGGATTTCGGAGATTACCTGCTCTACGGTTTTGCTCCTTATCTTACTGCCGTCGAACGCATGCACTGAACAAAACTCGCAGTTGAATGGACAGCCCTTTGTGGTCTGAACAATATCAAGGAGGTAATTTTCGCGGGAGAGTAAAGATCTGTCAGGCGAAGGATAAGATCCCAGATCAGCGAACTTTTCGGCCTTGTAAATCCTTTTTAGTTTTCCGTTTTCAACATCCTGCAGGACTACACCCCAAAGTTCTTCAGCTTCACCGATGACTACACTGTCACAATGCAAAAGAGAATCCTCGGGACACATCGAGGGATGAATTCCCCCCATCACGGTTTTTATTCCCAGCGATCGATAGCGTTCCGACACCTCATAGGCTCTCTGGGCAAACATGGTTCGTACTGTTATGCCGACAATATCCGGGCGCCATGAGTAGTCTATCTTTTCGACGTTTTCATCAAAGACTCTTATTTCGTGCCCCTTAGGGGTAAGACTGACCAGTGTGGGAATAGCTAGAAGATAGGAAATGTGTTTTCTGGAGATGAGGAATTTTGCTCCGAACTTGAAGTCATAGAAACTTCGTTCAGACGCGTCCGAGAGTCTCGGAATGACCAGGGCTATTTTCATGATTTTTTCGCACAGGTCCAATCAGAAAGACTGGCTGAATCACACGTTTCCAATTCTGAGGAATCCGCTGAAGAGATTCAGCTTTTCCATCAGCTACATAATTTTGAGACCAGTGTTCATGTTTGCGCTTATTGTTAGCTACTGGAGTCCGCAGACTGACAGGGTAACTTGCATGATCACGGACCGCAGAGCAGTTCAGTATGTTTACTGAGTAAAACAGGAGCTTGACCCGGCAAGCTCCTGTTAGTCTATTTTATATAATCATTGCTCAGAGGCTTAATCTACCAGCGTGATCCCCCACCACGTCGATCATCTCGACGAGGACCACCGGAATTCTTGGGCTTGGCTTCGTTCACTTTAAGCGCTCGCCCACCAACTTCTCTGGAGTCAAGTTCCTTGACTGCAAGCAGACCCTCTTCCCGATTCTGCATTTCAACAAAACCAAATCCCCGTGACTTACCCGTGAACTGATCGGAAATGATCTTGACGCTATCTACCGCGCCATACTGGGCAAAAAGATTTGATAGATCCCCTTCATTGGTATCGAAGGACAGGTTACCGACATAAATGTTAAAACTCAAACTGTAGCTCCTTTTTTGAAAACGAACGACACCATACTCTGATGGCTCGGTCTGGTTGATAAAAAACGGGGTCTTTTTGATCGGGGATAAATTGAAAGGTGTATTCAGGAATATCCACGTCGCAGGGGCCACGCTCTACGATCTTAATTCTCGTATAACGCCTGTGACATTTTATTGATGCGACTAGAGAAACACAAGTTAAGGTCTAAATGATAGATTACACCATGCTAGGGGCTGAGTCAACACTGTAGGTGTTTCTTTTTGAAATAATTATTTTTTTATTCGTCGAGGAAGTCCTATGGATGTAATATTACTGCACATGTTAAAAAAACCTCCCCAAAAGCGGTTTAATCTGCCCGCAGTGTGAAACGGTAACGCTCAAGGCTTTAAAGAGAAGCATGATTCCATTTCCGGAAATCATGCTCCCCGAAATAGCATGAGGGGCGCCCTGTTACATTACTCACTCATGGCATAAGCGCCCTTCAGTGCAAAAACATGGTCATTCCATACTGCTGAGAACCTTTCTGGATTGGGAGATGGCTTCATGATCATCTTCAGGGAAATTTCCATCTGTTTTTCGGTGCTGTTAGGTTTTGAATAGAGTTGAAGGGCAAACTTGGAGAAGTCACGGACCATGAAATCGAATATCTGATCCAAAAGGTCTTCTGATATGTCCTTTGGATTAAGATTTCTGTACTCAATGATAAGTTGACCGTAGGCTACGAGGGTAAACAGTTCTCCAACCGTCAACAGGAAATCAATATCCTTGGCTTGGGATTCTGCTGCAACCGCATCCGAGGCCGAGGCTATCATAAACTCCCTGAATACGTCTATCTGGCTCCTGAATAGATTCACATTAGGTAGATCTGCTGTTTGATATGCGAGATTGTAGTCGTGAAATTTGATTTTCCCCAAACCTTTGGTCGCTCCCTGGTTAAAAAGAAAATCGTCATTTGCGGGCTGGTCCATTCTGGGTATCTCGGAGAATTGAGCCGGAGCGAAGAAATAGTTTCTCATGAATTTTACAATGAGCGCCATGTTAACATGAACGGTTCCCTCAAGTTTGGGCAGCGCACGGATATCGCGTGTGGCCATTTCGAAGTAAGTGTCCCGCTCAAATCCTTTGGCTGCGATCACGTCCCACAACAGGTTTATGACTTCTTCCCCCTGAGTGGTTACCTTCATTTTAACCATTGGGTTATACAGAAGGTAGCGCCTATCCTCTGAAGAGGCCGATCGCATGTAATCGGAGGCCCTGAGGGCGAATGCTTTCATCGAAACCAGTCGGCAGTAGGCGTCCGTGAGTAGTTGCCTGATGTGTGGGAAGTCAGTCACATGCTTGCCGTAAAGGACACGGTTGGATGCATGGTCGATGGCCTCGTAAAATGCATGAGTTGAAATACCTATGGATGCCCAACCGAGGTTGAACTTGCCGACGTTGACCGTGTTGAGCGCAGAATCCCATGCGTCCTGGCCGATCGACAGGATGTCGGCTTCAGAAATAGGGTAATCGTTCAGAGCATATTCCGCCACATATGACTGCACGTTGACGAGGTTGCGCACGCATTCATATTTTCCATGAGTCGAGCCTACCACGAAGAAAACAAACTCGCCTGTATCCTTCATTTTTCCCAGAGTGGAAACAAGGGCGGCTTTATTGGCGTTCCCTATGTAATACTTGCGTCCATTGGCGAGGAACATCCCGTCACCCTTTGGAGTGAGGGCCATTTCTGTGGAATAGATGTCAGCTCCATGAGTTTTTTCAGATAGGCCGAATGCGAATATGCCGCCATCCCTAAGCAGTTCAGCCGTTTTTTGCTTTACTTGCTCATTGTTCCCCATCCAGATCGGTCCAAGACCGAGTATGGAGACCTGCCAGGTGTACCAGTAGTGAAGCGCATAGAATGCAAGGATTTCATTGAACTCACAATTCCGCCATGTATCCCAGCGATAGTCAGGATCACCGAGTCCATAGTTGGATGGTGTCAGCAGTTCGGCAAATATTTTCTCTTTCTTAACGAATTCAAGGAAATCCGCATACCAGACTCGGTCGTGATCATCTCTTTTGAGGTTTGTCTTGCCCTTGGTTTCAAAGAAGTCGATGGTCTTTTGCATGATCTCCCTGGATCGTTCGTCGGGGCATGCGCTTACGTGTTTCTTAGGGTTAAGTAACATTACCATTCTCCTGAATTTTTGGAATCATAGAGCATTATACTGTCCCAATCGCCGTAAAAACTGTCCGCATTTGGCAACAATCTTTCTGAGAGCGAAATGACTGAACAATAGCGCTAACATGTGTCATTTCCAAATATCATGAAAACCGGGACGATAAAGGATCATAAATTACATCCGTCCACGCCTTTCGGTCAACCAGTGATCGCAGCCAAATCCATTACCCTGTTTTTACACGATGAGGAATTTGAGTCATTTAGAGTTATTGAGATGTCTGAATATAGAATGTTCGCTGGTTGTGACGCACGAACGATTTTCTCCTCCAGGCAGTTTCCGAACTCACTTCTTTGCCCTGTCCCTTTTTGAGATCGGAAACTTGACATGGAAGGTTGTTCCCATTCCCTTGGCCGTATTTACTGTTATGACGCCACCCCATTTCTTTACTATTCCGTGACAGATGGAGAGGCCCAGTCCGGTGCCTCTTCCAACCGGCTTGGTAGTGAAAAACGGATCAAAGATTCTTGGTAGAATATAATCGGGAATACCGGGGCCATTGTCTGAAACGTCCACCACCACCTGATCATCCTCCAGTCTGGTGGTTATTTTGAGCGTGCCTGCCGTGGATTCCATTTCATCCAGAGCGTTGTTGATCAAATTCACGAAAATCTGCTGTGCCTCTGATGGCGATAGTCGAACCGAAGGCAATCCCTCTGCAAATTCCGCCTGAATTTTGTTGGAGCCGGAAGGAACCCTATGTTCACACAGGGCTATGGATTCATGCACGACATCGTTTATATTGACTATTTTGGGAACTGGGTCAGTTTTTCGGGCAAAACTCAACAGTTTGTGGGTTATTTGTTTACATCTGGCCCCCTGGGCTCTGATCTTGTTCATAGAAGATTCAAATTCTTCCACCATGGGGATTGACCCTGGTTCGGCGTCTTCGATTATGTCCTGCACCCATCCGGCCTCCTGGACCATCACAGCCACCGGGTTGTTAATCTCGTGGGCGATGCCTGCTGCAAGTTCACCAACCGAGGCCAACTTACCAGCCTCGATGACCTTTTCGTTCATCATCTCCTTTTCTAGATCCACCTGCTTTATTCGTGAAACAAGTCTTCTGGACAAAACCACAGAGACGATAACGATCACCACCAGACCAACAATGAAAATGACCACAGTCACAGTGCGGATTGAATAAAGTCCCGTGTAAGCCTCGGTTTCGTTCTGTTCAAAAGCGAGAACCCAGTCCCCCCCTTTCAAGCGGGACATAACACGGATCTGACCGGCGCCCATCGATTCGGAATGCTCCACCACCGTGTCGTTCTGATCAGTGACTCCCTCAGAGTTCAGGAAACGAACGTAGGGTTCCCTGTCAACATCGGGTTTTGTATGGGTTTTTGTCTGGAATTCACCTTTCCTGTTCAATATAAATGCCCAACCTGTCTCGCCAATCCTGGTGTTTTCCACAAGTGAATTGAATTTGTCGAAGTCAACGGTCGCTTTCAGGAACCAGGTCGAACCGGCCCATTGTCCGCTCACGGCCACAATAAAGTGGGGAAAGTCACGAAACCCATGAAACACATCACTAATGTAAGCGGATTTGTTCCGCATGTCTTTGAACCATGTGGTTTGTCCGTAATTAGCATTCTTAAGTTGATACGGCCCGGCATAGTGGATTTGCACACCCTGATCATTGATGATACCCAAATCCACCAGAGCGCCTCCTGAATTTTGACGCAGGCATTTGAGCTTGTCCCCGAGAACTTCATCATTGGCAAGTTGCTCGAACCCCACGCAATTCATCAACAACTCTATGTTAGTCAATTGCCGGTTCAGAAAATCGTCTATTTTTTCCTGATGTCTCTGGCTCAGCAATTTATATTGTTTCTCAATGTTGCCGGTGAAAGATACAATGGAATAGTGCCTGAAAGTGAGTGTGATAAGGACTAGGGGGATGACTGAGACACTGACGATTATCAATGCAATGTTCCTGGTCAAGGATCGGTAATATGAACCGCTGATTTTGTAATCAACCATTGTAATAAACCTGATGACATAATTCTTTATTAAGCAGTTATGTCACAACCTGATCTGGTTTTCCACCATGAAGTTGAAAGCTCGCTTCAAGAAGATTCCGGATCAAAAAATCGGGGTCTTGTTGAATCAGGCGTTCTCAAGCGAGCAATGGTTTTCATGACTAAAAAGTATCGAACCAAATCTTTTCCAGCAGTTTGGGCTTTACATCCACCATTGCGGTAAGCTATTGGAGATTTGGGCGGTATGTTGGACAGGGTAATATTTTCAGACGGTGGTTTCCTTAATGCTGGGACCTTTCCTAAAGATCATGAGAGGTAAATGATGAGATTACTTAGACTGCTTGTAATGCTTCCGGCGCTGGCTCTGTTTACTTTTAACGGTTCCTATGTTTGCGCCGACGACAAGTCCAAAGAGGCCAAATTGGCTGAGTTGATGAAAATACAGGGAATTTACGAGATGATAGAACAGGCCCAGGAAGGGTCGCAGGAAATGCTGAACCAGAATTTCCTTGAGACGGAACAGGACTTGAAGGCCAAGTTTCCGGCGTTGTTCGAGTCCAGTGACCAAAAGTTCAAGACTCTTCTGGATAAATTCTTCGACCAGATGTCTCAGCGAATTCCCCCCACAGAGGAAGCCGTCAAAATATACGCAAAAATCTATGGCGCATCCCTCACGGAACCGGAGTTGGATAAAATTCTCGAATATTACAAGACTCCGATGGGTCAGAAAGACATAACGGCGGCGAAAAAGGCAAACCAGGAATTCAACAAATACTTCATGGAGCAGGTTCAGGAGCATGCTTCAAAAGTCACGACCTCTTTTTACGATGAATTGAACACAATCATCGGGGCCAAGCCAAAATAACATTTTGAGACACACCTGACCAGTGAACACGAGCCCCTGTTTTTACCGGAATACTCACCTGTGATCAGCGGGGCTCGATGTTCATAACCTCGTTTTCTCGGCTAATCTCCCTGCCAGTGAAATCAGGCCAATGTCTGAGCCATGCCTGCCGACGAGTTGAATTCCCACGCTCAGACCATTGCCTACCCTGAATGGAATAGTGACGGCGGGCAGTCCGGCCACGCTTGCGATGGTGTTCATAGCCAGGGTCTGTATTCGAAATCTGAGAGAACTTTCCAATTGAGCGAGGTCTGAAACAAGTGGCGCAGGGCCTGCAGCCACCGGAAGCAAAAACATCCCGTCATGACCGAGCATTTTCATGAATCTGGCTGTAAAAAGGGCTTTTTGCGACACGGCACGCCCGATCTGGGCGCCAGACAGTTTTGACGCTGTTTCGATATGGAGGGCCACATCTTCTCCAAGCCTTGGGCGTCTGGTGTTCAGCCAATCTTCATGGACACCCAGAATCTCCGCAAACTGAACTGTGCGTTGAGCGTCCAGCGATTCCTGCAGGAGTTCGGCAGGGAAAACTTCCACTCTGGCCCCTAAATCCCGTATGGCCTCGGTGACACTCCGGAAAGCTTCGACCAGACTTGTATCCCATCCGGACATGTCATCAGATAGCAGGGCTCTTTTTAAGACCGGTTCATTGGGGTAGGGGCCATTGTCCTGCGTGAGCATTGCGCCGGCCACTTTTGTGAGTGTTTCCTTGTCACAAGCGAAAATGCCGACAGTGTCCATGGACGGAGAAAGCGGAACTGAGCCTTTAACAGGTATGCGATCAAATGTGGGGCGTAGAGACCAGATCCCACAGAATCCCGCTGGAACACGAATGCTTCCCGCGGTGTCGCTTCCCAGCGCGAAAGGAACCAGTCCGGAAGCCACAGCCACTGCGGATCCTGAGCTTGATCCTCCGGGAATGCGCTTTGGATCAAGTGGGTTTGTCGGCGTGCCAAAATGCGGATTTATACCTGTTATGCCGTAAGCGAGTTCATGCAGATGCGTTTTCCCGGTAAGGCGTCCTCCGGCTCTCAGTAGAATGTCCACTGCCGCCGCATTCTTATGGGGTATTCCGCGATGATCCGAATATTCCGGATTCCCGGCATATGTCGGAAATCCGGCCACATCGAACAGATCCTTCACCACGAAATCCAGTCCATGCAGTGGTCCCTGTTCGGTAAGGCAAATGGGTGGATCAATGGTGGTGATTACGGCGTTGTATTTGTCTTTCATTCAGCCTCGTTCAGCTGCGCTAGTGTAG
>CAZVOU010000293.1:0-1544 GCA_964628605.1 uncultured Syntrophaceae bacterium
GGTCATTGATTCCCCAACTGACTCACATCAAACCAATTCGTCAACCAAGTGGATTTCTGACAAAAATACTTTCGGTGTCCCTTTCTGTTAAGGTGTAATCTAAAGTAAGCCCCCATCGGAAGAAAATGATCAATTCTGAAAAATCGTTGCGCTGGTCTGAGCAATTGAGGAGTAAAGCCTTGAAATATAAAGAGTTACAGATTCAGGAGCCCCGTTTGGAAAATGACTTTTGTCGGATACATGGCTCCCTGAATAGGTATGTAATATCTACGAGGGTTTTGGTAATGGAGATGGCAAAGCTCCCACCAAACAATTTCTTTTTTTCATCACAGTGATTCAGGGTCCGCGTTAAATGAGATACCTTTAATGCTACGCGCCGGTAGTGAGATGTCAGTTGGTCTCTCCTACCAGTATGAATCCACTCCAGAAATAGGGGTGCTTGTAACCTTTGCTCCGAATGTCATGCCGTGCCGCATTGAGCGCATCAAGCTTACTGAGCCCACCTTTCCGGGAAGAGAAAAAATTTTCGGTGAGTTTGACTGCGGAGTCCTCATCAACCTCCCATAATGTCATCAGCACAGACTTGGCTCCCGCATACTGAAAAGCCCTGCCCAGACTCATAATCCCCTCTCCTGAAACATTTTTTCCTAATCCAGTCTGGCAGGCGGTCAAGACCACCATGTCAGCCTTCATCCTTAGAGTCAGGATGTCAGACAACTTGAGAAAACCATCTGATCCTTCAGGAATCATAGTCAAAACCAAAAAGGGTTCTAGAACGCCAGGTGTTTTTGTGGAGGTGGAGCCATGAGTCGCAAAAACAATGTTGCCAAAAGAATCCAGTTTTTGACTGATTTTATTCATAAAATCGCGCTTGTTTGCCTCAAATCCGGTTAGAAGCAGGCAGTCTTCCCCGAAGATAGTCTTTAACCTCTGGGCCAGTTCCTGCGTTTTGGGAAGACGATCCATCTTCATGACGGCATTTTCACCGTTTGACAGAATGCTTTTTTGTTCAGGTTCCAATCCGCTTTTGTTATTAGTGGAGCCATCTTGTCCAGCTTGACTTACTCTAGTATCCTGATCTGAAAAAACCGGGTCAGCAAGCACTAACATGCTGTCTGTCTTAGGATCTGCCGACCCTACGGTTCTTGCTAGAGTCAAAGCGGTGAGCGACTGGTAATAACTGACTGGATGTTCATCTACCAGGAAAGTCAGTCCTTCAGGGTAGGGGAATCCTTGAGTCCCTTTTTTCCAGACGGCAGTTCCGCCAACAACCAGAGCCTCAAAGGGCAGGGTGGCCAACATGCCATCCGGTATTATGGTTAAAGGAATACCCTTGGGCACATCTGCCAGAATGTCTCCAAATAGCCGGACATACAACGACGTAGCCAGTTCAATGCTGAAATGTCCGAATTCAAGATTCTGAATCGGATCACGAAACCTGGCAATCTCTCTCTCAAGCTCATCTTTGTCTATTTCCAGGAAAAAAGACTTCTGGAGCTGTTTACCCAAACAAAGTCGCACAGCAACTCCGCGACTTGAAACGT
>CAZVOU010000294.1:0-14730 GCA_964628605.1 uncultured Syntrophaceae bacterium
ACTGACTTCATGGTAAACTTCATCGAATTCAGGTTGGGGACATTGCTGGGACAGAGGAATCCTGATCCTGAATGTGGCGCCGTGCCCGAGAACGCTATCGACAAGGATTTTTCCACCATGATTGTTGACTATTTTTAGAGCGGTGGCCAAGGCCAGGCCTGATCCCGCCGCGACTTTAGTTGTAAAAAACGGTGTAAAAATCCGGTTCTGATCCTCAGGGCTCATTCCAACCCCCGTGTCCCTGACGATGATAACACCTTCATTCATGTCACTGGAAACACTGACATCAACAGAACCATGCGCCTCTATGGCCTCAACGGCATTGCGAATAATCGAAATAACCACATCAGCGAGTTGATCGAAGCGACCCTTCACGAAAACGTCCGTCTGGAAATCCGTATTTACCCGGATTCTGTTTCCATCACGAGCCGATTCATCACCCCAGATTGGTCTACATACCTCCAAAGCATGCATCACGAGTTCTGAGAGATCCAGAACCCTGAATCCGTCGTTTTGACTGTCCGAACGTGTTGATGCAAAATGAAGGAGCTTTCTGACAGTGTCAGCCCCCCTGTCACAACTGTCGAGTATCAGTTCAAGAGAATCCTTGGCTTTTTTCAAATCTCTTTCTTCCATATCACTGATGGAATTCTCAATTCCACTGATGACTATCTGAAGAAGGTTATTGAAGTTATGAGCGATTCCTCCTGCCAGATCCGCCACGGCTCTATGCCTATCCGCCTGTCGCACAATATCCATGGCTCGTTTGACTTGCGTGACATTACGGTTGGACGCTCTTCTGCCCCGGTTACTCCCATCACCACCGGTGACCGTCTGACACGAGTGGTTAATCCACCTGATTTCACCATTGGTATGGCAAATGCGAAAATCGAATGTGATAGGCTCAGCATGCTCTCCTGACAAAACAGCTCGCATGTGCTCCTTTACCAGGGGTTTGTCCTCTTCAACCACGATCTCCACAAACAGGCCAGGGTTAGACAGGAATTCCTGAAATGTATGGCCGGTTATCCGTTCGCATGAAGGTGACACATAGACAAAATTACCCTCAGGATCGATCCAGAACTCCCAATCATAAGCAAAATCAGCAACTATCCTGTAACGTTCCTCGCTGCTCCTTAAAGCCTGCTCCAGTTGTTCTCTCCGAGATATTTCCAGCTCAAGTTTTGAGCGTTTCAGCGACAGTTCCCGAAACAGGAGGGCATAGGGTTCACGAAAACCGGTCTCTATCAAGGCCTTATAAACCAGGTAAAAGGACAGCAGTTTTAAATAGTGTCCCAGCTGGTTCGCAAATCCATAAACCGAGACATAGAGAGTGAAAACCATTTCGGTAACTATGGTTACCGATACGGCCCCCACAAGAAGGGCAAAAACTCTCGGCTCAAAACGCGATCTGGCTCGCGCCAGTAGGGCTAACACAACCGCCAGAGTTCCGCAGACAATGTACTCACTCATAATCTTGAAATGAGTAAGACCTGAGCCATCGACATAACATGTTGGAAAGAGATTGAAATAAAAGATTGACACTAGTAGAGCGCCGCTTGCCGCTGTATAGCCGATAATCTGAATGGTCGGGTTTGGCCGACGATCGAAGAAAAACATCGCCCCTAACAGTGACAGGCTCTCTATATACCTGGCCGATATCCAGAGTTGGGTAGGGAGGTTTGCGCTTTCACCCGGGAAGATTCCAGAGCCTTTATAGGCAAGAGTATGCAGAAGATCAAAAAAACCGACAAACAGATAGGCGATACCCACAAACGTCAGGTATCCGTTTTTGGTATAGGAGCTGGAATTCCACGCAATGAAGAAAATACAAAGAGCGACCGCCACAGAAAACATTTCTATCAGGAAGTGGAACAGCAGGTAACTGTAGAGGCTGACCCAGTAAAGTCCAACAACCAGAACTAAAGCCCCGACCACAGACCAGGCCTTCGATTCTATCACTGCATGTGTTTTTGCATAATGCTCCGCCATCATGACCGGAGGCTCCTCTGTGAGCGGGAATTCCATCAGCTTCATCAATTAATGAATGGTAACAAATGCGGAGTCTTTGTAAAGATGAAACTTAATTTACAGTAACGACGCCTAGCGCCAATTCATTTATCAGGATTTCTGTATTTTTCTGATCAATTCAGTTGTGGAAATTCCAGGAAGTAATTTCACCAGTTCGACCCTTCCACCCCTCTCCACCACTAACTTCTCTCCAACGACCTGTTTTCCTTTCCAATCCTCCCCTTTGACCAGCACATCCGGTTTTACCTCTTTTATCAACTCCAGCGGTGTGTCTTCATCAAAGGCCACCACATAATCGACAAAATTAAGCGCGCTCAAGATCGATAGGCGATCAGTTTCCGGCACAATGGGTCTTTGCTCGCCCTTTATGCGTTTTACCGATTTATCCGAGTTCACACCCACTACGAGAATGTCTCCGAAAGAAGCGGCTTTCTTCAGTAATTGCAGATGACCCGCATGGAAAAGGTCGTAACATCCATTTGTAAACACTATTGAGTGTCCCTGAATCCGGTGGTGTCTCAGGGTCCTCTCGAGATCAGAATATGAAATAATCTTTCTTTGTAGGCTCTCAGATTTGATGGAGTCGATCATTTCTTCAAGGGTGACGGTGGCGGCTCCAAATCTTGCCACTACAAGGGAGGCAGCCAGATTCGCCAGTTGAACTGCGTCCTGGATGCTCAGTCCTGACGCCACAGCTAATGCTATGGTTGAAATTACAGTGTCTCCAGCCCCGGTGACATCCACTATCTCAACTGGTTTGACTGAAAAATGCTCCATTCCGCCTGGAGTGATCAGACTGATGCCTTCTCTGCCCTTGGTAAGAACTATTCCATCCGCTTTGGTTTGTTTTAGCAGTGTTTTTCCGGCTGATTCCATCGACAGATTGTCCGTAATGTCCACGCCTGAGGCCAGCGAGGCTTCCCGTACGTTAGGCGTGATATACGAAGCCCCTTGGTATCTGCTGAAGTCCATGCCCTTGGGGTCCACCAGCACTGGAATGTTTTCAGACCTTGCCTCTGAAAGAAGTGTTTGTAGAACATTCTGGGTCAGGAATCCCTTGCCGTAATCCGATATGATGATAGCTTTGACCTGAGGGACAACGGACTTTATTTCATCAATGAGAGTTTTTTCTAGTTCCTGGGATATGACACCGGTATTTTCCTCATCAATTCGAACAATCTGTTGATTTCTGGCCACTACACGGGTTTTAACCGTCGTAGGTCTGAGTCTGTCCGTCTTAAGCCAGAAAGTATCGACACCAATTTCGTAGCAGTGCTTTTTAAACCACTGTCCGGCGCTATCTGAGCCTATCGTGGCAAACAACGCTACGGTGGCCCCCATCGAGACAAGGTTGCGCACAACGTTACCTGCTCCGCCCAATCGTCTCAGACGTTGTTTGGCGACCAGCACTGGAACGGGAGATTCCGGAGAAATTCTCTCCACATCGCCTAAAACATATTCATCCACCATAACATCACCGGCAACAAGAATTGAGGCCGGTTTAACTTTTTTTATCAAGCTCTCGTTCAATCTTAATTCTCCTGAAAGATGAGCGCCCCACGTCACGAAAGGCCCTCGCACACTAGACAATACAACGTAAAAGACCAAATTCACAGCCAAAGTCAATTATGAAGTAATTGGCTGGGTGATTGGGGTGTCCTTTCATTTACGAAACGGACAATTTTATAAACCAAAATGTAAAATAATACAAAATGCAGAAGAGATGACGCTAAAACGTGGAAAGATCATTGGAATTAGATTATAATAGTTTTTTTAAAATTCCAACACTTTCAGCAACAATGTTTAAGTCAGGGTAACGAATGAACAAGGTTCTCTCAATAGCAGGGTCTGATTCAAGCGGAGGCGCCGGTATTCAGGCTGACATAAAGACGATTTTGTCATTGGGTGGTTATGCGATGAGTGTAATCACTGCTCTTACGGCGCAGAATACTCTCGGGGTGCAAGCCGTAAGGATGATGGATACGGAATTTGTTTCACAACAGATAGACGCCGTTCTAGGAGATATAGGGGCTGACTGCGTTAAGACCGGTATGCTGGGTAACGCGGCCATAGTCGATACGGTTGCGCAAAAGCTCAAAGAATACAAAATTGAGAGGCTCATAGTCGATCCGGTAATGATTTCAAAGAGCGGAGCCATACTCTTGGACGAAGAGGCGAGGGCAGCAATGATCAAGAACATCTTCCCGCAATGCTACCTTCTTACCCCTAATATTCCCGAAGCTGAAGCCTTTATCGGAAAAACTATTTCCAACGTTTCAGATATGAAGAAGGCCGCCAAGAAAATAAGAAAAATGGGCCCCCAATTTGTTCTTATCAAGGGTGGACATTTGCCGAACGCGCCGATAGACGTTTTGCATGACGGCGTTCAGGATTACGAGTTTGAGACACAACGGGTTCGGACTCGCCACACTCACGGGACGGGATGCACGCTGTCTGCTGCAATAGCAACGTTCATGGCGCGTGGGTTGCCTCTGATGGACTGCATAGACAAGGCTCGCAGATACCTCTACAGGGCATTGCGGTTTTCTCTTGGTATCGGACACGGAATAGGGCCTCTGAACCATTTTGCGTCCATAACCAGGGAAATAGAGAGAACAAATGTGATAGAGGAACTTGACATAGCCATTGAGCGACTGAAACGTTTGAATATCGGACACCTCATACCGGAGGTTCAGTCGAATCTGGCTTATGCCATACCTCATGCCGAGTCGGTTCATGATGTCGCATCATTTCCCGGACGAATCATTCAACTTGTGAATACCATAGCGATTCTAAGATCCCCACGGTTTGGGGCTTCCAGGCAAATACATTATCTCGTGCTGGCCGCAATGGAATACGATCCTAAACGAAGAGCCGCCATGACGATAATCTACTCAGACACGCTTGTGAAAAGGATCCAGGCGTTGGGATATTCAGTCGCCGAATTTGATCGACGCAGAACACCCCCGGATTTGCAGAAGGAGGAAGGAAGCACATTGGCGTGGGGCGTGCAGGATGTCATGGAAGAACTGAGCGGAGTCCCCGACGCCATTTTCGATAGAGGGACTTTAGGAAAAGTGCCCCTCATCAGATTATTCGGAAAAACACCGTCCTCTATTGTTGACCTTATAGCCAAGCTATGATTGAATTATTGTTTGTGATGAGTAAACTACATTTGGATTGATGATGTAGAGAAAAAGCGGATGAAAGACCTCATCCAGAATTCATCCGGATATTGTAATGAACAACAACCTTATAGATCCATTCAACAGAAAAATAGACTATCTGCGTGTATCCATAACAGACCTGTGCAACTTCAGGTGTGTCTATTGTCGTCCACCGGAAGGTGTCCCCCTACTATCTCACACTGACATTTTGCGTTACGAGGAAATCCTTGAAATTGTGAGTGTGGCTGCCGAGTTAGGGATCCGTAAGATCAGGGTTACCGGAGGCGAGCCTCTGGTCCGTCGTGGGGTGGTCGATTTCATCCGTAATCTTACGGCTATAGATTCGATAATGGACGTTGGATTGACCACTAACGGAGCGCTATTACCCGCTATGGCTGCGGATCTCAAGAGCGCCGGACTTAACAGAATCAATATAAGCCTGGACTCGCTGAGACGTGAGGTTTTTGCATCCATCACCGGTAAAGACATGCTGGGCACAGTCGTTGATGGAATAAAGAAAGCGCTTGAGTGCGGGTTTCATCCAGTGAAGATAAATGTCGTCCTGCTAAAGGGTGTCAATGAGCCTGACGTTCCGGAATTTGCCCGGATTACAATGGATCATCCTGTGGACGTCAGATTCATAGAACGTATGCCTTTTGGTGGAGAGCACGCTCCACTGAATCCGCCGGACTCTTTCAGCGCCTTTAAGGCTCTGGACATGATCCGCAGCGAAGTCGGCCAACTGTTTCCAGTGGAGAGAGGCCCGATGGACGGCCCTGCGAGCATGTTCCGTCTCGCGGGCGCCAAAGGAGGAATTGGGGTCATAGACCCGGTGACAGGACATTTCTGCGGGACGTGCAACAGACTTAGATTGACTGCCAAAGGCGCTTTACGTCCATGTCTGCTCAGTTCAAGAGAGATAGATCTGAAATCCTCGCTGAGGTCGGGTTTGGGCAGAAAGGCCATAGCGGAAATAATAAGAAACGCGGTGTATTCCAAGCCGGTTGGCAGGGCGACTCACCTTTCTTCCCTGTCGGATGGGATGAACAGCATCGGAGGATAACAAACATTTTCTCATCGAATTCAAGGAAAATGCCCCACAATATAGATGCAGCCGCTGATACCCTTTCAATAATTGTTGTCAACAGAAATACGTCACGCCTTCTTTCCGATTGTCTCAGGCATATATTTGAATCCGAGGTCATGAAGACCCTCCAGGTCATAGTCGTGGACAATGGTTCCACCGATGACTCGGTCTCAATGGTCAGGGAAAAATTCCCCGATGTTCTCCTGATTGAAGCAGGTAGAAACCTTGGATTTGCCAAAGCCAACAATCTTGGATTCGATAGCTCTACAGGCAAATCAATTCTGTTGGTCAACTCCGACGCCATGCTACGGAAAGATTGCGCATCAAGGTTGATCCGGACAATGGAATCGAACCCTTCAATAGGAATGGTCGGTCCACAGTTATTAAACAAGGACACAACCCCACAGACATCATACGAGGCCACCCCAACCCTATTGACAGAGCTTGTTGGAAGGGGAATCCTGAAAGTGTTATTTCCCCGACGCTATCCCGGTCGAAATCTTAGACCTTCAGGCCCTATAGAGGTTGAGACCCTGATTGGCGCCGTTATTTTAATTAGCCGGGAAGCGTGGGAGAACATGCGGGGATTTGATGAGGCTTATTTCTTTTTCTTTGAAGAAACTGACCTGGCCTACCGTATGAGAAAATCGGGCCTTTTGGTTTACCATGATCCAGACGCAAGAGCGGTTCATCTCCAGGGAGCCACCGCTAAAAAGTATAATGCGGCTCCAAGAATCGAATATTATCGATCCCGGTACATCTTTTTCAGGAAACGATATGGAAAGCCTGGAGAAATAATTCTAAAAACAGCACTCACGATAAATTTGACATTGAATACCATTGTCCTGGGATTGGGGACAATTCTTACACTGGGCAGATCCAGAGAAATAAAGGAAAAATTTTTTCAACGTTTGTCACTCTGGATCTGGCACATCAAAGGTTTCCCCAAGGAATCCGGTCTACCACGTGATTAATCGTTCTGGTGATCACGTCTCCATTTTGCGTATCCGGCAAGAGCCCCCATGGCGGTGACTGCTCTCTCAGGGCTGGCCAGGACAGGTAAACCGCTGTCCTGAAGTTGTCTGACAAAAAACTCAGATCTGTCACAATAACTTCCCCCAACTACCGGTTTCCCGTACTTTGCGGCGATAGCTGTTACCGCATCGGTTTGGATCTTTACGTATTGGTCTGCAAAAGCGCCAGCCTGGTTCTCATCTACTCCAGCTCCTACTACAGCCTGAATCACTCTCTGATGAGGCATGAGACAGTAAATGAAAAGTGAATCCACATTTTCATCTGAAAGCAGAATCTCTGGCATGGTTCCGAGGTAGTCGCTGTAATTCTTAGAAAAAGTGAGGTCAACAGGGTTTTTTATGCTTGCTGTTCCAGGCACGAGGGCCTGTAATTTTTCGCAGGTCTCCGGAGAAAAGGCAGCCAGGGTTAGTCCGGCCCGTTCAGAGGCGTCGGAAGCGGCGGCGCCCGGACCTCCTGAATGAGTGAGGATGGCCAGGTTGGAGCCCCGAGGTAGAGGCTGGCTTCCCAGCACGTAGCAAAAGTCAAAAAGTTCCTCTATTGAACGAGCGCGTATTATGCCCGACTGTTTGAAGATTCCGTCATACAACGCGTCCGATCCTGCCATGGCGCCTGTATGCGACATACCGGCGCGACTCCCGGATTCCGATCCACCAACATAAAATGCCACAATCGGTTTTTTGCGCGATACTTCAGAGGCCACTCGAACAAATTCACGACCACGTCTTATGCCCTCTATATAAAGCGCTATTACCTTTGTTTCCTCTGATTCTGCCAAGTATTCAATGCAGTCAGTGAGGTCGGTCATTGCTTCGTTCCCGAGACTGAACCCCTCACTGTAGCCAAGACCGAATTTATCCAGGTGAGCAAACATCTGGGTAATGAAGCTCCCACTTTGAGAAGCCATGCCTATGAATCCGGGCTTGGAGTCGTAAGCAAAAAAAGTTGTATTGAGTTTATGGTAAGGATTAACTACTCCTATGCAGTTCGGGCCTACGAATCGAATGCCGTACCTGTTGGCAATATCGACGATTTGCTGCTGTAGTTCCTTGCCATGGCTGCCTTCCTGTTCCCCAAACCCTGCAGAAACAATTATGGCTCGATCGATGCCGAACTTGCCGCAATCCTCTAGAACTTCAGGAACGACATGAGTGGGTAGGATGAGAACGGCCAGGTCCACGGGACCTGGGACTTCGGACACCTTGGAATATGCTTGCAAACCTTGTATTATCTTATGTTTCGGGTGAATCGGGTATACTGGGCCGTCAAACCCCATTGACAGCACGTGAGACAATTGGACACTGCCCATGACCATTGAGTTGTTGGACGCTCCCCAAAAGGCTATGCTCCTGGGATGCATGATCTTGTACAGTGGATGAGTTTCATACTTGCTCAAATTGACCTCCGGAAAAAAAGCCGCCATCCTGAATGTTTGGTCGTAGATGGTCTCGAAAAGTTAATTCACGGTAGTTCTCGACCATACGTCTGCGTCAGTTGACTTTGTCAGAGGGATCATTGGTTGAGTCACTCCAGATAAGGGTCAACAGAAACAGGCTAATCCACCAAACAAGAAAACCGGCGACGACAGCGACAACGGCTAATGGTGATATCGCCAGTGAAACGACAAAAATGAGATCGGATTGAGGAAACAAAGACCCGAATATCATCATCCACAATCCAGTTGCGAAAGTTGCTGCGGCGACCATGCCGCCCAAAAAAAGGGATATGGCTCTATTTCGTGACATCTTCCATATGTTATCATCAGACGTAAAAAATATAGTGGTAAACCCAGGAGTACAAAAACACGCTTAATGGCTAAATATTTTCATATATCCAGTGATCATAAGAATATACCGATTGACTCCAAAATCAATCATAATCTTTTAAAACTTGTAGAAAAGCCGGCGCGCTACATAGGGTCGGAACTAAACTCGGTCACAAAAGACGTACACTCGGTGAAACTGCGCATGGCGTTGGCTTTTCCTGATGTCTACGAAATCGGAATGTCACATCTGGGGTTAAAGATACTTTATTCGGTGGCAAACGGCTGTCAGGATGTATATGCGGAAAGGGTGTTCGCTCCATGGATTGACATGGAAAAACTCCTGCGGGATTCCGGCAATCCGCTGGTCACCCTGGAAACACGCACTCCACTCCACGCACTCGACCTCATCGGTTTCTCACTGCAATATGAATTGTGCGCCACCAATGTGCTCCAAATGCTCGACTTGGGAAGGATTCCGATATTGGAGTCTGATCGCAGCCGTGACCACCCTTTTGTGATTGCGGGTGGCCCAATCTGCTTCAATCCACTTCCATTGTCACGATTTTTTGACGCCATGGTAATCGGTGATGGCGAAGAAGTCCTGGTGGAGATGATACAGGCTCAAATAGACTGGAAATCCTCCGGGACCGAGAGAGTGGAGCTTTTGAAAAAATGGTCGGAAATTCCGGGTGTTTTTGTTCCATCTGTGGCGGTCTCGGGCAAAACAGTGACCAAAAGGATAGTAAAGGATCTGGAGAGTGTTGGTTTTCCAACTCGATTAGTAACTCCCATCTGTGGAATAGCTCATGACCGCATTGGCATAGAGGTTGCCCGCGGTTGCACTCGAGGTTGTCGTTTCTGTCAGGCCGGAATGATTTATAGACCCGTCAGGGAGCGTCGAATGTCCACTGTGATGAACATCGCAGAAGAATCATTGGCTCATACGGGTTGGGACGAGATTTCTTTACTATCGTTATCGACAGGTGACTATTCGCAGATAAGCCCCTTGGTCAAAAAGCTGACAAACCAATTTACAGATTCCAGGGTAGCAATTTCCCTGCCATCGCTAAGGACTGACACCTTCGATAGCGAATTGGCTGAACAGATACGAAAGGTTAGAAAGACAGGGTTCACGTTGGCTCCGGAAGCCGGCACGGATCGTCTGCGGCGGGTCATAAACAAGGGCAATACCGAGGAGGATCTCAAGAAAGCTGTTGACTCAGCATTTAAACTTGGGTGGCAAGGGATAAAGCTTTATTTCATGATAGGGCTGCCCACCGAAACCGACTCAGACCTTGACGGAATGGCCGAACTAATATCCAAGGCGGCCAAATGGGCCAAGGGAGGCACTGTTAGGGCCTCTGTTTCGACATTTGTGCCCAAAGCCCACACGCCGTTTCAGTGGGTACGACAAATATCGATGGAAGAAACGCGGAGCAAACAGAACTATTTGCGACTGGCCCTTGGTAAGAAGGCTTCCCTGTTAAAATGTCATGATCCCAAGGCTTCATTCCTGGAGGGAGTTTTTGCCCGCGGGGATGAGAGTCTCGGGGCAGTTGTTCAAAAAGCCTATGAATCAGGCGCCCGATTTGATGGGTGGGGTGACCGGCTTAATTTTCAGGTATGGATGGATTCTTTCTCATCCTTGGGGATAGACCCCGCTTATTGGCTTAGGGAGAGAAGTCTTGACGAAAGTCTGCCATGGGACTACGTGGATTCAAGGATTTCCAGGCAATACCTCTCTGACGAGTGGAACAAAGCATTAAATGAACTCAACACAGGGGACTGCCGACACGGAATCTGTTCTTCATGCGGAGTGTGCGATTTTAAGGAAATTCGCAATCGACCGGCAAGTGGGACAGAACCGGTCTGTCCTGAAAAGAGCCCGGATATAGACGGTTCCACCGCATCAGAAAGAAGGTCTTTCCGGCTCCAGTTTTCCAAAAAACTTTATATGAAATTTGTCGGTCATCATGACATTGCAAAAGCATTCTACAGGGCTTTTAGAAGGTTGAACATAGCTTTGGCCTATTCCCAGGGTTTTCATCCTCATCCCAAAATGAGGTTCTCTCCCCCGACCAGTTTCGGGATTGAGAGTGAATGCGAATTGATGGATTTTGAAACAATAGGGTGTCCTCTAAAACCAGAGGAAATTCTTGACCTTCTTGGTAGGTCACTTCCAACCGGGCTCGAAGTGTTCCGAATCAGTGAAACTTCATTGAATGAGAAGTCGGTTTCTGCTAACATTACCAAGATAATTTATGAAATCAAACATGACCAGTTGGGCGACATCGAATTTGTAGGGGATCATGTTCGGAAATACCATGAGTCTGATATCATAGAAGTTGTTTCTGAGAGGAAAGGGAAAAAGAGAACAAGAAATATCAAGGAGTGGATTTCCGGCATTGATATTCTGGATGATTCCATCAGATTGACAATGTTATCCAGCGTCACAGGTTCTTTGAATCCATTTGAAGCGTTGTCCGCCATTTTCGGATTTGATTCCTCGCGCGCCCAGAACTTGGAGATTGTGAAAAAATCAGTTGTATTGGGAGATAGTTAAGCCCACTAACAAGGAACGCTAGATGGCCAGTGAAATTATAATGAATGTGACTGACAGAGAGACCCGCCTGGCTTTGCTGGAGGATGGTCAGGTTGCGGAGATACATCTGGAACGCAAGGGCGAAAGGGGAATAGTAGGAAATATCTACAAGGGTCAGGTCATAAAAGTGTTGCCTGGTATGCAGGCGGCCTTCGTAGATATAGGATTGCCTCGAGCGGCCTTTCTTTATGTTGGTGATGTCTATCACCATTCAAATGATTTTAACATGATGGCCAGTGAAGACTCCGAAGAAGAAGCTCATGAAGAAAACATGTCGATGTCAGAGGGAATGGAAGAACATATCCCTTTCTTTTCGCCTATAGAGGATCTGATAGAAGAGGGGGAGGACATTCTGGTCCAGATATCCAAAGAGCCTCTAGGAACAAAAGGAGCCAGAATAACATCCCATGTTTCCATCCCAGGAAGATACCTCGTCTACATGCCAACCGTCGATCATATCGGTATATCCCGCCGAATAGAGAATGAGTCAGAAAGGCTGAGATTAAAGGACATTATCAGCGAGATAAAGCCGCCTTCCTGTGGAATCATTGTAAGAACGGTCAGCGAGCATGAAAATGTTGACAAGCTCAAGGCAGATCTCACGTTCCTTCAGGGCACATGGGACCGAATTCTCGAAAAGGAAAAACGTTCGCCTGCGCCCAATCTGATTTATGAAGATCTCGATCTGTGCCTTAGGGGAGTCAGGGATCTGTTCACAGAAAATGTTACCAGGCTGGTCATAGACTCACCTGAACAAATTCAGAGAATAATGGAATTCATCGACACTTTTATGCCGTCTCTGAGGCCTTGTGTAGAATTGTATGAAGGCGCAGAGCCTATTTTTGACTATTACGGCATAGAAATGGAACTGAACAAGGCTCTCGGACGCAAGGTGTGGCTGAAATCGGGTGGTTACATCAACATAGATTTTACGGAAGCGCTTGTGGCCATAGATGTGAACACAGGGAGATATGTTGGCAAAAGAAACCTGCAGGAGACCATACTGAAAACAAATCTGGAAGCTGCCAAGGAGATAGCCTATCAGTTACGTCTCAGGAACATTGGTGGGATAATCATAGTAGATTTTATAGACATGGACAGGCAGGCTGACAGGGAAAAAGTCTCCAATGCCCTGATGGAGGCCTTAAAGAAAGATAAACAGAAAACAAACATCCTGAAAATATCAGAGCTGGGTCTTGTTCAGATGACCAGAAAAAGGACTCGTGAAAGTCTCACCAGAACCCTGTGTGTGCAATGTCCTTACTGTGAGGGCAAGGGTTTTCTCAAATCAAAGACCACTGTTTGCTATGAAATACTGCGGGCCATAGTAAAAAACATGTCCTATGACTGTGTCGGGGCAATGAAAGTCACCGCACATCCGGAAATAATCAAAATACTGTTTGAGCAGGAAAATGACAAAATAGTCCAGATTCAGCACAAGCATAACATTATGATTCACCCCAATCCGGATCCAAACCTCCACCAGGAACAATACGAGGTTTCCTGTTTTTGAAATCCCGTTGTGAATGCTCATGTCTGATTCAGCAAAGAACAAACGGAAAACCCGCCCGCCCCAAACCAACAAATGGTGGAATCAGGGATTTCAATCGGTTAACGCCGGCAATAAATTGAGAATTGTCCCTTTTTGGGAGTCCCACAAAACTTCTGAAGACCGAATTCCAATTGTAATAGATCCTGGAGCGGCCTTTGGGTTAGGCGACCATCCAACCACGATAATGGCCCTGGAACTTCTTGAAGTGGCCATGATTCGACTAACAGGGGGAATGCAACCTCCGAAGGTCTTGGATGTGGGATCCGGGGTGGGTATTCTCAGCATCGCTTCCATCCTCTTGGGAGCAGAATGCGCTGTTGCAGTAGACATAGACCCGATTGCCGTTCATGTTGCAAAACGAAATTGTGATGTAAATAAAGTCAGTCCTGATGAAGCTGTCGGAGGCGCCGTTTTTCACTGTCTGGGTGGCGTTGAATCTGTAAAAGGCAGTTTTGACATGGTGATGGCCAACCTCGTGGCCCCTTTGCTCCTGAGGATACGGAAAGACCTCTGCGCCAATTCATCCAATCTTCTGTTGGTGTCGGGCATATTCGAAACAATGTTTGCCGAGGTGATCGAAGCCTTCGGAAAAGAAGGATTTGAGAAAATAGAAGGCAGATCCAGTGGTGAGTGGAGATCAGGATTGTTTGCGCGCCGGCGCTAAAGGCTCCTGAATATAATAAAAAACGGGGAAGAACCTTTCGATTGCTTCCCCGTGAATCAAAATCACCAAATTTGTATCATGTTAACTATTCAGCCTGATCCTCTTCAGCATGCTGTTTTCCCATGCCTTTAAGCCCGATCAGCGTGGTGCTTCCACTTGACCAGTATTCCAGGTGTCCTTCCATAACCATTTTATTCACCAGGTTCTTGACATCCCGGTTTTTCATGTCCGGACAGATGGCATAAAAGTCCTTTAGGTAAAACTTGGACTTGCTTTTAGATTTAGCCTTTAAGGTCTCAAGGATTAATTGTCTTGCTTCGTCTTCGGTCATGGAAAGCTCCTTTCCACCGAAAAAATAACTAGAATTTGAACTGGGTTGACTGACGCCAGGTTGTATATGCAAAGCGATAGTCGTCAATCAGGTGATGGGTGAACGGTATGTTGGTTTTCTCGAAGAATCTTTCCCAACCGATTCTCTCTGCCCATTCGCCCAGTCTTTCATACTTGCGGGCATCAGCCTTGTAGACATCGAGGATGTTCTTGACTGCCGCTACTGTGGTGTCCCATCGAGGCGGTTCATTCGGAATGAAAGGAATGACGACCTTGGAGAACTTGGGTTTGCTGATTCTGTTGGAAAGCTTGCCACCGACAAGAATGGCGACGCCACTTCCAACGTCGTCGGCCAGAGGCATAGCGGCGCACATGGTGTAACAGTTACCACAGAACATGCAACGCTCGCCGTTGACTTCGAGTGACTTCAGACCGGTAGCTGTTTTAGCGGGCTTGATAGCGCCTGTGGGGCAAGCCGCTATTGCGAGCGGAAGCTCACA
>CAZVOU010000295.1:0-2266 GCA_964628605.1 uncultured Syntrophaceae bacterium
CAGAAGGCCGTAAGTCGCGTTCCGCCAAGTTGTTCTCAGCGAGGATTGTTCGGTTTAAAGACCAGTGATAAAGCCTGTCATGGTTTTTAAGGAAAATATCCTGAATCCTGCGCATACCCAAGTGATGCGCCGGATGATTCATGGCTTCCGGTATCTGGTTTCATACTCGGGATGATTCAGAATAGAACTCCCCGTCTGATATGGGTTTTTGACTAAGTTTCATTGCGCTATTGAGCAGCGGTATTACTATAGCCGCAAATGTAAAAACTTCGGAGTCATCTGGAAACTCTCTCTCCGCATCCTCCATGTCTCTAAGCAGGTGGGCGTAACAGTACTGACTAGCTCAGGAACCTTGTTGCAGGCAATATACCTGTCCGCAACCAGAGTTCCCGGCAGCGGGTCCTTTCCAAAGATAACTAATGGAACCTGAGCCCACCTGTTCTTGCCGAATTGAAAAATGCTTAATTTGTCAGCAGCAAACAGCCGCACTGCGGTATTCCTCGACCAGTTTGTTTCGAATGTCTGCGAACAAACCTGCTACTCGTTGGAATATTCCGGCAAGACTGGCACTCCCTGTGCCGAGAAGTTCGCAAGCTCTCTCGACTGGCATGCCATGAACGTAATGCATGTTCATGCCTTGGCTATGAGTCGATTCCCGAAAAAACTTTTGGGAAGCACCGTGGGAGGTAGCGGGGTAATGCCCTTGCGACAAATCTATCTTAAGATCAAACCCGGTTTTGTAGTTACATTTCGAGTCTGTAGTGGCCATGGATTCATGCTCCTGGATCAGCCAACTGCTTTTCGAAGGATTGGCGTATCAGCCCGAGAACGTACGGTATGTCCTCTACCGAATCAAAATCAACTCCGACGTCGCCATTCCCCCATTTCCCTAGGTTGCTGATATCCTTGCACATGCCGTGGGGATCATGTAGTTCGTTGAACTTCATGTTAAGTGTCAGTCGTAATCGTTTAGCCTGTCCCTGGATATCCACGAAATTTGTTTCTGCCTTGTAAGCGACATAGAGCTTGAGAATGTCTTCCCTGATCACAGGGTTGAGTTCCAATATTGCGCTCCGTAATTTGTTGAAGAGCACTGCCGAGGGACCGGAAAGTAAATGAGGGTGATCATTCAAGGAATACTTGGAAGTGGTCGGCGGCAGTGGGCGGTATCTGTCGAGGGTTTCATCGGAAAGTTGGGGGCATGTCCATACATTCAGAGCTTCGGCTGCAAGGCTGCTGGCTCGTTGTTTTATGGCGGGCTCATTCCAGTCGGTCAAGTCGCCCAGGCCCCTGTTCAGCTTTAACGTGCTTTGACGGAAACCACCTTTCATGTCTCTTTTTTCGGTAAAACTGTAAGCACCGTATTCGGAGTTGTAGCCAGTCAGGGTCAGATTTCCGATTGTGTGGAGCAACTCCTCGTGTATACGCTTCCATTCCGGGCCCAAGGAGTCGCGCCATGATTGTGAGAGATTGGGGTTCTGTGGGAGTATGTGTTCAATAGTGTAGTTGTTCACATTTACGGGTTCTTTAGTGTCATAGTTTTCAAGTTTCCGGAACAGGTAGCGGCGGTTACGGAAATTATAAATGTCGCGAGTTTGCAATTCGCGGCGAAACTCTTCATCAGTCGGAAATTTTCTGTAGGAAGGCAAAAGCATCAAATGAGCCTGAATGCCCTCCAAATATCTATCCTTGGGCAGATTTCGCGAAAAGGTAGAGAATACCTTGTTCAAGGAATTCGTTGGAATGCCGCAAACAGCCCGGCGGAAAACGTAAGATTCGATTAGGCGCAGCGTATTTATGAAGTCCTTCTTTGTTAGAAGTCTTTTTTTATAGTCGTGATATAGTTCGAGAAGTAGGGGATAGGCTACATCGACCTTGAGTTCGGACAGATCACTGAAACATAATTTCAGTTCAGCATCCTGCTCCTTTCGGAAGGCCATATTACAGAAATAACCGGCAAATGTTGCTATGTCCTGAAGAAGCACATCGATAACGTGTGCCGAAATTTCAGGGCTACGTGCGTAACTCTTGAATGCTTCATATACGGAAGAGATGTTTGGAATGACGCCGGTCTTCATGGTGAGATAATGACGGATGAAAGCGTCGAAATGAGCGGCGTAGAAGTCTTGACCGAAATGCTCTTCCATCGGACGCCAGTGAAACTCGTATAGCTCGTTCTGCTTCGCCGGTTCTAGATTCATGAGAATGTAATTGCGGATCAGGTCGGCTTGTGTGAGTTCACGACCGGTTGAGTTCATGCTTTCAA